>JAHIWG010000141.1 GCA_018816345.1 Spirochaetota bacterium | reverse complement strand
GAGGCAGGCGTCCCTCGGCATAGAGCCTGGACCGTTCGTAGGAGGAGCCGTCGATAGGATAGCCGAGGCGGTACAGGAACCTCCGGGCGTAGGAATCCGCCACGAATACCGGCGATCCGTACGCGTAGAGGAGTATGCAGTCCGCCGTCTCAGGGCCGATTCCCGGTACGCCTAAGAGGGCTTCCCTCCCGGGCGCGCCCGTATCGAGCTCCCGCCAGGCCGCCGCGACGCTCCGTAGATAAGCGGCCTTGATCCTGAAGGTTCCCGCCGGCTTGAGTATAGACATGAGCTCGTCGGCCGAGAGGCCGAGGACGCCCTCAGGCGACAGCGCGCCCCGCCGGGCGAGGCCGAGCAGGGCGCGCTCGGCGCCGGTCCACGCGGTGTTCTGCGCCAGCACGGCCCCGGCGGCGATCTCGAAGCGCAACGATCGCCCTAGCGACGCTCCGCCGGGACCCACCGGCAACGACGGCCCCAGCGAGTAGCCGTCGCCGTCCCGTCCCGGAGTTCCGGCCAAAGAGGGTAGCGGCCACCATCCCCTCGGCCCGTAGGCCCTGAGCAAGCGATCCATAGCGTCGACCAGGTCAACCACGCTTAGCTCCGAGGAAGAATAGGAATACGGGGATAACGAAGAGGTTAAGCGGATACGAGGCGAGGAAGAGAGATCCCATCTTATGGTTCGGCTCTATCCTGTCCCTCAATCTCGTATCCTCTTCGCTAGCCTCTTAATAAGAAGGCCCGGCCTCCGTTCTGGAAGCCGGGCCGGTCACGGAACTAGGGAAGGGCCTTACTTCTTGGAGTTACGAAGTACGGCCTGGGCTCCGGCCAGGCGCGCTATCGGCACGCGGAAGGGCGAGCACGATACGTAGTTGAGGCCGATGCGGTAGCAGAAGTCGATCGTGGCGGGGTCCCCGCCCTGTTCGCCGCAGATGCCGAGCTTGAGGTCGGCCTTGGCCTTGCGGCCGTACTCGGCGGCGTGCCTCATCAGGAAGCCGACGCCCTCCTCGTCTATGGTCTCGGTCGGGTTGGCGGGCAGGACTTCCTGGGCGAGGTACTCGGGCAGGAAGGAGCCGGCGTCGTCGCGGCTGAAGGCGTAGGTCATCTGCGTCAGGTCGTTGGTGCCGTAGCTGAAGAAGTCGGCGTGCTCGGCGACCTTGTCGGCGAGGATGGCGGCGCGCGGAACCTCGATCATGGTACCGATGAGCACCTTCATCTTGAGGCCGGCCTTCGCCGTATACTCGTCGACGATCTTCTGGGTGCGGGCCCTGAGGACCTGGAGCTCCTTGGGATCGCAGATGAGCGGGATCATGATCTCGGGCGCGACGGGGATCTTCTTCTTGGCGCACTCTACGGCGGCCTGCATGATCGCCTCGACCTGGGTGTCGTAGATCTCGGGGTAGGTTATCGCGAGGCGGCAGCCGCGGTGCCCGAGCATCGGGTTGGACTCGTGGAGGCGGTCGATCTTGGGCTGGAGATCCTTGGCCTTGACGCCGATGAGCTTGGCGAGTTCCTCGGTCTCCGCCTTGGTGTGCGGGACGAACTCGTGGAGCGGCGGGTCGAGGAGGCGGATGGTGACGGGCTTGCCTTCCATGGCCTTGAAGATGCCGAGGAAGTCCTTCTTCTGGAGCGGCAGGATCTTCTTCAGGGCTTCCTTGCGATCCTTCTCGTTCTCGGCGACTATCATCGCGCGGAAGTGGATCAGCTTCTCCTTGTCGAAGAACATGTGCTCGGTGCGGCAGAGGCCTATGCCCTGGGCGCCGAAGTCGAAGGCGCGCTTGGCGTCGGCCGGGGTGTCGGCGTTGGTGCGGACGGAGAAGCCCTTGAGGGCGCCGCGGGCTGAATTCTCGCGTACCTCGTCGGCCCACTTGAGGAAGGTCTCGAGCTCCTTGCCGATCTTGGCGGCCACGAGCGGGAGCTGTCCCTGGAAGATCGCGCCGGTGGAGCCGTCGATCGTCATCCAGTCGCCTTCCTTGAACTTGACGCCGGCTACGGTGGCGACCTTGCCGACTATGGAGAGCTCCTGGGCGCCGGAGACGCAGGGGGTGCCCATGCCGCGGGCGACGACGGCCGCGTGGCTCGTCATGCCGCCGGTGGCGGTCAGGATTCCCTCGGCGACGACCATGCCCCCGATGTCCTCGGGGCTGGTGTCCTTGCGGACGAGGAGGACCTTCTTGCCGTCCTTGGCCCAGGCCTCGGCGTCGGCGGCGCTGAACACGACCTGGCCGCAGGCGGCTCCGGGGGAAGCGTTGAGGCCCTTCGCCAGGGTCTTAGCGGCCTTGGAGGCCTTGGGGTCGATGGCGGGGTGGAGCATCTGGTCGATATGGTCGGGGGATACGCGCAGGATGGCGGTATCCTTGGAGATCAGCTTCTCGGCGACCATCTCCACGGCCATCTTGACGGCGGCGGCGCCGGTGCGCTTGCCGTTGCGGGTCTGGAGGATGAAGAGCTTGCCCTGCTGGACGGTGAATTCCATGTCCTGCATGTCGCTGAAATGCTTCTCCAGGCGATCCTTGATGCCGACGAGCTGCTTGTAGACGGCCGCGTTCTTCTTCGCCAGCGTGGCGATCTTCTCCGGGGTGCGGATGCCGGCGACGACGTCCTCGCCCTGCGCGTTCATCAGGAACTCGCCGTAGAACTCGTTCTTGCCGGTGGACGGGTCGCGGCTGAAGCATACGCCCGTGCCGGAATCGTCGCCCCAGTTGCCGAAGACCATCGACTGGATGGTAACGGCGGTGCCCTTGAGGCCCTTGATGTTATTGAGGTCGCGGTACTTGATCGCCCGCTCGTTCATCCAGGAACCGAAGACGGCGCCCATGGCTCCGAACATCTGCTCCTTGGGGTTCTGCGGGAAATCCTTCTTGGTGTGCTTCTTGACGATGGCCTTGTAGGTCTCGACGAGCTTCTTGAGGTCGTCGGCGGACAGGCCGGTATCGAGCTCGACCTTCTTAGCCTTCTTGGCGGAGGCGAGGGCGTGCTCGAAATCGTCGTGCGGCACCTCGAGCACGACGTCGCCGTACATCTGGATGAAACGGCGGTAGGAGTCGTAGGCGAACCGGGGGTTGCCGGTCATCTTGGCCAGGCCCTCGACGGCCTTGTCGTTGAGGCCGAGGTTCAGGATGGTATCCATCATGCCCGGCATCGACTGGGCCGCGCCGGAGCGCACCGAGACGAGGAGCGGATCCGAAGGATCGCCAAGCTTCTTGCCCATGGACTTCTCGAGCCGGGCGAGGTGATCGGCTACCTCGGCCTCGAGGCCGTCGGGGTACTTGCGCTTGTTCTCGTAGAACGCGGCGCACACGTCGGTCGAAACCGTGAAGCCAGGGGGGACCGGAATTCCGAGGTTAGTCATCTCGGCGAGGTTCGCGCCCTTGCCGCCGAGCTCTTCCTTCATTTTTGCGTCGCCTTCGGCCTTGCCGTCGCCGAAGTAGTACACGTACTTGATCTTAGCCATCGAGTAGAATCCTCCGTTCAATCAATAAAGGTATATGAAACGCCAATCTCTGTCAAGAAACCGCAAGGGAATCAATGTTCATCATATAATAAAATAATATCGATATTATTAAAGATTAATAGCCATCGTAACGACGGATAGATCCGAGCCCGAGGCCTGGCTCACGAACGACTCGAATTTCACGTTAACCTTCTCGCAGGCCTCGGAAAGGTAAGAAAGGTAGTACAGCCCCAGGTCCGTATTGGACTCGCCCTCGGGCAGGGCCTTGTAGAAATCCTGCAGCGTACGCTTCTTCAGGTCGGCGTTCTTCTTCTCGTCGAAGGCCTCCTTCATCTTCTCGTACTCCGATTCCTTGTTATAGATCGTTACATTCAGCTTGCCCTGGGTCCCTATGGACGTGCCCCTGGAGCCGAGCCGCCACGAGATGGATACCAGTTCGCCCTTCCTCTGCAGCGAGTCGAGCACCTGGTGGCGTACGTTAGGGTCGAACAGCACCGCGTTCATATCGACGGCGCCCTTGAAGACGGCCTTAGCCTCCCGCTTCAGGTTGCTATTCTCGGCGTTGGCCGCTAGCTCCATGACGTTGAGAGCTACGTACTCAGCGATCTTGGCCTTCTCCATGTACTCGGCGAGCCCGGTGCGTATATCCTTGATGAGGGACTCGTATCCGTCCGAGCCCTGGAACTTCGCTATGATGAACCAGGTGAAGGGGCGCAGCGTATTGAGGAACTTCTCGGACAGGAGCAGCTGGATATTCTTCTCCTCCGGCAGGAGGTTGGAATTCCTATTGATGAAGGCGTACATGGGGGCGAGGACGGATCTCTTGATCTCCGCTATGTCCTTCTCCTTCTCCTTTATGGCGTTTAGGAGGAAGGCGTCGTTGATCTTGGTCCTGTCGTCTATGATGTTCGCTGGGTTCTTGCGGTTCCAGTTCTTGATGACGTCGCTCGCTAGCAGGCGTTGGAAGATATAGGCGTCGTATTGCCTGTACATCATCGTATAGGTGACGAGCTTGGAGATGTCCATGACCTCCTGCCGTATCTTCACGAATTCGCTATCCGATATCTCCACCTTAGCCACGTAGTCGATGAGCATCATGCGCTGGAGGCTCGAGGGCGTGAAGTGGTCGAGGAGTATGCCGTATTCCTCTACGTTATCAGCGAGCTTGAACTTCCTTAGCTTCTTGTTGTTCTTGATGAAGTAGGTGGTTCCGATATCGGTGAGGACGACCTTGACGGGAAGCTCTATGATTGCCTTGCGTTCCTGAGAACCCATTCGACCCTAACCCCCGGATATTCGCATGCGATACAACGATGCAAGGCGCTACGCTCTCGTAAGGTCCCCTGCAGGAGAGGCCAGTATATCCCATCGCGGTCGCCGTGTAAAACGGTATTGACCAGGAACGACCGCGCCCCTAAGATTCCCCTACATCATGTTTCGGCCAAGCCCGCTCTTCGCATTAGCGCTTATCGCCTCGTTGGCGCCGCTCGCCCCGTACCTAGGCGCGGAGGATGCCGGCGGCTTCGATCCGGCGTACGCGCGAGCCCGGGCCGCGGCCCTGTTCTCGGGCCTCGAGGATTCCGAGGCGGGGAAGGCCGACGTAGCGGGCGTATCCGACGTCGTAGCCAGCTACACGGTCGGAGACGGTCCCGCAGCGATAGCCTTCGTCGCGTCGATATCGAGGGCGTCCTTCGCGCGGTCCTCGGAAGCCCTCCTGGCGATAGCGCGCCGCTTCGGGCGTTCGTCGCCGTACGGAACGGTCTACCTGTTCCTGATCGACGAGGACGCGCGCGCGGCACCGCCGTCCGAGGGAGAGCCGCTCATACGCGAGGCCCGGCTCGGCCCGGCCCTCGCTGACCTTGGAGTCGACGCCGTCCTCGTCCTGGATCTCGGCTCGGTTCCCGCGGGCCTGCGCCTCAGGGCCGCCTCGTGGCGCAGGCAGTCGCCCCTTCGCGTCGTCGAGGCCGCGCGGGCGGCGGCGGCGGCCGTCGGCATCGAGCTGGTCGAGACGCCGATAGCCGACTTCTACGCGGCCGCGGGCCTCTCGACCGGGTCGGAGGCCCTGGGCCCTTGGCTAGACTCGGGGCTCCCCGCCGTGGCTATACAGGCGAAAGGCCCTTCCGGCGACGCCGAAGCCAGCCCCGCCGCGGACATAGCGGATTTCGCCGTCGCCTTCGCGGAGGCGGCCCTCGGCGAATACTCTATCGGTTCGAAGGGCGCCTATCTCTCGGGCGAGGACGTGTCGTACCTGCGATATCCCCTGCCTTTCGGCCTATTGACCGTGCGGGACTCGACGATAGTCTTGGTCGCCTTAATGGCGACCGCGCTCTTGAGCGCTTCCCTGGCCCTAGGATTATTCAAGGGGCGCCGCCGGGTCGCGTCCCTCCTGACCGTTACGCGGGAGGCTCTATCAGCATTCGGGCTATCGCTAACCGCCTTGCTAGGCTCGAAGGCCTTGGCGGCCTTGGCGGAAGCCGTCGTCGAGGCGGCCCGTGGCCCCTCTGATCCATCCGGCGGGGACGGGAGCCCGTTGATCGTATCGCTCGCCCTCGTAATCCGCATCGTCAGCGCCCTATGCGTTTTCTACGCGGCCTCCGGGATCGCGGCCAAGCTCGGCCTGCACGGCGACCATGGCCGCATAGACGCCGCGAGGGCCGCGCTCGCGCTCCTCTGCCTCGACGCCCTCGTATCGGTAGCCCTCTTCCCGCCAGCGGCCGCTTTCTTGCTCGTCGCGATGGCGCTCGTCGTATTCGCGTCCGCTAGCGCTATTACCGCGGCTATAGGCCTCCTCGCGACGCTCCTCGTCGCCTTGCCGTTCTTCGACCCTCGGGTGGTGGCCTTGATAGGCGACGCGACCGGCGGGTCTGGAAGCGTGGCCGCGTCGATACTGGACGCCGGGCTCAGGGGCTCGGTCGTCGTCGCCGCCTACGCGGCTCCCTTCGGATTGTGGCTGGTCGCCTCCTCGTCCCCGGAGGCCAGCCTCAGGCGAGGCCGCAAGACGGCCGCCTTCTGGACGCTGGGCGCCTTGGCCTGCGCCGCCGCCGAGGCGATCGTCAGGACCGCTCCCCTGGGCCTATGAGCGTCTTCTTCCATATCGACCTAGACGCCTTCTTCGCCTCCGTCGAGGCGCTCGACGACCCTTCCCTGGCGGGCCGGCCGATCGTCGTCGGGGCCGCCCCCGGGCAGCGGGGCGTCGTCTCGACCTGCTCCTACGAGGCCAGGCGCTTCGGCGTCCATTCCGCCATGCCTATATCCGAGGCCTACAGGCTCTGTCCCCAGGCGGCCTTCCTGCCGGTGAGGATGGGACGCTACGCGGAGCTGTCGTCGCGCGTCATGTCGGTGTTCGAGGACTTCACCCCGGACACTATCAGGGTCTCCATAGACGAGGCTAGCCTCGACATGAGCGGGACGGAGCTCCTATGGGGCGTTCCCGTCCGGGCCGCCGAGGCGATACGCGACAGGATCCGGGACGAGATAGGGCTGTCGATATCCGTGGGGATAGCCCCTAACCGCTACGTCGCCAAGGTAGCCTCGGGGACGATGAAGCCCGCGGGGCTCGTCGTCGTAGAGGAGGGAGGCGAGGCGGAGTTCATGTCCGGCCTGCGCCTCAAGGACCTCTGGGGCGTCGGGCCGAAGAGCCGCGCGCGGCTCGAGGAGCTGGGCGTAGGCACCATGGAGCGGCTACTGGCGCTTTCCCGCGAGACCGTCGAGTCGATTTTCGGCAAGGCCGGAGGAGAATTCGTCTACGAAGCCGCGCGCGGCATCGACCCGGGGATATACGCGTCCGAGTCGAGGTCGAGGTCGGTGAGCTCCGAGACGACCTACGAGCGAGACGTCTCCGACGTCGACGCGATAGAGGGCACCCTGCTAGGCATGGCCGAGGAGCTCGTCGCCAGGCTTTACGCGGACGGGACGATCTCTCGGTGCGTCGTCGTAAAGCTGCGATACGGGGACTTCGAGACGCTGAGCGCGAGGGAGACGAGGCCGGAGCCGTTCTCCGGATCGAGCGACGTCTTCGAGGCCGCCCGGGGACTCCTCTCGCGGAAATGGGACGGGCGCCCGCTCCGGCTCGTCGGCCTCGGGCTAGCGGGCCTCGACGACGGTAGCCGCGTGCAGAGGAGCCTCTTCGAGGATCCCGGGGAGCGGGGGGCCAGGGTGGAGCGGGCGGGCATGGACGCCGCCCGCAGGGGGCTCGGCAGGCTGACGCGGGCCCGGCTGATTCCCAAGCCTCCGGGCGCTACTCCGAGAAAGCCTTCTTAATAGCGGCGGAATCTCTCGACACGATGGCCGCGAGCTCCTCGCGTACCTTAACCAGGCAGTCGTCGATCGCGGCCTGCTCGGTGCCGCCCTGCCCCCTGACGCCGTCCTTAGCCTGCGCGAATACGACGGTTCCGTCGACTCGAACGATCCTCAGCGTCGCCTTGGCGGAGGCTATGAAGATATTGTAGACCTTGCCGCCGTATTCCATGCGGGTAGGCGCGCCTACGTCCACGTGGACGAGCGCGAAGAATCCGGCCTTTACGGAGCCGGACAGGGCCGAGAGCGCGGCGGCGTCGCCTCCGAAAGCCGCCTTGAAGCGTTCCGAGGCCAAGACGCCGTTGAAGGCCGCGACCTCGACGCCGAGCGGCTTGAGCGCGCTGGCGACCGCGTCCAGGACGCGCGGGTTAGCGCTCTCCCCCGACGGCGTCCGCTCGAGCGCCGCGACGAGGGCGAGGTTGGGCGGGGCGACGAAGCTGAAGTCGCGGAATACCGTCTTGAACGCGTAGCTATAGCCCTCGGACGTGAAAATCGGATAGGCGCGGACCGTCGCCTCCTTGCCGGGCGCGGCGATCGCCGAGATGCTCGTATTGGCCATGCCTTTCGCGTCGGTGGTGACCGACGCGTTGAGGGCGCCTTCGTTGGAGATGAACTCGAATCGTATGAAGGCGTCCGGCACTGCGCTCTTGGCGTATCCGTAGCTCTCGTACAGGTAGACCGCGGGCATGAGGCCCTCCCCCCTGGCCGCTGAACGCGAGCTGGCCGACTTCTGAGAGCCGTCGGGCCCGAGCCAGGACTCGTGCGGCTCTAGGGTCAGCCTCGCGCCTATCGCGCTCAGG
Source organism: Spirochaetota bacterium (assembly GCA_018816345.1). Lineage (GTDB taxonomy): Bacteria > Spirochaetota > Spirochaetia > Treponematales > UBA12059 > SZUA-370. The sequence goes on along the minus strand of JAHIWG010000141.1, from coordinate 65,027 downwards.
GTCCCGTTTATCTCGTCGACCCTGGAGCGCTTGCCGGCGGCCGTGGCCTTCGCCAGGGCGGAGATATAGAATTTAATGCCCTCGGACAGGTGGTTAGCGTCGATGGAGGCCCGTGCCTTGCTGACGAGGGCGTCTATGGCCGCGTCGGGAGACGCGACGGCCGAGGACGGCGGCGCCCCCGTCGAGGCGGCGGAAGGCGCGGGCGACCCGTCGCTCGCGGATACCCGCGCCTGACTCTCGTCCAGCGCGGCGGGAGCCGGGGAGGATACGCACGACGCCAGCGCGATTGCGGCCGCTAACGACGCTGATACGACGCCTCGAACGAACGATGTCTTTCCCATGTTCTTTTGCCTCCGATAATCTTGCCGGCCGCGGGGCCGGCCTCGCGTATCGTTACCAGCTCAATGTAAGCGAAACGGGGTCCGGCGACGCGTACAGGTCCGCCGCCTTCATCGAGAAGGATGCGTTCCTGCCGGAAAGCGCGAAGCCGTCGGCGGCCGAGGGGTTCCTAGGCGCGGCGACGCGGATAGCGATCGAGTAATCGGTGAAGGCCACGCGGATGAACTCCGCGAGATCCTTGTCGGCCGGGGGAGTACCCCCCGAGAGGCGGATCGATAGCGTCGACTTGCCGCCGGCCTCCTCGAAGCTGGCGAGGCTCCCCGCGGGGTCGAGGAAGGCCGCGAAAGCCGCGGCGTCGGGGAAGCGGAGCGAGGCGGAGACCGCGAACGACTCGGTCCCGTCCTTGCGGCTCCAGGACCTGAGCTCGCCGCCCGCCCTCCTTGCGGCGAGGTCGAGATCGTCCCGACCCACGGGCAGCGGCAGGTACGAGGCGTTGGCTCCGAGCTTGCCGAGCTCGTCGACGGCGATGGAGACGGTATATTCGATCGTAGCGTCGACGGAGCCGTCGGTCCCTATGCGCACGTCGGCGTCGATGCCGATGCACGAGGCGAGGAGGAGCGGGAGTATAGCGGATAGGGCGGTGGCTCGATGCTTCATAGTAAGTAAAAATATAGCAAAAGGGCGGCGTTGTCGAGCCGTGATCAGTCGAAGCGCTCGCTGTATACGCCTGAATCGTGGATGCGGAGCGATAGCTGGCCCTCTATGTCGCCGAGCGCTTTATGCATTACAGACTCGCCGAATTCGGCCGAGTTGGAGACGAGAGCCGCGCCTATCTGGGCGTAGCGGAGCGATTCCTGCAGGTCGGTCTCGGCGCACGAGACTCGATAGCGGGCCCTGAGCCTGTCCTTGATGGACTTGACGACCCGCCGCTTATCCTTGAGGCTGACCGACTCAGGCAGCTCTATGATGACCTGGAGCATCGATACTACCAACGGGGGCGCTTTCCTAGTATGCCCGCGAGCTCCTCGTTCCCGGCGGGCCTGTCGCTGGGCCGGCCGCGGCGCTCCGACGCAGCGGCTCCGCCTTCCGGGACAGGGCCGGAGGGAAGGCTCTCCCGCCCCGTACGCGCGCTAGCGCCGTGCGCGGTGCGGGCGAGCGCGTAGCCGGCCGAGGCGGCTAGGCTCGCTAGCGCGAAGAGGGCTTCCGCCGCCCCCCTGGCCCGCCGCTCGCCGGATACGGAGAACCAGGCCTCGACGCCGCCGGACGCCTCCATCGCGTAGTCGGCGGGCGACGCGAAGGGGGGGGCCTGCACGATCGCGCGGCCGTCGACGCGGAGGGCTATAGCCCCGGCGGCCAGGGCGGCCGAGGATCGCTCCGCGTCGGTGCCGGCGGCGGCTATGGCCGACATGGCGGCGGCGCGGCCCTCCGCGCCCAGGCGCGAGAGTCCCGGGATCAGGAGCGCGTCCGAGGCGAAGGCCCCGGCGATGGCTACGGCTATGCCGACCATCGCCGCGGTTTTCCTGCCGGAGGCCCGCGCCTGGCGAGACGCCCTCCTGTCGTCCGCGTCCTCTCTGACGGCCTCGATAGGCCTCGCGACCCTGAGGAGGCGCAGCGCGGCGACGGCGGCGAGCCCGCTCGCCGGTGAAGCGCCCAGCCAGAACCCGCGCACGGCCGCGGAGCCGAGGTCGGAGAGCGCCCAGCCCGCGATGAAAGGCCCCGAGACGAGGAGCAGGGGAGCGATCGACGATAGCCCGGCGAGCGAGGAAACCGGACGCTTCCGCCTTATGAGCCTCGCGAGGAATTCGTAGGAAAGGACGAGGTCGAAGAGCAGGCCGACAATGGAGACGTAGGCTCCGATCCGCCACGAGGCGCCGGAAGCGGAGAGGGCGGCGCCGACGAGCACGAAGGCCACCGAGACCACGGCCAGGGCGTCCATAGCCGCGCTTACGGTCGCGTCGTATCCAGGGCTCGCGTCGGACTTCTCAATATCCCGTTCCATGGGCTACAATGATATACGCGAACGATGATAAAGAAAAGACCGATTAAAGCAGCCCACGCCTCGTTCGCCCTGGCGCTCCTAACGCTGCTGGCTCTCAACGCGCTATGCCCGAGCCCCGCCGTCGCTCAGAGCCTCGTATCGGTCTTGCCATCCGAGCCGCCGTCCAGCCTTTTCTCGGCCAAGCTCGGCGACGCCGACGTCGAGGCCTTCGCCCAGGGCTTCTGGGAGGCGTCTATGCTCAGCTCGGGAACCTTCTCCTTCGGTTCCAGCCTGTCGAATTTCAATATGGTCCCCTTCCTCTTCACGCAGACCCCCGACCTATACGTCTTCCTGCGCTTCAAGCGGAAATGGCTCCTCGAGGCCTACGTCGCCCAAGAGGCCTCGGACGCCTTGTTCCTCTTGGCCTTCGAGGGAGACGACGCCGATTTCATACGCGCGGCCCGACTCGGCAACGCCAAGATAACCATGCCCGATTATCCTTTCATGGCGTTCGGCGCTCCGGAGGGCTCGTTCGGGGCCGCCCTGGCCGCGCGGGACGCCGAGCGAGGCATCTCTATCGACGCCATGGTCCGTTGGGACGGCCTCGACTGGAGGACCAGGACGTTCTTCGGAGGAGCGGAGGCCCAGGAGACCGCCCTCTCGCCGCGAGACCACCTGCGAGGCCGCCGCTTCGCGCTCGGGGACACGGCCGTGACGGGGCTGGTCCTTACCGATACGACGGCCTCGGGCTCGAGGACGCTCAGCCCCGACGAGTACTCGGCCACGCTCGCGAGCGGCGTCATCCTCCTAGGCTCGGAACCTAAGGGCGTCCTCCGCGCCGCGTGGACGGGCGCCTCCGGGGCGCACTCCGGGGTCGTGCTCTACGAGCTATCCGTAGCCGCGGACGGCGCCGTGTCCCGGGCGGACAGCGGCTACGAGGTACGCAATCTCTACGCCCTCCCGGATACGAGCTCGGCGCGCCGGCTATTCGTGCGTAACCTAGCAACCGGGCAGGCCGATACCCGGTTCTCCGTCACGCGGGTGCAGGAAGGGCTCGTACAGGTGGTCAGGGGAGAGGCCCCGCCCGGGACGGACGGGTACTCGAGGCCGTTCTACCAGTTTACCCCGTGGACCTACGAGACCTCGAGCGACGCCGCGACCCTATACTCGGCCGGCGAGGGGTTCTCGATCGTCGCCAGCGTCGTCGAGTCGGCCGAGACTATAGCGCTCGAGCAGGGGACGGCGGCCGGCACTATCGCCGTGTACCGCGACGGGGTCGAGTCGTCTTCCTTCGAGTACGACGCGGCTACCGGCGCGCTCGTCCTCCTGCCGCCGCCGCGAGCCGGGGAGCTCGTCCGCGTCGGCTACGCCGTGGCGAGCCCGGACCGCTCCGACGGGGCGCTCGCCTTCGGGCTCGGATCCCGCTTCCCCTGGCTCGGGCTCGACTGGGCGGCTGCCCTAGGCGGGCGATGGCCCTTGTTCGGGCTGGGCTACGACGAGGGGGGCGAGGCTAAGACCGCCTGGACCGGCGCCTCGGCGGAGGCGGCGATGCAGTCCGAAGCCGCGTCGTTCAAGGCGAGGGCCATGGCCCGATACCTGCGCGCCGGGGCCTCCGGGCTGTACCGCGTCAGCGGCATGGAGGACGGAAGCGCGCAGAAGCCCCTGGTCCCGTTCCGGGCCGTGGAAGGCGATACCCTCGGGATAGTCGCGTCGAGCGTCGCCGAGGCCGGGCTCGCCGCGGAGAGCGCCTTCGCGGGGACGCTCGAGGCCTTCCACTCGACGGGCATCGCCAACCGGGCCCTCTCGCTCGCCGTCGACCCGGCCGCGGCCGGCGCCAGGGGCGGGGCCACGAGGTTCGTACGCTACGTCGACGACGTCCCGCTGTCCTCCTACGAGGCCCTGTCGTTCTTCGTCAAGGCGGACGGCGCGACGAGCGGATCGACCCTCAGGCTGACTGTCGGAGACGGGGAGGGCGCGGGCGCCGCGGTCTTCCTCCCGTTGTCCGGCCTGGGCGACGGCTGGCGCAGGGTGTCCTTGGAGCTGGGACCCGCGGCGAGGGTCGGCGTAAGCTCGGGAGACGGCTCGACCGTCGCCGTCCTAGGCGCGTCGGGATCGTTCGCCGTCCCCGACGCCGCCGGCCTCGTAGAGATCGTCATAGAGGGACTCGAGTCGGGCTCGGTGCTCGTCGACGAGATAGCGCTCGAGGGGGCCAGGGACGGGTTCTCGGCCCTCGCCGCCGCCGACTTCAGCCTCGGGCTCGCCCCTAGGAAGGAAGGGCCCTACCTCGCGGGCGCCGCGTCGGGCGTCGTAGGCGGAGATACGTCCTTCGCCTCGAGCCTCGAGGCGGGATGGGTAAGCGAGGCGTTCGCCGCGTCCGTCGCCTGGAGCCCGGCCGCGACGACCGAGACCTTCTCTAACGGGCTGGCCTATTCGCTCGCGGTGCCTAGCCCCGGGGCCAACACGCGGATTGTGGACCAGTACTCGAGGGACGCCTCGCTAGGCACCTACGGCCGGAGTATCGACGCGGCCCTCGCCGCGGGCGGCTTCTCCGCCTCGGCCCGCGCGAAGTCCGCCGAGGAGCTCGCGACCCTCGGCCAGGAGTGGTCGGCCAAGGCGGCCCTCGGCGGAATCGCGTCGGTCTCCGCGACCGCGAGCCTCGCCGCGCCCGTATCGGCCCTCGCCGGGCTCGGCATAGCCGATTCCTGGCTGGAGTCGTGGCGGCTAGCCTTGCCTACGGCCGAGGCGCAGGCCTCGTCGCGCCGCTTAGAGGCGTCGGCCTCCCTGCTCGGCGCGGCGCTTTCGGCCAAGGCGGGACGGAGCTACGACGCCGTATCCCCGACCGGGACGAAGGCGGAGGCCAAGGCGAGCCTGCCCTTCGCGCTAGGGCCGCTATCGATAGCGCCCTACTACTCGCGCACTTCCTGGACCGAACGCGCCTCGAGCGCGGCTTCCTTCGGCGACGACCTGGCGGAGCTTTACGCCGCGGCGTCGGACGCCGCCGCCCTGTGGGCCGCCCTTCCGATCGCCGAGCTATGGGAGACGGCCGCGTTCGCCGATTTCTACCGCTTCTCGGAAGGGGCCTCCGCCGCGGAGCACGAGGCGGAGATTGGCCTCGAGATCAGGCGGCCGATAGGGTACGGCCTCGTCGACCTGCTCGTGCCCAGCTCGGGGGCGGCCGCGTACTCGCGTGCCGTCTCGCTGGCCGACGATACGAGCTTCGAATCGAGCACGCTGTCGTTGACGATGGCCGGAGGGGCCGCCAACGTCTTCGCCGCCTCCGGGGCCGTCCCGACTCTCCTGGCCGTAGCCTTCGACGAGTACTCGTATAAGACCGCCTTGTCGGTATCGTATTATCCCTCTGACGGAGCCTTCCTGCCGTCGGTGTCGTCGAACCTGGCCGTGAGCATGGAAGCGTACTCTGGCTCCAGGCTAGCCCTCGCTACCAGCTTCTCGTACGCGCGCGCGCGGAGCGCCGAGCCGTGGTCCGGGGCCCTGAGCCTCGCCTTGAATACGAGGCCCGCGCGTAGCTGGCTCGGCGACCTAGCGGCCCTGGCTATCAAGTCCCGCGCCGCGGCCCCCCCCGCCCGCGCCGAGGCCCGCGCCGAGGCCCCGATAACCGCCGACGTCCCGGCCGGCGCGCAGGGTGCATGGGTATCAGCCTGGCTCGACGCCGTGCTAGGCGATCCGCTCGCGCTCAAGGACTCGTTCGCCTTCGAGGGCTCGGTAGGGAAGGCCTCGGCCGTCAACGCTCCGCTCGTCGCGCGTATCTCGCTCGACTATTCGACCAAGGTCGTCGCGGGGGGGAGCCTAACCGTGGGCGCGGGCGCGGGCGTGTGGCAACTCGTCACGATATCCGCGGGCTCTTCTGTCTGGGGCTTCGGCTATTCGATTAGGATCGACGCCAAGGTCGTGTTCTAGGAGCCCGGCCGCCCGCGGCTCCGTTGACAGCCCTTTTTCGTCCCCGTATAGTGTCCGCACCATGAAACGACGTCTCGTAACCAGCGCCCTACCGTACGTAAATAACGTTCCCCACCTCGGCAACCTCATCCAGGTCCTGTCCGCCGACGTGTTCGCCCGCGCCTGCCGCCTCCGCGGCTACGACACGCTGTACGTATGCGGCACCGACGAGTACGGCACCGCCACCGAGACGAAGGCCGCCGAGGAGGGCGTCAGCCCCGCCGAGCTGTGCGCGCGCTTCCACGACATCCATAAGTCGATCTACGAGTGGTTCGGCATAGCCTTCGATAAATTCGGCCGCACGTCGACCCCGCGCCAGACGGAGATAGTGCAGTCCCTGTTCAAGGACATCGACGAGGCCGGCTTCGTATCGGAGCAGACGATAGAGCAGCTGTACTGCGATCCCTGCGGCCGCTTCCTCGCCGACCGCTACGTCCGCGGCACCTGCCCCCACTGCGGCTACCAGGACGCCCGGGGCGACCAGTGCGAATCCTGCGGCAAGCTGCTCGACCCGACCGAGCTCAAGGAGCCTAAGTGCTCCACCTGCGGCGCCGCTCCCCGCTCGCGCTCGACGAAGCACCTGTACATAGACCTCCCCGCCATCAGGCCGCGGCTCGAGGCCTGGATGAAGGAGGCGAGCGTCAAGGGCTTCTGGGCCAACAACGCCGTGCAGATGACCCAGGCCTGGATCCGCGACGGGCTGAAGGCGCGAGCCATCACCCGCGACCTGAAATGGGGCATCCCCGTTCCCAAGCCCGGCTTCGAGGACAAAGTCTTCTACGTCTGGTTCGACGCGCCCATAGGCTATATATCGATAACCGCCTGCGCCGGGGACGAGGCCGGCTTCGACTGGAAGTCGTGGTGGCTCGACCGGGACGACGTCGAGCTGTTCCAGTTCATAGGCAAGGACAATATCCCCTTCCATACGGTCATATTCCCGAGCACGCTCCTCGGTTCCGGCAAGAACTACACGACGCTCCACCACATGTCCTCGACCGAATACCTCAACTACGAGTCGGGGAAATTCTCCAAGTCCAAGGGCGTCGGGGTATTCGGCACCGACGCGATGGAGACCGGCATACCGGCGGACGTCTGGCGCTTCTACATCTTCTACAACAGGCCCGAGAAGAGCGACGTTACCTTCACCTGGTCCGACTTCTTCGAGCGGGTCAACGGCGAGCTCATAGGCAACCTCGGCAACCTCGCCAACCGCACCCTCGCGTTCGTCCAGCGCTTCTACGAAGGCGCTATCCCGCAGGGCAAGCCCGACGAGGCGTTCTGGGCCCAGGTCCGCGCGCTCGAGACCGAGGTCGCCTCCAGGCTAGAGCGGGCCGAGCTGCGCGACGCCTTCAGGGCCGCCTTCCAGATCGCGGATATCGCCAATAAGCGCTTCCAGGCCGAGGAGCCGTGGAAGGCCCGTACCGCCGACCCGGGGAAGGCCGCGAGCCTGCTATCCGACCTGTGCTACGTGCTCCGCGACCTTTCCGTGATAATGCATCCGTACATGCCGCGCGCCATGAGCCAGCTGGCCGGCTTCTTCGGGCTCTCCGTGTCCGAGGGCAAGGGGAGACCCGGCCTTACCTGGGACGACGTAGGCGTCCTTTCCGGGCTTACGAAGGTCTCCGACGTAGGCGTCCTGTTCCAGAAGCTCGATCCCGATCGCATAGCCGAGTTGCGCGACAAGTACTCCGGCTCGCAGAAGGAGCGGGCGGCCCGCGACGCCGCCGGACCTAAGCCGGAAGCTTCGGCGCCCGCTCCGAAGCCGTCCGCTCCCGTTGAGCCCGCACCCAAGGCGGTGAAGCCCGCGGAGCCCAAGCCGGCTCCGTACGCCGGGCTTCCCGTGGAGGAGCGCTTCGCGAGGCTCGTCGACCTGCGCGTGGCCAGGATAGTGAAGATCGAGCGTCACCCCAAGGCCGATAAGCTGTATATAGAGACCCTCGACGACGGCACCGGCCAGGAGCGCGTCATTGTCTCGGGCCTCGTGCCGTTCTATTCGGAAGAGGAACTGCTCGGCAAGAGCATAGTCCTCGTCAACAACCTCAAGCCCGCCAAGCTCAGGGGCGTCGAGTCGCGCGGCATGCTCCTGGCCGCCGCGCGCTCCGGGGCCGAGGGCAAGGAAGTCGTCGAGGTGCTCGACGCGCCGTGGGCCGCTCCCGGTACCAGGGTAGTGCTCGAAGGCCAGGATCCCGCCGTTCCCGCGGAAGCGGAGATCGACGCCGACGCCTTCTTCTCCGTGCCTATCGTCGCCAAGGGCTCCAAGGCTCTTGTAGGGACTAAGGCTCTCGTAGCCGACGGTAAGCCTTTCGCTTTAAGTAAGGTAAGCGATGGCGAGATAGGCTAAGCCGTCTGGATAGTATGAGATAGAATACGAAGACGGCGGAGCGGCTATCGCTTCGCCGTCTTCGTTTATAGAAAAGGATACATGCCGATGCGAGTGTCTATTGCGAAGAACAACGAGGCCGTCTCTCCTACCTTCCTCCAGAGTCGCTTCTGGGCGGAATTCAAGGCGACCGCGGAGTGGTCGTTCGTCCGCTACGACGTTATCGTCGAGGGGTACGAAGGCTTCGCCCTAAGCGTCTTAGAGCGCGGCCTCGGGGCCGGCCTGCGCTTCGCGTACGTTCCTCACGGGCCTCGCGTCCCTTCGCCTACCCTCGAGCGATGCGAGCTCCTCGCAGCCATCGCCGAGGCCCTTAGGCCCCTGGTATCTGAACGGGTCGCGTTCATCAGGTTCGACCCTGCCTGGTACGAGGCCGAGACGCCGTCCTGTATCGCCTCGGACGCGGAGCCCGCAGGCGCCGAGCCTTCCGCCATCGTCGAGGCGCCGTCGCGTCCCAGCTTCGAGGCGCCGCTCAGGAAGGCCTCCGACGTGCAGCCGCCGGATAGCGTCGTCCTGGCGGTGGACAGGCCCGACGACGAGATCCTCGCCGGCATGAAGCCCAAGTGGCGCTATAATATCCGCCTGGCGGCCAAGAAAGGCGTCACGGTCGCCTCCGAGGGAGTCTCCGCCCTTGACGAATTCTACGCCCTCTACCGCACGACGGCCGAGCGCGACCGCATTGGCATCCATCCGCGATCGTACTACGAGCGGCTGCTCTGTCTAGGTAGTGGCAACCCCGCCGAGCCAGGGCCGGATATCCGGCTATGGGTCGCGCGATACGAGGGGCGGGCAATCGCGGCTATCATAACGGTCTTCTACGGAACGGAAGCCACGTATCTATACGGGGCCTCCGGAGACGAGCACCGCAACGCGATGCCGGCCTACGCCCTCCAGTGGGCGGCGATCCGCGCCGCGCGCGACGCCGGGTGCTTGTCGTACGACTTCTACGGCATCCCTCCGGTCGACGACCCGGATCACGCCATGTCCGGGCTGTACCGCTTCAAGACCGGCTTCGGGGGCGAGGTCAGGCATTACTCAGGCGCGTGGGATTACGTGCTCAAGCCCCTCCGCTACGCGGCATTCCGTTCCGCCGAGCGGGCGCGGCTATTCTGGCACAAGACGGTGAGGAAGAAGCTGGGGCGAAAGGAGCGATGATGATGGTCGGCACTAGGAAAAGGGCTAGCTATGACCGGTTCGGCATTATATTCCTCGCCGCGCTCCTGGGCTCGCCCGTAGCCTGGGCGCAGGCGGCCAGCGGCGTCGGAATCGCGGGAGCCCCGTCCTCGGGCCCGCGAGGCGAAGCGTTCGTCAAGGGCGGCTCGTTCCGGATGGGCTCGGACTACGGCGGCGCCGACGAGAGGCCGGCGCGCCAGGTAAGCGTCCGGGACTTCTATATCATGAGGACCGAGGTGACCCAGGCGGACTACGAATCGCTGACCGGCTCGAATCCGTCCGAGTTCAAGGACGGAGCCCATCCGGTGGAGCGCGTCGGATGGTACGACGCGGTCGCGTACGCCAACGCCCTGAGCGTGCGGGACGGCCTCCAGCCCGCGTACGCGATAGACGGCACGAGCGTGTCCTGCGACTTCGACGCGTCCGGATGGCGGCTCCCGACAGAGGCCGAGTGGGAATACGCCGCGCGCGGAGGTCTCGCTCGCAGGGGGTACGCCTACGCCGGCGGCGACGATCCGGCCCGGGTTTCGTGGTACGGCGGCGACTCCGGAGGCTCGACCGGCCCGGTCGGGACGAAGGCCCCGAACGAGCTCGGGCTCTACGACATGAGCGGCAACGTCTACGAGTGGTGCTGGGATTGGTACGGGAGCTATGTCGGCCAGGGCCTCGCCGATCCCCGGGGGCCCGCTGCCGGCGATCGTCGATCGCGCCGCGGCGGCTGCTATCTATTCAACGAAGAGTATCTCCGGCCCTCGTATCGCAGCTACGAGAAGCCCGAGGCCGCGTTCCCCATCACGGGCTTCAGGCTGGCGCGCCGTCCCTGAGGCCGGATCGGCTTCGCGCGCTGCGATGAGGCGCGCCGCGCCGCCCTGTGACCAACGGGTCGCCCCTTGATTAATAGTTCAGAATACTGTACAATTCAGTTATGAGAACAAAACACCTCGAGGGCGGCGCCGCGATCGGCCTGTCGCCCCTAGGAAGGCTAGCCATCGCCATAGGTAGGCGCTCGGTCCACGACTTCATGGAGTTCGGCCGGGAGCGCGGCCTTTCGCTCTCCCAGCTCAGCGCCTTGCAGGCGCTATACCATCGCGGCCCGCTAGCCGTGGGAGAACTCGGCCGCTTCGCGCCTGGCGGACGCTCGGCCCTGACGCAACTGGCCGACGGCCTCGTCGGCGCGGGCCTCGCGACTCGGAGCGAGGCGGAGGACGACCGAAGGCGCAAGATAGTCGCGCTCACTCCCGAAGGCGAGGCCCTGGTCAGGGATGGCATAGCGAGACGTACGGCCTGGGCGGAGGACGCGGCCAAGGGGCTCGACCCGGAGACGCTACGCGCCGCGGCCCGGCTCGCGGACCGCTTGGACGAGCTGGAGGCATAGCCAGTTTCTATTACTACGGTCCGCCCATGGCGGCGGGCTAATCTCTGCTTGAGGAGCATATTATGCTACTGATCGTCGCTATCGTATCCATGTTCATCGCGGTCACGTTCTATACGATCGGCGTGTGGGGAGAGAAGCGCGCCGGGAGGCTGACGCCTAAATTCCTGGCGTTCTTCTGGACCGGCTTCGTCTTCGATACGACGGGCACTACCGTGATGTCGATGATATCGGGTTCGTTCTCGTTCAACGTCCATGGCGTCACCGGAGCCCTGGCCATCGTCCTGATGCTGGCTCACGCCGTATGGGCCTCTATAGTGCTGGCGAAGAAGGACGAGAAGGCCATGGGCGGATTCCACCGCTACAGCATCATAGTCTGGGCCATCTGGCTCGTGCCGTTCTTCACCGGCATGGCGCTCGCTATGCTCAGGTAGGAACCGAGGGACCAGAGCCCTTAACCCGAGGCTGGAGCGCGCCGGGCGCGCTGGGCTTCTTCGTAGCGCCCGAGTAGCGCCCGAGTAGCGCCCGAGTAGCGCCCGAGTAGCGCCCGTTAAAGAAAGGCGCCCGCGATCCCCGATCGCGGGCGCCTTTTCGCCTCGAATGACGGTCTCGAATGAGCGGCTCGGGGATACGGCCCCTACGCCTCCATCGCGAGCGTCAGGTCCTCTTCCCAGAACTTGGCCGGATAGCGGAGCGGCGCTTCCTCGGGCTCGGGCGGGAGGCTGGCGAGGCGCTCGGTTTCCATGGCGGCCCACTGCGCCTGGCGCGCGCCCTTCAGGTACTTGTCGGCGACGCTGGGGAACAGCTCGAGGAGGAGCTCCTCCTTCTCGTCGGCCGCGAGCCTTAGCCCGCCGCAGTCCGCGAGCTCGGGATTATCCTGCTTCCTATACGCGCTCGTGTCGTAGGGCGTCTCGTCCCTGACTCCCGCGATGCGCTCGCGGAAGGCCGGGTCGACGGGGAAGGGGGTCCGGCCGTAGGAACCCTTGACCAGCTCTATGAAATTCTTCGATACGTTCGTGTAGAACGGCTTGCCCTGGGACTTGTCGACTATGCAGTTGACGGCCTGGGCGCCTACAATCTGGCTGGTCGGGGTGACGAGGGGAGGTACGCCGGCGTCGAGCCTGACCTGGGGCACTATCTGGAGCACCTCGTCGACGTGCTGCTCCAGCTTGTACTCCTTGAGCTGAGCCATCATGTTGGTGTACATGCCGCCCGGGATCTGCGCGCGCTTGACTACGGCGTCCGGCTCCGGGTAGTTGAAGGCGGCCTCTATGCGCTGGCAGAGGGCGAGCGTCTCGTCGGCCTTCCCGGCCGTCGCGGCCTCGACGGCGCCGTCAAGCAGCGACGCGAGCTCGGGGCTCGGGTCGAAGGCCGTGAGGTCCATCTCGGGGGGGAGGCGCTTGTACTGGTCGAATTTCGCCAGCTCGCCGCGGATGCCCCGGAGCTCGCGGTTTATGGCGGCGACCGCGGCCTTGTCCACGCCCGTGCTTAGCCCGAGCCTGTCCGCGAACAGCTGGATTATCTCGAAGGCCGGGGCCGCCGGGCCGCCGGAGAAATTCATTATGACGGTGTCCACGACGTCGACCCCGGCGACCATCGCCATGAGGACGCTCGCGGTGCCGTAGCCCGGGGTGCAGTGGGTATGGAGGTCTATGGGCACGCCTACCTCGGCCTTCATCGCCTTGATAAGCTCTGAGCTCTTCGCCGGATCGACGAGGCCGGCCATGTCCTTGATGGTGATCATGTCGGCGCCGGCGGCGGCCAGTTCCTTGGCCTTGCGGACGAAGTACTTCGTGCCGAAGAGGGTGCCCGGTATCTTCTTGCCCTTGAGGAAGGCCCGCGCGCGATCGCCGAAGCTGAATTTAGGATCCACGGTATAGCAGACGGCGCAGTCGGCCATGCCGCCGTTCTCCTTAACGAAGCGTATGGTGCTCCTCATGTTGTCGATATCGTTGAGGGCGTCGAAAACGCGCATGATATCTATGCCCGATTCCACGGAGTTCCTGCAGAAGCCCTCGATCACGGAGTCGGGGTAGGGGTTGTAGCCGAAGAGGTTCCGGCCGCGGGACAGGGCCGTCAGCTTGGAGGCGCCCGCCACGCCGTCGCGTATGCTCTGGAGCCTGGTCCACGGGTTCTCGTTGAGGAAACGCATCACCGAATCGGGTACCGCGCCGCCCCAGACCTCCATGGCGTAGAAACGGGCGTCCTTATAGTAGGGAAGGACGCGATCTACCTGGCCCTGCGTCATCCTGGTGGCGAACTGAGATTGCTGGCCGTCTCGTAAGGTGAGGTCGCGGATCAATAGGCGCTGGGTCATCTCGATACTCCCTGTTCACGGTGATGGCCAACGTTACCTGCGGCGTGGCCTCTGGTCTAGTATATAAGATAGCGACAGGATTGGAAAAGCAGATAGGCGACACTCGCGGGCGCCGATCGCTCTTTTTTACCGTCCGAGGGCCTTCGATACGAGCTCCGCCGTCTTTTTCACCTTGGCGACCTTGTCCGAGAAGCCTGGCCCCTCGAAGCGGACCGAGGGGCCCGACATCGCGAGCGCCGCGACGACCTCGCAGCGGGCGTCCTGTATCGGGGCGGCGATGGAGCTGACGCCTTCCTCTCGCTCGCCGAGGCTGACCGCGTACCCGCCGTGCCTGAGCTCCGCGAGCGCGTCCTCGGTGGTGAACGGATCCTGGGCCAGGAGCCGCTCGCGGAAGGCTTGAGGGAGGTACGCGAGCAGCACGCGCCCGGCGGCGCCTCTAGTCAAGGGATGCCTGTCGCCTACGTTGATGACGCGCCTGAGCGGTTGGGTGCTCTCGACCCGCTCGACGCATATCCGCTCCTCGCCTTGTATGACGTAGAGGCTCACGCCCTCGTTGTACACCGCGTTGAGGTCGCGCATGAACGGGAGCGCCACCTTGCGTAGCTCCATGTTGGACAAGCCGAGCGCGCCGATCTGGGCTATCCTCGACCCTAAGGAATATCGCTGCGTGTCTATGTTCCTGGCCAGGTAATCTCGGGCCTCTAGCGTTGCGGTGATACGCGACGTCGTGCTCATCGAGAGGCCGATGCCCGTGGCTATGTCGGTAAGCGAAAGCTCGAGCCTGCCGGGCTCGAAGCAATCCAGTATATCCAGGGCCCGTTCGATAGACCTGACGGGGTTGTCCTTTGCGGCCATTCGTTCTCTCCCTCTCGCTTTTCTGCTATGGGCCATGTAGTATCCCATAGAGCGGAATAAAAAACCGTACAATGGAATTATCGCATATGGGCTACTATTGTCAAGCCTAGCGCGACCTCTAGGAAGTGTATCGCCGTTTGGGTCGTTATAATAGAAATAATGTATAAAGTTACATGAAATGCACATAATGGCCATAATTCGGTTTTTCTAGGATCTTCAGCGTCCTTAGGGCCGTCTTGCCGTCTTCTCTCTTGACATGGCTCAAGACAGACGTATATCCTCAAAATAATGGAATCGTAAGTGCCATATACCGCCAGATGGAATTGCCGCTCGGTCGTGGCCGCTTTCTTTCCTTTGGCTCGCGCTGTATCGGCCAGCGACGCCGCGCGATGTTCGAAACCGTCCGTCCGACGTGCCGCGTACGGCATATCTTCATACGAGAGTAGGCTATGAGCGAACAACGAAAACGAACCTTCGAGCATGTCATTCGAGAGCGTTGGTGCAAGGGGTGCAACGTCTGCGTAGCGTTCTGCCCCAAGCACGTCCTCGCGCTCCGAAACGGCAAGGTCTTCGCGGAACGACCCGACGAGTGCATCGGCTGCCGCCTCTGCGAGCTGCGTTGCCCCGACTACGCGATAGAGATCAAGGAAACGGGGCTCGAGAGGCCCGCGGGCAAGGACGCCTCGTGCGCCGACTACGCCATTCCTCCGGAGGCCAACCATGCCTAACGCCAAGCTCATGCAGGGGAACGAGGCTTGCACCCTCGGCGCCCTCGCCGCCGGCCTCAAGTTCTACGCCGGATACCCGATTACCCCTTCCACCGAGATAGCGGAGATGTGCGCCGAGGAGCTTCCCAAGATAGGCGGGAAATTCATCCAGATGGAGGACGAGATAGGCTCTATCGCCGCCATCATCGGCGCCTCCCTGACGGGCAGGAAGTCGATGACCGCGACGAGCGGCCCCGGCTTCTCGCTCATGCAGGAGCTGGTCGGCTACTCCTCCATAACCGAGGTCCCCATCGTCATCATCAACGTGCAGCGCGTCGGGCCGTCCACGGGCATGCCCACGTCGTTGGCGCAGGGCGACGTCATGCAGGCCCGCTGGGGCACCCACGGGGATCATCCCGTCGTCGTCCTGGCCCCCGGCAACGTCAAGGAATGCTTCGAGCTGACCGTCAAGGCCTTCAACATCGCCGAGGAGTATCGCGTGCCCGTCATAGTCCTCACCGACGAGGTGATAGGGCATATGCGCGAGAAGGTGGTATTGCCCGATCAGAGGCAGATAGTCGTAAGCAATCGCGCCGCCCCTTCGACGCCGGCCGGGTACCTGCCCTATAAGGCCGACCAGGACGGAGGCGTCCCGCTGATGGCTCCGTTCGGCGCCGGCTATCGCTGGCACGTGACCGGGCTTTCCCACGACGAGACGGGCTTCCCGACCAATAAGGGAGAAGTCGCTGGTAACTTGATCACCCGACTGATGCGCAAGGTGGAGAAAGCCGAGCCTATCATCCGGGATTATGCAACCGAGGCGACAGACGACTGCGACGTCCTCGTGGTAGCCTTCGGCTCGTCGGCCATGTCGGCGACCTCGGCGGTCCGCCAGGCCAGGGCCAAGGGCGTCAAGGCCGGCCTCTTTAGGCCCAAGACGATTTGGCCGTTCCCCGAGGAGCCCCTCAAGGAGATAGCGTCCAGGGCGAAGCGCGTCATCGTCCCGGAGATGAACCTAGGACAGCTGGTCCTGGAGATAGAGCGCCTCGTCGCGGGCAAGGCCCCCGTCGAGAGGCTCGGCAAGGTTAATTGCGAGCTCTTCCGTCCGGAAGAGATATTGGCGGCGATCATGGGAGGCTCGAAATGAGCGACAGCCTCAATTACTTCAGGCAGAACAGGCTTCCTCATATATGGTGTCCCGGCTGCGGCCACGGTACCGTGACGGGCGCGCTGACCAGGGCCCTCGCCAAGCTGGGCATCGATAAGAACAACGTGGCCGTCGTCTCGGGCATAGGCTGCTCCAGCCGCGCCCCCGGCTACCTCGACTTCGACACGCTCCATACGGCCCACGGCCGCGCGCTCGCGTTCGCCACCGGTATCAAGCTGTCCAGGCCCGACCTCAAGGTGATAGTCATGACCGGGGACGGCGACTGCACCGCCATAGGCGGCAACCACTTCATACACGCGGCCAGGCGGAACATAGACATCACGACCATAGTGATGAACAACAGCATCTACGGCATGACCTCCGGCCAGTACTCTCCTATGACCCCGACGGGCCTGCTCGGCACCACGGCGCCCTACGGCAACATCGAGCGCCCCTTCGACCTTACTAAGCTGGCCATCGCCTCGGGAGCGACGTACGTCGGCCGCTCCACCTCGTACCACGTGCAGCTCCTCGGCGAGCTTATCGAGAAGGCGCTGCTCAACAAGGGCTTCTCGGTCGTCGAGGCCGTCGTCGGCTGCCCGACCTATTTCGGCCGGAAGAACAAGCTCGGCGGCGCCGTCGAGATGTTCGAGTGGCAGAAAGACCACGCCGTCAACGCGAAGGCGGCCGCGGTGATGGCTCCCGAGAAGCTCGAGGGCAAGTTCCTGATAGGCGAGCTCTATAACCAGGCCGCGCCGGAATTCACGGCGGAATACGCGGCCCTCGTGGACGGCGTCAGGCGGAAGTACGATAATTTCCAGGGGGGAGTACGCGAATGCGCACAGAATTCAGACTAAGCGGTTCAGGCGGGCAGGGACTCCTCCTCGCGGGCATAGTGCTCGCGGAGGCCGCGATACTCGAGGATAAGTTCGCCGTGCAGACCCAGAGCTACGGTCCGGAGGCTCGCGGCGGCTCGAGCAAGGCGGAGGTCGTCGTCTCCGAGGAGGATATCGACTACCCTAAGGCCACCGACCCCGATTACCTCCTGGCGCTCACCGCCGACTCGTACAGGACCTACGGCAAGCTGCAGGGCAAGGGCCTTATCATCGTCGACTCGTCCGTTCAGCTGGACCCGGAGATAAAGGCCCGCACGACCGCGGTCCCGATACTCGAGACAGCCTCGGTCGGCCTCGGCAGGAAGGTCGTCGCTAATATCGTGGCGCTCGGCGTGCTCGGAGGCATATCCGGCGTGGTCAAGGCCGAGACGCTCGAGGCGGCCGTCCTCAACCGCGTTCCCAAGGGAACCGAGGAGCTGAACATCAAGGCGCTACGCGCGGGCCTCGAGCTCGCCGCGAAGGCGAAGAAAGCCTAAGCCCGGGAGGCACTAATGAACGACAACGACGCGATCAAGAAGGGACTGGAAGCCTACGAGGCGGGCGCGGAGAAATCGATCTCCAAGTTCCCCGAGAGGAAGCCCGCCTTCGCTACCGGGTCGAATTCCCCCGTCAAGCGGCTCTATACCCCGCTGGACGGCGCCGCCCGGGATTACCTCCGGGACGTCAGCTTCCCGGGGGAATACCCGTATACCCGCGGCGTGCAGAATACCATGTACCGCGGCCGCTTCTGGACCATGCGCCAGTACGCCGGCTTCTCCACGGCGGAGGAGTCGAACAAGCGGTATAAGTTCCTCCTGGCGCAGGGCACCACGGGCCTGTCGGTGGCCTTCGACCTGCCGACGCAGATCGGCTACGACTCGGATCACGCCCTGTCCCAGGGCGAGGTCGGCAAGGTCGGCGTGGCCATAGACTCTCTCGCAGACATGGAGATCCTGTTCGACGGCATCCCCTTGGACAAGGTCTCTACCTCGATGACCATCAACGCGCCCGCCTCGGTGCTCCTGGCCATGTACATAGCGGTGGCGGAGAAGCAGGGCGTGAGCCCCGACAGGCTCGAGGGTACGATCCAGAACGACATACTCAAGGAGTACGTGGCCCGCGGCACGTACATCTTCCCGCCCGAGCCGTCCATGAGGCTCATCACCGACATCTTCGCCTACTGCTCCAGGAACGTGCCCAACTGGAACACCATCTCCATCTCGGGCTACCATATCCGCGAGGCCGGCTCCACCGCGTCCCAGGAAGTGGCGTTCACGATCGCCGACGGCATCGCCTACGTCGACGCCGCGGTCAAGGCCGGGCTGGACGTCGACGCCTTCGCGCCCCGCCTGTCGTTCTTCTTCAACGCCCATAACGACCTGTTCGAGGAGGTCGCCAAGTTCCGCGCGGCGCGCCGCGTCTGGGCCAAGGTTATGAAGGAGCGATTCGGCGCCAAGAGCGCCAAGAGCATGTCGCTGCGCTTCCATACGCAGACCGGCGGCTCGACGCTCACGGCCCAGCAGCCTGATAATAACATCGTGCGCGTCGCGATCCAGGCGCTCGCCGCGGTGCTCGGGGGCACCCAGTCGTTGCACACCAACTCCAAGGACGAGGCGCTCGCGCTCCCGACCGAGGATTCCGTGCGCATCGCCCTCCGGACCCAGCAGATCATAGCCTACGAGTCGGGAGCCACGGAGACGATAGACCCGCTGGCCGGATCGTACTACGTCGAGAGCATGACCGACCGCATCCAGGCGGAGGCCGAGGCGTACATCAAGACGATCGACGACATGGGCGGGGCGGTAAAGGCCATAGAGCGCGGCTACGTGCAGCAGGAGATACAGGACGCGGCCTACTCCTACCAGATGGACATCGAGTCTGGCGAGCGCGTCGTCGTGGGCATGAACAAGTTCCAGGTGAAGGAGGCGCCGCCTAAGGGGCTCCTCCGCGTTGACCCTATAGTGGGCGAGCAGCAGTCGGCCAAGCTGGCCGCCCTCCGCGCCAAGCGCGATAACGCCCGCGTGGACGCGGGCCTCGCCGCCCTGAAGAAGGCGGCGGAAGGCGACGACAATCTGATGCCGCACATCCTCGAGGCCGTACGGGCCTACGCCACGCTCGGCGAGATATGCGACGTGCTGCGCGCCGTGTTCGGCGAGTACCAGCAGAAGGTAATCCTCTAAAGGTAGGTAGTCTATGGAACGCAAGATACGAGTACTCGTCGCCAAGCCGGGCCTCGACGGCCACGACCGCGGCGCCAAGGTAATAGCCAGGGCCCTCCGCGACGCCGGCATGGAGGTCATCTATACCGGCCTCAGGCAGACGCCCGAGCAGATAGTCTCGGCCGCCGTGCAGGAGGACGTCGACGTCGTGGCCATGAGCATCCTCTCGGGAGCCCATAACCACCTCTTCCCGAGGGTGATGGACCTCCTGAGGGAGAAGGGCGTCGACGACGTCCTCGTCATCGGCGGCGGCGTCATTCCCGACGACGACATCCCCGGCCTCAAGGCCGCGGGCATCGCCGGCGTGTTCACGCCGGGCACGCCGACGACGGAGACCATCGAGTTCATCAAGAACAACCTCAAGCGCGGGGACTAGCCCGTGGAGGAATCGGCCGCGTCGTCGGACCTAGTCCGCTCCGGGGACATACGCGCTACGGCCCGCTTGATCAGCATGGTCGAGCGGGAGGATCCGTCGCGCCTCGCCGCGCTCAAGGCCCTGCACGCGTACGTGGGGAACGCCCACGTCGTAGGCATAACGGGGCCGCCCGGAGCGGGCAAGAGCACCCTCACGGATAAGATAGTCTCCAGGCTGCGCGAGCAGGGCAGGAGGGTCGCCGTCCTCGCGGTCGACCCGTCGAGCCCCTTCACCGGCGGCGCCATACTCGGCGATCGGATCCGGATGCAGAGGCACGCGACCGACGACGGCGTCTTCATAAGGAGCCTCGCGACGCGCGGCCATCTCGGCGGCCTGTCGCGGGCCGTTTCCGAGGCCTCGAGGGTGCTCGACGCGGCCGGGTACGACTTCGTCATCATCGAGACGGTCGGGGTAGGGCAGTCCGAGGTCGACATAGTGCGTATCGCCGATACCGTCGTGCTCGTCTCGGTGCCCGGGCTGGGCGACGACATCCAGGCTATCAAGGCCGGGGTCATGGAGATAGGCGACGTCTTCTGCGTCAACAAGGCCGACAAGGACGGCGCCGAGCGCGTCGTGCGCGAGATACGCTCGATGCTGGAGACCGCGGTGCTCAACGGCGCGACCACCCGCTTCACCCCGCTCTACGAGGCGCGCGCCGCCCTGACGCGCCTTGACGGGGGTAGGGCCTCGGGCGGAGACCGAGCCCCTGGCGCGCCTTCGGCGGCCGAGGGCGCCGCCCACCACCTCGCCGCGGCCGTACCCGGCCATCCCAACCTGGAGATACCGCCCGTCGTGGCTACCGTCGCCGAGTCCGGTCAGGGTATACACGATTTGGTCGACGAGATACTATCGCACGAGGCCTCCCTCGTCGCGACCGGCTTCCTGAGGTCGCGGCGCGAGGAGAACCTGGCGTGGGAGCTCGGCAGGGGCGCGGCCGAGCGCGTATTGTCGGCCTTGGAGCACGACGGCCGCAAGGAGTCGATGAGCGACCTAGCCCGCGCGGTATTGGATAAGAAGATAGATTATTACGACGCCCTCGAGACGCTCGAGCGGGCCCTAACCCGGTCGTAGCGGCCGCGGGACAAACACCTGGATAGGAGGCTACATGGTAGTTAAACTCGATCATATCGGCATCGCCGTATCCGACCTAGCGGAGTCCCTCAAGGTCTATACCGACATGCTCGGCCTGGAGCTGCACGGCACCGAGACCGTGGAGGAGCAGAAGGTGAAGACCGCGTTCCTGCCGGTCGGGGATACCGAGATTGAGCTCCTGCAGACGACCGCGCCGGACGGCCCCATAGGCAAGTTCATCGAGGCGAAGGGCCAGGGCATCCAGCATATCGCGTTCAAGGTGGAGGACATCGAGGCCGCGCTCGCCGAGCTCAAGGCCAAGGGCGTCAGGCTTATCGACGAGAAGCCTCGCTACGGCGCCGGCGGCGCCAGGATAGCCTTCCTGCACCCCAAGGCGACGGGCGGGGTGCTCATAGAACTATGCCAGAAAGACTGATATATCTAGAGCTATCTCAAGGATGGAGCGAATCGTATGGAAGCTAAGCTTAAGGACCTGGCGGATCGCCGAGGTCGCATAACCGCGGGCGGAGGACCGAAGAGGGTCGCGGCCCAGCACGACAAGGGCAAGATGACGGCCCGCGAGCGGATAGAGGCGTTCCTCGACGAGGGTACCTTCACCGAGATCGACGCGTTCGTCGAGCACCGGGCCACCGAGCTCGGCATGGACGCCGTCGAGGCTCCCGGGGAAGGCGTCGTCATCGGCTACGGCACCGTTTCCGGCCGTCTCGTCTACCTGTTCGCCCAGGATTTCACCGTCATAGGCGGATCCCTGGGAGAGATGCACGCGGCAAAGATATGCAAGGCCATGGACATGGCGATGAAGGTCGGCTGCCCGTGCATCGGCATCAACGACTCGGGCGGGGCGCGCATCCAGGAGGGCGTCGACGCGCTCTACGGGTACGGCAACATCTTCTATCGGAACACCCTCGCTTCCGGCGTCATTCCGCAGATATCGGTCATCATGGGGCCGTGCGCCGGCGGCGCCGTCTACTCCCCGGCCCTGACCGACTTCACCGTGATGGTGGATAAGACGTCGAACATGTTCATCACCGGCCCCCAGGTCATCAAGGCGGTGACCGGCGAGGACGTCACGGCCGAGGCGCTGGGCGGGGCCCAGGTGCACAGCGAGATATCCGGCTGCGCCAGCCTCATGTACGCCGACGAGCGGGCCACGATAGAGGGAGTCAAGCGGCTCCTGTCGTACCTGCCCTCCAACAACATCGAGGACGCGCCCCTCGCGCCGACCTCGGACGACGTAGCCAGGGCCTGCCCCGACCTCGCCGGAATCATCCCCGATTCGCCTAACAAGCCCTACGATATCCGCGACGTGATCGCCAAGATCTTCGACGACGGCGATTACTTCGAGATACAGCCCCTGTACGCCAAGAACATCGTCACCTGCTTCGCTCGCCTGGGAGGCCGCTCCGTCGGCGTGATCGCCAACCAGCCCAAGGTGATGGCCGGCGTGCTCGACATCAACGCGTCGGACAAGGCGAGCCGCTTCATCCGCTTCTGCGACTCGTTCAACATCCCGCTCGTCACGCTCGCGGACACCGCCGGCTACCTGCCCGGCGTGGGCCAGGAGCACGGCGGCGTCATACGCCACGGGGCCAAGCTCCTGTACGCGTACTCCGAGGCCACGGTGCCCAAGCTAACCGTCATCGTCCGCAAGGACTACGGCGGCGCGTACATAGCGATGTGCTCGAAGCACCTCGGGGCCGACCAGGTCCTCGCGTGGCCCAGCGCCGAGATAGCGGTAATGGGCCCGGACGGAGCCGCCAACATCATCTTCAAGAAGGAGATCGACGAGGCCGCCGATCCCGCCCAGGCGCGCAAGGACAAGATCCAGGAGTACAAGGACAGCTTCGCGAATCCCTACAAGGCCGCGGCCAGGGGATACGTCGACGACGTCATCGACCCGGCCCATAGCCGCGCGCGCCTCGCCTCGGCGCTGACCATGCTCCTCGGCAAGCGGGAGAGCAGGCCGGCGAAGAAGCACGGCAATACGCCGGTATAGGAAGAAGCATGGAAACCGCGAGTCAGATGTGGACTATCGTCGTAATCGGCGTAAGCACGGTCTTCACGTGCCTCTTCGCGCTGGTAGTGATGATAGCGTTCTTCAAGTTCGTCTTCGTAAAGAAGCCTCAGGTCGTCCCCGCGGCGCCCGCGCCCGCGGCGGCGCCCGCGCCCGCGGGCCTGGACGGCGCCGTCGTGGCCGCTATCGCGGCGGCCATCTCGGCGGCCTCGGGCGTCCCGGCCTCGTCGCTCAGGATAGCCTCGATAGAGCGCTCTGGATTCAACACACCCGCGTGGGGTCACGCGGATCGCGCGTAAGCCGCGACAGCACTATACCAAGGAGATTACGATGGTCAAGAAATATAGGGTAACGGTCAACGGTCAGTCTTACGAAGTCGGGGTAGAAGAGCTGGGTTCCGCCGCCTCCCCGGTCGGCGCCCCGGCCCCGGCCCAGGCTCCCGCCGCCCACGCTCCCGCCCCGGTCGCCGCCCCGGTCCCCGCCGCGGCCACCGCCGCCACGGCCGGAACGGTCAAGGCGCCGATGCCCGGTACCGTCCTGTCGCTCAAGGTAGCGGCCGGCCAGGCCGTCAAGCGCGGCGACGTGCTCCTCATCCTCGAGGCCATGAAGATGGAGAACGAGATAAGCGCCCCCGCCGACGGTACCGTCGCGGCGATCAGGGTGCAGGCCGGATCGACCGTCAATACCGGAGACCCCATGGTCGACCTCGCCTAAGGCGGGGGGACTGGAATAGCGTATGTGGCAGAATATCCTGGATTTCCTCCAGTCGACCGGATACGCCGGATTCGCGAATAGTTCCATGATGGTGCTCGGCTTCATACCCGGGGAACTGATCATGATCGTGATATCCTGCGTGCTCCTGTACATGGGGATTGGGAGGAAGTTCGAACCCCTCCTCCTCGTACCCATCGCGTTCGGCATGCTGCTGTCGAATCTCCCCTACGGCGGCGTATTCACTCCGGCGGAGGGCAGCCAGCCCGGCGGGCTCATCTACTACCTGTACTACGGCGTGAAGATGGGCATATATCCGCCGCTCATATTCCTAGGCGTCGGGGCCATGACCGACTTCGGGCCGCTGATCGCCAATCCGAAGAGCCTGTTCCTCGGGGCGGCGGCGCAGATAGGCATCTTCATCCCGTTCGTAATGGCGTTCTACCTCGGCAAGCTGTTCCCCTCCCTCGGCTTCGACCTGAAGGCGGCGGCGAGCATCGGCATCATAGGCGGGGCGGACGGCCCCACGGCCATCTACCTGACGAGCAAGCTGAAGCCCGAGCTGCTGGGCCCCATAGCCATCGCGGCCTACTCGTACATGGCCCTCGTGCCGATGATACAGCCGCCGATCATGATAGCCCTTACCACGAAGAAGGAGCGCCAGATAAAGATGGATCAGCTCCGCGAGGTGACCAAGATCGAGAAGATAGTCTTCCCGATAGCGGTCACCATCTTCATAGGCCTCATCCTGCCGTCGGCCGTCCCGCTGCTCGGCTCGCTCATGCTCGGCAACCTCTTCAGGGAATCGGGCCTCACGGCCAGGCTATCGGATACGGCCCAGAACGCGCTCATGAACATCCTCACGATATTCCTCGGGGTGTCGGTGGGAGCCACGGCCAACGCCGCGAGGTTCCTGCAGCCGCAGACCCTGCTGATCATCGCCCTCGGCCTCTTCGCGTTCTCGTGCGGGACGGCGTCCGGCGTGCTCTTCGGCAAGCTGATGTGCTACCTCACCAAGGGCAAGGTCAACCCGCTCATCGGGTCCGCCGGCGTATCGGCCGTCCCGATGGCCGCGCGAGTGTCGCAGGTCGTCGGGCAGAAGGAGAATCCCGACAACTACCTCCTCATGCACGCGATGGGGCCCAACGTCGCCGGCGTCATAGGGAGCGCCGTGGCCGCCGGCGTCATGCTGTCGTTCCTCGGGTAGGCTCTGAAGAGGAGTCACGAAGAGGATAGGGGAGAAGGGCTAAGGAAAAGCGGATTAGGAAAAAGACAGACGCTTGGAGGCCGGGAGACGGGATCGAACCGATCTTTCGGCCTTAGTCATTGCTGGCTAGCCGCTTAACTACCGATGCCTGCAGACGATCCTATGAAAACGGGCAAATACGATCGCATAGGCCCGGCTGGTACTATCCTTTGGGGTACCCGACGGCTATGGGTCCTTGAGGGCGAATAAAACGGCCGCCCATGCTCGGCATGGGCGGCCTCGGTATCCGCGCTACTACTTCATCCGCCCTTGGGCTATCTACCCTTCGGACTATAGAGGTAGTCGAAGTAGTCCATCTTCGTGGACAGGGTCTTAGTGAAATTAGGCATGGTCGTGCGGTACGATTCTATCGCCCGCCAGAAATCGAAGAACGAGCGGTCGCGGCCGTAGGCCTCAGCGTAGGTCTTGGTAGCCGTGGCGTCGGCCGCGCCCTTGACGGTCTCGGCCTGCTCGTAGGCCTTTGACAGGACGGAGCGCTGCTCGTTCTCCAGCTTGCCGAGCCACTCCGCCTTCTTGCCCTCTCCGAACGATCGGAAGGCCTGGGCGATCTGGTTGCGTTCCTTGATCATGCGGTTGTAGATGCTCTCGGTAAGCTCGTCGCTATACCGTATCTGCCTGGGAACGACGTCGAGGATCTCGATGCCGTACTCGGGGGTAAGCTGGCGGGCCATGTCGAGCATGTCCTGCGAGATGCTCCTGCGGCCCTTCTCTATGACGTCGTAGGAAGCGTCGGTCTGCGTCAGCTGCCTAAGGTAATCGGAGCCTTCCGAGTCGCCCGTCTCGAAGGTCTCCTTCGAGGTGGACTTCATTATATTGTTGGAATTACGCACCGCCTCGCGAAGGAAGTTGGACGAGACGACCGTCCTCACCGCGCTGTCGATTACGTCGTCGAGCTTTCCGAAGGCGCCCTCCATCGTCGAGATGGACTCGTAGAACTTGATCGGGTCGGATATCTTCCAGCGCGCGGTCGCGTCGACCCATATGAACTGGTTCTCCTTGGTCGGGATGCGCTGGGCCTCGCCGTCCCATGACATGACCTTCTTAGGATAGGTCACGATATTGTCGATGAACGGCGTCTTCAGCTTGAGGCCGGCGTCGGTATCGACCCGCATGATCTGGCCGAAGCGTACGACGAGGGTCTGGTAGCCCTCCTGGACGATGTAGAAGGGGCCCATCAGGACGAGCAGCCCGAGGAGCACCACGACGATGACGCCTGCGGTTATTAGCTTTTTCATCGCGTGCCTCCCGCGGGCGCGCCGATGCTCTTGATCGGCAAGAAGTTGCCTAGCGAGCTGTCGATCAACTCCACTCCCTTTTCGTCGGCGAATACCGACTCTATCATCTCGTAATATAGCCGGTCCCGGGTGACTTCCGGAGCCTTCCTATATTCCTCGTAGACCGCCTTGAACCTGGCGACGTCTCCGTTCGCCTTGTTCACGCGCTCGGCCGCGTAGCCCTGCGCGACCTGCACTATCCGGTCGGCCTCTCCCGTCGCCTTCGGGATCTCCTTGTTATAGGCTTCCTTGCCCTCGCTTATCAGCCTGTTCATATCCTGGATAGCCTTGTTCACGTCCTCGAAGGCCGCCTGGACGCCGGTGGGCGGGACGATGTTCTGGAGCTTCACCGCGATTATCTCTATGCCCAGGCCGTATCCCTTGAGCGTGCTGTTCATCAGCTCTATGCCCGCTTGCTCTATGGCTACGCGCTGCGCTCCCATGACGTCGAGGATGGTCATGTCGCCGACGAGCATGTTAATGACGGACTGGCTTATGTCGCGGATGGTCTTGATCCTATCCTCGACGTTGAAGAGCCATGCCTTGGCGTCGGTGATTCGGTATTGGATGATCCATTCGACGTCTATGATATTCAGGTCCCCGGTGAGCATCGTCGATTCCTCGGGATAGGTACGCTGCTCATAGCGGGTCTGGATCCCGGCCTGGGCGGTACGGAAGCCGAACTGCTCGGTCTGAACCGCCTTGGTCTTGACGTTATAGTTCGTCTGAATCCCTAGCGGCCACTTGAAGTGCAGCCCTGGCTCGGCGATCCTGGTAAACTGGCCGAGCGTCAGTATGACCGCTTGCTCAGTCTGGTCTACGACGAAGAAGCTCGTAGAGAATAGCGCGATGACGGCGACCGCGATCACTATCAGTACTATAGTACCGACCTTGACCGGACCGCGCATCGGCGTAACGTTTCTATCTGGCATGGGCCCTCCTATTTAAGGTTTAGGGTACCGCCGCTGGAAGCGTTAATCAAGCGAATCGATACTTATTTTTTCTTTGGGATACCCCCCGGTCCGACGCTACCTAAGGAGCGCCTCGACCGATCCTGCTCCGAAGACGAGCCCGAGCCTCCTTATCGCGTCGGAAGGCAGGGGCGCGGAGGCGCGTACGGGCCCCTCGCCGGCGATTCCCGGAGGCAGCTCTATCGAGGCGCAATGCAGGATATACCCTCCGCTAAAGGGCGCGCCTCCGTACTTCGAGTCCCCCGCCAGGGCGTATCCCCTGGCGGCGGCCTGGGCGCGTATCTGGTGCGTCCTCCCGGTCCCGAGCGCGATGGAGGCGAGGGTATAGGCGCCGCTCCGCAATAACGGCTTCGCGCGGGCCTCGGCGCGCTTTCCCGAGACGCCCGCGTAGCTGATCCTCGCGTCCGTATCGCGGCCGAGCTCGTCGATCCAGTCTTCCTCGCGGGGCATGTCGCCCGATAGCAAGGCTAGGTAGGTCTTCCCGACTAGTCCGTCGCGCAGCGCAGCGCTGAACGCTACGGCCCCGGCGAGGCTAGCGGAGACGGCCAAGGCGCCCGAGGTGTTCCTGTCGAGCCTATGCAGCGGGGCGGGCGAGAAAGCCAGCGCCGCCGCGGACCTGTCGGAGTAATAGGCTCTCGCCGCCTCGTCTACGCCGCCCTCGCCGTGAGTCAGCATGCCGCGGGGCTTATTCACTATGGCTATGTCCTCGGTCTCAAGAATGATGATCGACCTGAATAGGCCGGCCGAGCCGCTCTTTCTGACGGCCGTCGCGCCGGAGAAAGAGGAATCGTCCACGCGTATCTCTAGGACGTCCCCTGCCTTCGTCCTATACGAGCCGTCTACCCGCTTGCCCGATACCCGCACGGAACCGTCGCGAAGCAGCCTATAGACTCCCGAGAGCGTCGTCTCGGCTAATAGGACCCTGAGGATGCGGTCTATCCTCCTGCCCGAGTCGTTCGGCCCTATGGTGAATTCCCTGGTGCTATACGGCATCGATGCGCGCTCCCGTGATACGCTCGCGCTCGCGGCGGCGAAGGATCGAATACGGCTTGACAAGAAACGCTATAATAACAGAAATTCCTATAATGGAACAACACAGAGCGCTCGCTCTCGCCGCTATTTTACGTAACGACGTATTCTTGTCCGCGGCGATGAGCCTTTTCATGGCGCAATTCGCGAAGGCCCTGATCGTGCTGCTGACCAACCGCAAGGCCGGTATACGAGAGATATTCTCCACGCTGCTATGGAAGACCGGCGGGATGCCCTCCAGCCATAGCGCGCTCGTCATATCGATCACGACCTCCATCGGGTTCTCGAGCGGACTATCGTCGGACGTCTTCGCGTTGTCGTTCTTTTTCGCCCTCGTAGTGATCAGGGACGCGATGGGCGTAAGGCGGGCCGCGGGGATGCAGGCCAAGGCCCTCAACTCGCTTGGAATGAGAATATCGAAGCGTTTCCACATCCCGTTCAAGACGGTAAAGGAGATACACGGGCATACCTTCCCGCAAGTCGTCGCCGGAAGCCTCATGGGATTCTTTATCGCTCTGGCCGTGAGCACCTTATAGCGGCGTGAGAGGCTTGCATCGCTATCCTTCCTTATTGGCGATCGGCTCTGCCGTCCTATGCGTCGCCGTCGTCGGACTCTCGCTCGTATCGGGGCTCGGCCCCTCGCGCGGGCCGAGGCTCATCGCGTTCCCCTCGACGGTCCCCGAGGCCGAGGTCCTGAGGGCCCTCGAGGACTTCGGTATAGGCGACGCCATAGGCGCCAGCACGACGCCCGTCCCGCTCAGCGACTTCTCCCGCGTCGGCCCCGTGCCTTTCAGCGACGCCGCCGCCAGGAGCCCCGCGGGCGACCCGCGACGGACTCCGCTGCTCGACGAGCTTGAAGGCCGCTTCACGACCGGAGGCCCGGCCGGCTCGATCTGGAGGGTCGTCTACCTCCCTAGGCCGAGCCCGGCGCGCGACGAGGCCGCTTCCCTCGCCCTGTCGTCCATCGGGTGCGCATGGGCCTGGGACCGAGCCGGAGAGCGCGGATCTACCGACTATATCTGGCTCCCGGCGCTCGCCTGGGCGATATGGCTCCTATGGCGCAGGCCCGGCCGCCGCCGCTTAGCTAGGGCGCTGCTATCGCTATCCCTGTCTCCGCTCCTATACCTCTCAACGCTCGCCTCCGCTCTCCTTTTCGTGGCGCTCGAGGCCGCCGTCATGATCGCGTATCCTATAGCCAGGTCCGGCGACAGGAAACGCCTGCCTCGCGAGCTCTGGCCTTACGCGGTCGCCGCAGTATCGCTCCTCGCGCTGGATCCGGGCGCGCTGCCGGCCGCGGCGCTTTCTCTCGGCTCGCTCATGGCCGTGGCGCTCCTGATACCGCGAGTCGAGGGAGCCGTAATCCGTAGGCGACTGCACGAACCGCCGGTCTTCCGGCCCTTGACGACGGCGGCGTACTCGATGAACGCTCGCGGGATAGCCCGGGCGATAGCGCTTCCCTCCGCCCTCATAATCGCCGTCTTCGCCGTTTCGCCCGAGCCGACCGGGTTGAAGGGACTGACGGGGCCGACCAGGACTGGCGCTCGTACCGCGGCTTCCCACAGGATAGAGCGGGAACGTAGCCGCCCGGACTACGACGCCTCGACGATGCTAAGGGAGCATAAGGCGTTCCAGGCGGCCATTACCTTCGGGCGCATAGGCGACGCGAGCTGGGGCGAGTCGTCGTACGCGCCGGCGTACCGCTACGTCGAGGAATCCGGCCGATTGAGGCGATCCCCGGGCGACGACGCGGTCGGCGGAGCGCCGGAAACAGGCTCGGAGCCGATCGAGGGCTACGAGACGGCGTTATCGGTCCTTGCCTCGCCGAGGCCAGGGCCGGTATTCTAGGCGCCGTATCAAGGCCGACGCCCGGTCGGCCTTGATACGGTGGTGCCCTTTTTCTATATAATAGCCCGACCGTCGCGAGGCTCCGCCCGCGCGCCGGTCGAATGCGCGGTAGAGCGCTCTGGCTCGCTTCAGCGGGCCGTAATCACGTACTGATGGTCGACGCGGCCGGATAGATCGGGTAGGACGCATGATAAAAGCTCGAGGATTCAAGGGTGGAGGCGTATCCGTCGATCACCGAGTCCCCTTCAAGTCGGGACCTATCGAGAACGCGTTCCTGCCCATGAACGCGGTCGTCGTCCTCAGGGAGACGAGCCTGAGCGTCGAGCCCTTCCCCGTGGTCAGCGTCGGCCAGGAGGTCATGGAAGGCCAGCTCCTGGCCCGTTCGGCCGGCCCGGGCTCTACCAACGTGCATTCGCCCATCCCTGGCATCGTCCGGCGGATCAGGGCGACCGTCACCCCGGAAGGGTACGAGTCCAATTCCATCCTCGTATCCCTCGAAGGCTCGTTCAGCGTGCTCGGCAAGAAGCCCGAGCGGTACCTCTGGAAGTCCCTTAATAAGGCCGACATCGCCCATATCGTCCAGGAGAAGGGCATAGTCAGAGTCTCGAGCGGCGAGCCGCTTAGCGAGATACTGTCGGAACGGTCCTCTAGACCGGGGTTCGTCCTGGTAGTCAACGCCTTGGAGATGGATCCCTACCGGAGGACGGAGGAGGAGCTGCTATCGATCCGGCCCGAGGACGTCATCGACGGATGCGCCATAGCCGCCAGGGTGGCTCGTCCCGCTAGGATAGTGCTGGCCGTGGACGCGCGTCTCTCCCCGGAAATCGAAGGCCGCCTTAAAGGAATAATCGAGGCCTCGGAGCTCGAAATGTCGATAATGAGCTTCTCGCGGCGGCACCCGCAGGATATGCCCCGCCAGATCGCGGAGTCGCTCGAGATCGTCGACCAGTCCGCGCTTTTCATCCTCGAACCGAGCACCTTAGTCGCGCTGCACGACGCGGTCGTCGCCAACAAGCCGCATATCGAGCAGTACGTATACGTCGGGGGCGGGGCGATCAAGTCGCCGGCTATCCTCAAGGCCCGTATAGGCGCGCCTATCGGCGACCTGATAGAGGAGTGCGGAGGCCTCGTCGGGCGCCCCGACGCCATAGTGCTAGGCGGGCCGTTCAGGGGGAGGGCCGTCGCCGACCTGGACGCGTCGGTTACCAGGACGACGCAGGCCGTGCTTGCCCTGACGTCGGAGGAGACGAAGCCCGCTCCGGAGCGCCCCTGCGTCAGGTGCGGCGACTGCGTAGCCGTTTGCCCGGAAGGCCTGGACCCTTACTCCATGCTTAAGCTCCTGCGCGCGGGGAGGGGCGAGGCGGCCATCGCAGCAGGCCTCGACCGCTGCACTTCGTGCGGGGCCTGCGCCTACGCGTGCCGTTCCAGGATTCCCCTCGTCAGGGATTTCCGCGCCGCCCGTGCCAGCGAGGCGCTCCGATGAGCCGCGACGCTAGCGCCTCCCTTCGCTATCCTCCCTATATCCACGACTGGAAGACGAGCGCCAAGGCGGCGTGGATATGCTCCATCACGCTCGCGCCGGTCGTCGCTTGGTCTATAGTGCTTTACGGCCGGTCGGCCGCCTTGGTATGGCTCGTCTCGGTAGCCTCGGCCCTGGCCTCGGAGGCCGTCGCCTCCGGCATCTCCCGCCGCTGGACGCTAGGCGACGGTAGCGCCGCCTTGACGGGGCTCCTCATCGCTACCGCGATGCCTCCGGGGGTTCCCTTATACGTACCCGCGCTGTCGGCGGCCTTCGCGGTCCTCGTCGTGAAGGCGGCCTTCGGCGGACTAGGGGCTAACTGGATGAACCCGGCGCTCGCCGGCATAGCCTTCGCCTACGCCAACTGGCCCGTCGCCATGAGGGAGTACGTGCTCCCGCGCATCGTCGCGGGCGTCGACGGGGTCAGCGCCGCTACCCCCCTTACCTTCGCCAAGGGCCTCGCGGGCGGCCTGGACGTCAGGATCATGGATTCGCTCCGGGGAGCCTCGTATCCCCTGTCGAGCTTCGATTCCGCCGTCACCGGATTCTTGAACGATTCGGTCTTCTCAAGGCTCGGCGCCAGGCTTCCCGACGGCTATATCGACCTAGCCATCGGGCTGAAGCCGGGGGCTCTCGGAGAGAGCGCCTTGATCGCCGTGCTCGTCGGGTCGCTAGTGCTCGTGGGCCTGCGATTGATAAAGCCCGTGGCCCCGATCGCGATGGTATCGGTATTCGCGATCCTGGCCCGCGTCCTAGGCACGGGCCTCCCGGGAGAGGCGTTCCTGAACGGCGACGCCCTGTTCTCGCTCGGGGGCGGGAGCGTCCTGCTCGTCGCGTTCTATATGGCGGCCGACCCGGTCAGCTCCCCCGTACGCAGGCGCTCCGCGCTCGTATACGGCGCGGCCATAGGGGCCTTATGCTTCGTCTTCAGGCGCTGGGGGGCTTATTCCGAGGGCGCGGCGTACTCGGTCCTCGTCATGAACGTAGTCACGCCGTTCATAGAGAAAAGCGCCTCGGGGATGACCGCCGCTCGCGCTAGGAGGCGTTCTTCATGAGCAACGGCCGAAAATTCGACTCGTCGCTTTGGATCGTTATCGCAGGCCTAGGCGTCGCTGCGATCCTGGCGGGATTCGCCTCCGCGTACTCGTCGGGCCAATCGGCGTTCTTCCTATCCCGGCTCGTCGATACCACGATAGGCCCTATTTCCAGGCGCTCCGCCTGGACCACGCTCAGGGAGGGCGCCGTGCTTGGACGCGCCGTGCCCAAGAAGGGCGAGGCCGCGTACCTCGTGTCCCTGAGGCTTCCGGACGGCGAGTACCGCGCTATAGCCGAAGTCGACGGAGACGGCTCGGTGCTCCGGGTGCACGCTCTAGGCGGGACGAATTCCCTGGCGCGAACGAGGCGCCTAGGCGCGCTGTTCGCGCGGTCAGGCAAGAGCGGCGCCGGGCAGGACTCGACCCCCCTCGACGCCTCGCTAGAGCCGATAGTCGGCGACGCGCTGGAGACCATTACGAGGCTCGAACGGCAGAGGACGGAGGGCGAAGATGGCGATAGACGATAAAGGCGGAGCCAGGGAAGCCTGGACGGCGATCGCGGGCCTAGCCCCCCTCCTCGTATTCTCCAACAGCCTGTCCTCGGGATTAGTCCTCGGCGTGGCCTTCCTCGTCGTCCATAGTACAGCCGCGGCGCTCTCGCTACTGCTGCCCCTCAGGTTCGGCCCGGCGAGGGTCCTGGGCATATCGCTGTTCGGCGCCGCGGTCGCCGCCTCGCTATCGGCTACCGTCTTAAGGCTCATCGACCCGTTCCTCTTCGAGACGGCCTACTCCAGGCTTTTCCTGACCGTCTGTACCGTACCCGTCCTGAGGGCCTGCCTGCTACCGGAGAGCGTCGCCGAGAGGGAACGCAGTATCGAGAACATCCTGCGAGGCCTCGGGTACTCGGTAGTCGTGATACTCGCGGGCGCCGTCCGCGAATTCCTGGCCGCGGGGAGCATTTCGGTCAATTCCGCGTCCGGTCCCGCTTCGGCCTCACTGCTGCCGATCGCGGCTCAACCGGCCGGCGCCTTCATACTCATAGGATTGGCCGCCGCGGCGTTCAAGGCCGCGATGGCGGCCGCGAAAGGCTCGGAACGATGAGCGTCATAGGCTTGGCTTTCTACTTCGCCCTCGGCGGCAACGTCCTGTTCCAGTGGGGCCTCATCCCGTCCCGTAGAGGCATCCGATCGGCGTCGCTACCGTCCGTCATGGCGTTCATGGTAGCCGCTTCGGTGGGCGGCACCGTGGCCGGGCTCGTATTCCGCTACGTCCTGACTCCTTGGGGCCTGGAATCCTTCGCGCCCGTCGTCTTGATCCTCCTCCTCCTGGGAGCGGGCCTCGCCGCGCGCGCGATAGGGGCCGTTACCGGCAAGGCGAATCCGCTGAGGATAGACGACGGGACCCTGCAGTCGACGCTGGTATTGTACGCGATCGCCATCATGGCGGGAGGCAACTTCTCGTCGATCTGGCTCATGCTCGGCGGCGGCGCCTCAGCCGCGCTCGGCTATCTGGCCGCGACGAGGTTCCTGGACGACATCATGGACAGGCTCGATCTAGAGCCCGTGCCAGCGCCGTTCAGGGGGACTCCCATACGGTTCATCTCCACCGGGCTGATGGCCTTGGCGTTCGCAGGCATAGACGCGAGCTTTTTCGTCAAGTTTTCAGGCTAGGCCCGCGCTCCGCGAGTCTTTTAAGCTTTCGCGCCGATTCGAACTGAGCTATAATCCTCTTTCATGATAATAAAGGATGTTCGGGAATGCTTAAGACGCACCTCATACTAGGAACGTACAATCATCTCCCGGAAGGACTCGACGAGCTCGAGTTCGAGAAGACGTACCAGTCGTGCTACAGGCCTTTTCTATCTACTCTGAACCGTTTCCCAGAAATTCAGGCGGTGCTCTACTATTCGGGCAGCCTGCTCAAGCGCTTCGAGGCCAGGCATCCGGAATACCTGATGCTGCTCGAGGAGATGTCGGCGAGGCGCCAGATCGAGTTGCTCGGGGGAGGCTTCTACGCGCCCATCCTGCCGTTAATACCGAATTCCGACCGTCTCGGCCAGATCGAGATGATGACGACCTACCTGCGAAAGAACTTCGGGAAGCGTCCGCGGGGATGCTGGCTATCCGAGTACGCCTGGGAGCCGTGGCTCGCCGCGACTCTCCAGGCCTCCGGGATGGACTATACCTTCCTATCCGATAGGCAATTCAAGGACGCCCTCGGCCGCGACGATATAGAGCCTTTCCCCGTAGTCACCGAGGATCAGGGGCGCTGCCTGACCGTGCTGCCCGTGACCGATTGCGCGACGAGCTTCGATAGGCCCCTTGGGCTTATTGAGGCGGCCGAATCCGTCGGCTCCGGCCCCTTGTCGGTCTTGATGGTAGCGGGGGAGAGGGTACGCTCCCTGTGGGAGGAGTCAGGCCTCGAGTCTCCGGACCTGTACATGGAAAAGACCTTCGCGTGGTTCAGGAAGAATTCCCTGGAATCCGAGACTACGACCCCCTCGCGCTACCTGAAATCGAAGCGGGTGACCGCGAAGCTCTATTTCCCCGGATCCGCAGCCGAGCGCTTCATGCGCGCCAGCGCCGCGGAGGGGGCCAGCTACGTGTGCGGCAGCCTCAGGCGCTCGATAATCCGGTACGCTAGCTCCTCGGCGCTGTATTCCAGGATGTACTACGTTCACCTGCTCATCGGCCAGCTACGGGGCGATAAGTCCAGGAAGAAGACGGCCGTGGAGGACCTGTGGAAGGGCCAATGCGGGGACGCGTACTGGATGTCCCCCGGCGGCGGCATCGACGACCCGGCCATACGCGAGGCGGCGTACCGTTCCCTCATCGACGCCGAGATGACGACGAGGCAGAAGGGAGCCTTCGTCCCCGGTATCGTCAAGGCCGATATAGACTTCGACGGCGCCAAGGAATACATCTACCAGGGCTCCGACATGAACGCCTACGTACACCCCAAGGGAGCCGTGCTCGTCGAGCTCGACGTGCTCAAGGCAAGGCGCAACCTATGCGACGTCTTCGTGCCCGAGCCCGAGGGCGACGAGGCGAGGAAGTCCTGCTTCGTGGACAGGCTGTACGCCGAGGATCCGGGCGCGGACCGGGCCGTATCGCCGTGGACCGGGGACATAGGGCCGTTCTCGCGGCATCTATACGAAGAGACCGTAGTGGACGGCGATAGGCCGTCGTTGTCGTTCTCCAAGGACGGCGTCGTCGGCCTCGGCGGCGCCAAGCGATCCATAGCGATCACGAAGCGCTACTCGTTCAACAAGAAGGTCGTACGCGTCGCCTATAGCGTCCAGAACCGTTCCGACGCCGAGGCCTCCCTCTGGCTAGGGGTGGAGCTCAATACCTCCCTCGGGTTGGACGCGCTCGAGTCCATCGTCGCCGACGCCGCCTCCGTCGAGCCGGGCGCCCTCTCCTCGGTGCGGGGCTATTCCCTGGGCACCGCCGGCAAGGTGTCCATCAAGACCCAGGGCGCCCTCAAGGCGGTCTCCATCCAGACGTCCGCCCCGGCCACGGTCAGCTCGGCGTCCATAGGGGCCGGCGGAGCGCAGGGCCTCGCCACCCTGCTCGTATGGCCTATTACCCTAGCCGCCGACGAGACGTGGAAGACGGAGATACTGCTCTCCGTCCACGAATAGGGCGCGCCGCGCCGTCCCCGATGGACTTCGTTGCATCGCGAGGCTCTTTAAGCTAGTATGTTCGTCATGCCAGCATCATTGCCCGTACGTCTCGCGGGGGTCCGCATCCATCTCGTCGGCGCTAAGGGAACGGGCGTCTGCGCCCTCGCCGAGCTGCTCGTAGGGGCCGGGGCCAGCGTCTCCGGTTCCGACGTCGAGGACGTCTTCTATACCGACGAGGTCCTCGCCGCGATAGGAGTGCCCGTCCGTCCGTTCGGGGCCGATAACGTCGACGGCGGCGTCGACCTCGTCATACACTCGGCGGCGTACCGGCCCGACGCCCATCCCGAGCTAGTCCGCGCGATAGAGCTCGGCATTCCCGTGATGACGTACCCGCAGGCCCTCGGCGACCTATCGGCGGCCCGCGACTCGAGCGGCGTCTGCGGGGTCCACGGGAAGACGACGACCACGGCTATCGCCGGCGTCCTGGCCCGCGCGCTCGGGCTCCCCGCGGCCGTGCTCGTAGGTAGCGCGGTAGGCGCCTTCGGGGGGCGCTCGACCCTGACGCTCGGGGACGAGCTCTTGATAGCGGAGACCTGCGAGTACAGGCGGCACTTCCTCGCCTTCAAGCCAAGGCGTCTCATACTGACGAGCGTCGAGCCCGACCATCAGGATTACTATCCCGATTACGAGTCGATAGTCGCGGCCTTCGTCGAGTATATCTCGACCCTGCCCCCCGGCGGGGCGGTCGTCTATTGCGCCGACGACCCAGGCGCTGTAGACGCCTTGAACCGCGCGAGGAAGGCCCGGCCCGACCTGCGGGGCGTGCCCTACGGCTTCCGGGCCGATGGCGAGTTCGGCCTGGAAGGCTACGAGGCGCGCGGAGAGCGCGGGATCTTCCGCCTGCGCGGCCTGGACGCCGAATGGCGGGTACGCGTGCCGGGTAGGCACCTCGCCCTCGACGCGGCGGCGGCCATAGCCCTCTGCGCGACCGTGGTCGCCGATAGGGAAGGCGGGCGGCGCCTCGGCCCGGGCGAGCTCGAGGCGATGGCGGCCGCGCTCGAGGCGTTCTCCGGCTCGCGAAGGCGCTCCGAGGTGCTCGGCGAGGCGGCCGGTACGCTGTTCATGGACGATTACGGACACCATCCGACGGCCGTACGCTCGACGCTAGCGGGGCTCAGGGAATTCTACCCGGAGCGACGCCTCGTGGTCAGCTTCATGTCCCACACCTGCTCCAGGACGAGGGCCCTCCTCGACGATTTCGCCGGCTCGTTCACGGACGCCGACCTCGTCGTACTGCATAAGATATACCCTTCGGCCCGGGAAGCCCCCGACCCCGGCATGACCGGGAAGGTGCTGTACGAGCGCGCCCTGGAGATGGGAGCCGACGCCCTGTACTTCGAGGAGCCGCTCGACGCCCTGCCCGCCCTTCGGGCGGAGCTACGCTCCGGGGACCTCTTCGTCACCATGGGGGCGGGGGATAACTGGAAGCTAGGCCGCGCCCTCTTCGACGCGGCCCGCGGGGCGGCCTCGCTCGGCGCTCCTGGCTCGCGCGGCTCGGCGGTCGCTCCTCGCTCGCCCGGGTCGCACGGGTCGCACGGGTCGCACGATTACGAGGGATCGAAAGGAACTGTATGAAAAGCATGACCGGCTACGGGGCCGTACGACTCGATACGCCTAGCCTCAAGGCTTCTATCGTCATCAAGGCGTGGAACAACCGCTTCTTCGAGCTGTCCGCGCAGATGCCTGGCTATCTCGGGCCCGTCGAGCGCAGGATACGAGATCTCGTAGAGTCCCGCGTCGCCAGGGGCAAGGCTGACCTATCCATCCGGGTCCTTGGCGGGGATATGCCCACCGAGGTAGTCGTCGACGCCTCGAGCGCCAAGGCCGTGGCGGACGCGATTAGGCGGCTCGCCGCCGCCGCCGGCATCGACGAGCCCGTGCGCTTGTCCCATATACTAGGCATAGACGGCATGCTCGGCTACGAGCGCACCGTCGACGCCGACGCGCTCTGGGCCGCGCTCGAGCCCGCCCTGTCCTCGTGCCTGGACGCGTTCGACGCCGAGCGGGAGTGGGAAGGGGCCTCCACGAAGGCCGATCTCGACGAGAAGCTGGCGCAGCTGGAGGCGGCGCTCGACGTGATAGAGGCGGCGACTCCCGATATCGAGGCGTCTATCCGCGCTAACCTCCGCGCGCGCTTCGAGGAGGTCATGGGCGACCTGGTCGACGAGGCCCGCGTCCTGGGGGAGCTGGCCTCCTACCTCGCCAAGCACACGATCAACGAGGAGATAGTCAGGCTACGCTCCCACATTGCCGCCTTCAGGAAGGCCATGGCCGAGCCCGTATGCGGGAAGAAGCTGGACTTCATATGCCAGGAGATGAACCGCGAGGCCAATACCATAGGCTCGAAGAGCGCCGACGCGCGCGTATCCGACGCGGTGATACGGATGAAGGACGCGGTAGAGAATATCCGGGAACAGGCGAGGAACGTAGAATGAGCGTAGAGGACGTACAAGGCGGGAAGGCCTCGATCATCGCCATCTCGGGGAAGAGCGGCTGCGGCAACTCGACCGTCTCGAGGCTCGTCGCCGAGAGGCTAGGGCGGAGGCTCGTCAACTATACCTTCCATACCATGGCGGACGAGATGGGCGTACCCTTCGTCAAGCTCCTCGAGATGGCCAGCGCCGACTCGTCCTACGACAGGACCCTGGACGAGCGCCAGGTCGCCATGGCCCACGAGGGAGACTGCGTCATAGGCTCCCGGCTGTCGATCTGGCTCGTCAGGGACGCCGACCTGCGCGTCTACCTGCACGCCTCGAGCGAGGTGCGGGCGGAGCGCATCAGGAGGCGTGAAGGCGGCGAGAGCGCCGAGGTGCTGGCCTTCACGAAACGTCGCGACGAGATAGACCGCGAGCGATACCTCTCGATCTACGGCATCGACAACGACCGCTACGACTTCGCCGACCTGCTCATCAATACCGAGCGCATGACGCCCGAGCGTATCGCGGACGTCGTGGTAGCGGCGATGGGCGGACGGGCGGCGCATGAACGATAAGCGCAAGCGCGTAGTGATCGTGACGGGGGCGTCCAGCGGGCTCGGCAACGCGTGCGCCACCCATCTAGCCAAGAAAGGCTTCGTCGTCTACGGCACGAGCCGGCGCCCCGACGAGAAGAACCGCCGGGCCGACGAATTCTTCGAGCTCGTCAGGATGGACGCGACGGACGACGATTCGGTCACGAGCGTCGTCGATTACGTGCTGGCCAAGGACGGCCGGATAGACGCGCTCCTGTGCTGCGCGGGGATTGGCATCGCGGGCGCGGTCGAGGAGGTTCCCATCGTCGAGGCCGCCCGCCAGATGGACGTCAACTTCCTCGGCGTCGCGCGCGCGGTCCGCGCCGTCCTGCCGTCGATGCGGGTCAACGGAGGGACCGTGCTGGTCCTCGGCTCGATGGCGGGCCTCGTAGGCGTGCCGTTCCAGGCCTATTACGCCGCGAGCAAATTCGCCCTTGAAGGCTTCGTCGACTCGCTGCGCATGGAGGTAGGCGGCGCCGTGCGCGTCGCCCTGATCGAGCCCGGCGATTTCAGGACGGGATTCACGGCGGCTCGCGAGGTCTTCGGCCTCGCCGAGGGCGGCCCGTACTCGGAGGCCGGCCGCCGGGCGATCGGAGGCATGGAGAGGAGCGAGCGGGAAGGCTCAGATCCCGTCATCGTGGCCCGCCTCGCGCTCAAGCTCCTCGACGCGAGGCGCCTGAGGGCCAGGTACTCGGTGGGCCCCTGGGGGCAGCGCTTGGCCATGGCGTTACGGCGCGCTCTGCCGCGCCGGATATTCG
Source organism: Spirochaetota bacterium (assembly GCA_018816345.1). Taxonomy (GTDB): domain Bacteria; phylum Spirochaetota; class Spirochaetia; order Treponematales; family UBA12059; genus SZUA-370. The sequence continues at coordinate 25,087 of JAHIWG010000141.1, read as the reverse complement.
AGCTGATCCTCATGGCGTACTACGGAGTACCGGCCAGGAACGGAGCGTCTAAATGAAGGGAACTACGGTAAGGTCGATCGGTTTCGGCGTCATGTCCGACGGCTCCGAGCCGCGGCTGTTCGCGCTCGATAACGGCTCGATGCGCGTCTGCGTCTCGGAGTACGGCGCGATAATAACGTCGGCGGCGGTGCCTACGGGCAAGGGCGCCGTACTGGACGTGCTCCTCGGCTCGTCGACCCTGGCCGGATACTCGGCCAGGCACCCGTATTTCGGCTCTACCGTCGGCCGCTACGCCAACCGCATAGGAGGGGCGCGCTTCGCCCTGGGCGGCAAGGAGTATAGGCTCGCGGCCAACAACGGCAAGAATTCCCTGCACGGGGGGCTCAAGGGCTTCGATAGGCAGTGCTGGAAGGCCGAGGCGGGGAGCGACGGGGGCGATCCGACGGTGCGCATGGAGCTGTCCAGCCCCGACGGCGACCAAGGCTTCCCGGGGCGGCTCGACGTCGTAGCCGAGTTCTCACTCCGAGCGGATTGCACGCTGGCCATACGCTACGAGGCGCGTACCGACGCCGCGACCCCCGTGAACATCACCAACCACGCGTACTTCAACCTCAGGGGAGAGGGCGACGGCACGATCCTGGGGCACGAGCTGGAGCTTGCCTCGTCCGCCTACGTCGCCGTCGGCCCGGACCTTATTCCCGTGCCCGGGGCCCCGGCCCCGGTGGCCGGCACGCCGTTCGATTTCAGGGCCCGCAAGGCCGTCGGCGCCGATATAGAGGCGGCCGGCGGCTACGACCATTGCTTCGTCATAGACGGGTGGAACGGGACGACGCTTAGGCGGGCCGCGCGCGTGGTGGAGCCGGAGAGCGGCCGCACGCTCGAGGCCTATACCGATATGCCGGGGATGCAGTTCTATTCGGGCAATTTCCTCGCGGATTACCGCGGCAAGAGAGGCTCCGTATACGACAAGCACGCCGGCTTCTGCCTCGAGGCGGAATACTTCCCCGACAGTCCCAATAGGCCCGACTTCCCCTCGTGCGTGCTGCTTCCGGGAAGCGTCTATAGGCACGCCATCGAGTATCGCTTCGGGTTCTGAGGGCTAGCCCCGGCGGAGCTCCTCGAGGATGTAGTCGATCCAGGCCGACGCCTCGAGGTAATAGGCCTCCTGCGCCTGCAGGAGGTCGAAGAAGCCCTCCCGGTAGGCGCCGGCCATAGCCTGGGCCTGTCCCCTATAGAACCGGGCGCGGGCCGCGTTGGCGGCCGATCTCGGCAACGATAGGTAGAGGGTGAACTGCCTGGCGGCCTCCGCGTAGGCTCCCTTCGCGAAATAGCCCGAGACTATGGAGCGGAGGGCGTATTCCTCGCCTCCTCCGCCGGATTGAAGATCCTCCGGGAAGATGGTGATGCGGGGCCGCTCGGCCTTCCTAGTAGATCCGAGCGCGGACGACAGCGTCGCTATGGCCTTCTCGGTCTCGGCCGATAGGACGCGCGCGCGCGGCGTGGGGTCTTCTATGCCGACCGGCTTGGCGTCGTCGAAGCCCTTGGTCAGGACGAGGTAGGGCAGCGGCATGCTCCTCGAGGTCATCCCCGAGGTGGGCAGGCCCACTCGGAAGGCGCCGGCGGGGATAGAGGCCGGCGTCGCGGTGGCGTTGACTCCCGCTTCTATGCCGACCTTGCCGCCGACGAGATCCCTCTCCGGTACGACGGCGTAGTAGTAGTCGAGCCCGGGTACCGGATAGTCGCGATGGGGGCCGGAATCCGGCTCGATTATCGCCGCGAGCGCGGCGTCGAGCAGCGACGAGGCGTTGCGTATAGGGGCCGTCCCGCGGTATACGACGAGCCTGCCTACGTCCCCGTACGCGTCTATCGAGACTACGATGGCGTCTCCGTCGTTCCTGGCGAGGATCCCGGAGAGCCTCGGCTTGGCGGCCTTCGCGGCGGCGGGAGCTACCGCGGCCGCCGTCAGGGAGACCGCGAGCGGCTCGATGATGACGTTGCGCAGGGGGATGAATAGACGGTACTCCGGATCGCCTTCGATGTCGGATGCGGGAACCCGCCCTAGGACGAAGTAATAATAGGGCTTCTCGTCGACGGGGGCGTAGACGAAACCGGCTACGCCGGTGTCGGCGTAGCCTAGGAGTATCGCGGCGTCGAAATTGGCGGCGTCCGGGAAGCTAGAGTGGCGGTATACGGCGTAGCCCGCGCTCACGTCGGGGCTATCCTCCCATGAAAGCACTACCTCTCGGCCTCGGACGCCGGCGCGGATGCGGGACGGGTAGGGCGCGAAGACGGCGCCGTCGCCTTCCTGGTCTTGCGCGAAGAGTGGCAGCGCGGCGGAAAGGGCTATTGCGATCGCCGCGATCGCGAGTCTGGACGCTTTCATATCCTATATAGTATCGGAAGATCGCGCCCGGCTCCATAGGGCATTCCTAGGCTCGCTTGATCATGGGCGCGGGCGGCCTGTATACTCGTCCCCGGCATAATCCCCGATCTAGGAGAATCATATGAAGGCTCGAGTTAGGTACGCCCCGTCCCCGACGGGGCTCCAGCATATCGGGAGCGTCCGCACGGCGCTGTTTAATTACCTCTTCGCCAAGTCCGTGGGAGGCGACTTCATACTGAGGCTCGAGGACACCGATAGGACGCGCTCCTCGGACGCCTACGTCAAGAATCTCTACGACACCTTCAGGTGGCTCGGGTTCTACTGGGATGAGGGCCCGGACGTCGGTGGGCCCGCCGGGCCGTACGTGCAGTCGGAGCGCTTCGCGCTGTACCGCGAGCACGCCCAGCGGCTCGTCGACATGGATAAGGCCTACTACTGCTTCTGCGCGGAGGATAAGGCGGCCAAGAAGGACGAGGCGGCGGACGACGACGCCTCCGCGGACGCCGCGTCCCCCTCCGGCTTCGGCTACCCGAGGACATGCCGGGCCCTGGACCCGGCGGAGGCCGGGAAGCGCGCCGCTTCCGGGGAGCCCCACGTCATCAGGCTCAAGATACCCCTGGACGGTGTGACCGCCTTCGACGACATACTCCTCGGCCGCATCGAGTGGAAGAACGCCGACGTCAACCCGGACCCCGTGCTCCTCAAGAGCGACGGCTTCCCCACCTACCACCTGGCCAACGTCGTTGACGACCACCTGATGGGTATCACGCACGTCATGCGAGCCCAGGAGTGGATACCGTCCGCCCCCCTGCACATCATCATGTACGACGCCTTCGGCTGGGAGCCCCCGAAGCTATGCCACCTTCCCATGGTGCTGGGAGAGGACGGGCATAAGCTGTCGAAGCGGCACGGCGCTACCGCCGTCGACGAATTCCGCAAGAAAGGCTACCTCGAGGCGGCCCTCATCAACTACGTCGCCATGCTCGGCTGCTCCTACGAGGACGGCCGGGATATCTTCTCCCTGGACGACCTGGCCCGCCTCTTCACGATGGAGCATATAAACAAGGCTCCCGCGGTGTTCGATTACGTCAAGCTGGAGTGGTTCAACGGGCAGTACATCAGGATGCTCTCCGACGCCGAGCTGGTTTCCCGCATAACGCCGTTCATGGCCGAGGCCGGGCTCGTCGCGGCGGAGCCTACCGAGGCCCAGGCGGCGGCCCTGCTCGCGGCGGCGCCCCTCGTCAAGGAGCGGCTCAAGTACCTGACGGACGCTCCCGACGCCCTGCGCTTCCTGTTCGCCGAGCCGGCCACGCCGCCGGCGGCCGAGATGCTGCCTAAGAAGCTCGACGCGGCCGACGCCGCCCGGGCCCTGTCCGCGGCCGTGGGCCTCCTGCGGGCCGTTGACCCGTCGGACCACGACGCCTGCGAGTCGGCGTTCCGCGAGAAGGCCGCGGAGCTAGGGCTCAAGCTGGGCGACCTCCTCATGCCGCTCCGCGTCGCGGTCACCGGCACGAAAGTCAGCCCCCCCTTGTTCCAGAGCATCGCGGCGCTGGGGACCGCGAAGGCCCTGGCACGGGCCGAGCGGGCCGTGCTCGCGCTCCTAGCCGCCGCTGAAGAGGGCCGGTGAGCCGTCGCGCCGATCCCGGCCCCCGCGCTCCTGCGCCCCCGCGGTATCGCGCTACGCCGCCGGGCGCCGCGACCTCCTTCGCGCTCGTAGCGGCGCTCGCGGCGACGCTCGTCCTCGCGGGGTCCTGCGCGAGCGTAGCTCCGGCCCCGGGGGCCGACGGCTCCTCGTCGGCCAGGATGGCTTGGAGGGTCGAGCCGGACTCGCCGCCGGGGGGGCGGGGCTCGCTCTACGTCCAGGGCACCCTGCATCTTGGTACCGACGAGCTGTACCCCTTGGACGAGCGCACTATCGCCGCCATGGAGGCGTCGGACATCGTGCTCGCGGAACTGAGCCCCGGCGAGATGGAGAAGGTCCAGGGCCTCGTCCTCTCGAGGATGGCCGTCTCCGCGTTACCAGGCGGCGCTACCGTCGGGGCTATGCTCTCGCCCGAGGAGGCGGCGTGGGCGAGATCGCTCATGGGCCCGGATATCTTCGCGGCGCTCGAGCCGTTCGAGCCCTGGGTCATGTACAGCGCCTTGGACCAGTACGCGGCGGCCGCAGCCGGGCTCGACCCGGGGCTGGGCGTCGACGCGGCGCTGCTCGCCGAGGCCGCCCGGCTCGGCGTCGAGGTCCAGGGCCTCGAGACGGCCGAATTCCAGCTGCGCCTCCTCACGGGCTCTCCCGTAGCGGATCAGCTCGTCCTCCTCCGCGACTCCATACGCGAGTACAGGGACCGCCCGGGATCGCTCGCCTGGGTCTACGAGGCCTATAGGGACGATGACAGGGCCGCGCTCGCCGCGGCCGTGCGCGGCTCCGCTGAGCGGAGCGAGGCCTTCGATCCCTCGCTCGGGGCCTTCAACGACTCGCTGTTCGCGAGCAGGAACGCCGATTGGGCGAGGCGGCTCGCCGCGATGCTGGACGACGGGCTCGCCGTCTACCTATTCGCGGGCGCCGGCCATTTCGTCGGCGAGGGGAACGTTATAGAGCTCCTGGAGCCTTACGGGTATCGCGTCCGTCCTTGACCGTCGGCTCGGGCGCACGGCATACTAATATAACCGCGCCCCTGAAGCGCGATAGCAAGGAGACCGACGTGAACGACGAGGTAACGAATAGCGATACGCCCGAGGCCGGAGGCACCGGCGGCCACGGCGCCGATTTCATACGCGAGGCCGTGGCGGAGGACCTCCGGACGGGGCGGTTCTCCTACGTGAGGACGAGGCTGCCTCCCGAGCCTAACGGCTGGATGCATATAGGCCACGCGAAGGCCTTCAGCATCGACTACTTCGTCGCCAAGGACTTCGGCGGCACCTGCAACCTCCGCTTCGACGACACCAACCCGGCCAAGGAGGACATGTCCTTCGTCGAGGCGATACAGCGCGATACCCTATGGCTCGGCCTCGACTGCCGCGACCGCGTGCTCTTCGCCTCCGACTACTACGAGCTCATGTACGGGCACGCCGTCAAACTTATCGAGAAGGGCGTGGCCTACGTCGACGACCTGAGCGAGGAGGAGACGCGCGAGTACCGGGGCACCGCGGTCCCCGATAAGAACAACATCACCCTGACGCCTCCGGGGCGCAACAGCCCGTACCGCGACAGGACAGTCGCGGAGAACCTTGACCTGTTCGCCAGGATGAGGGCCGGCGAGTTCGCCGACGGCGAGAAGACCCTGCGCGCCAAGATAGACATGGCTCATCCCAACCTCGTGATGCGCGACCCGGTGATGTACCGGATCAAGCGCGAGCCGCATTACCGCACCGGCGACGCCTGGTGCATCTACCCCATGTACGACTTCCAGGAAGCCATATCCGACGCCGTAGAGGGCGTCACCCATTCGCTGTGCTCCCTCGAGTACGAGATCCACAGGCCGCTTTACGAATGGTTTATCCGCGAGACCGGGGTCTTCCCGTCGCGGCAGATCGAATTCGCCCGCCTTAATATCAGCCATACCGTGCTGAGCAAGCGCTGGCTCCTCAGGCTGGTGCAGGACGGCGTCGTCTCGGGCTGGGACGACCCGCGCATGCCGACGATAGCCGGTTTGCGCCGGCGCGGCTACACGCCGGAAGCCATCCAGGACTTCCTCGGGCGCATAGGCATAGCCAAGACCGATAGCCTCGTCGACATACAGCTCCTCGAGCACTGCCTCCGCGAGGACCTTAATAGGAGGGCGCCGCGCGTGATGGCGGTGCAGAAGCCCCTACGGCTAGTCATCGAGAACTGGCCGGAGGGGAGCGTAGACGAGCTCGAGGCGGTCAATAACCCGGAGGACGCCTCCGCCGGCACTCGCAAGGTCCCGTTCTCGGGCGAGCTGTGGATCGAGCGCGACGACTTCGCCGAGGTCCCTCCCCCTAAGTACTTCAGGCTCTACCCGGGCAACTCGGTGAGGTTGCGCTACGGCTACATCGTCACGTGCACCGGCTTCGACAAGGATCCCGCCACGGGCGAGATCACGGCGGTCAGGTGCTCGTACGACCCGGCGACCCGCGGGGGCAACGCGCCGGACAACCGCAAGGTCAAGGGCACCATCCATTGGGTCTCCGCCGCCCGGGCCCTGCCCGTAGAGATCAGGCTGTTCGATAAGCTGTTCGCCGCCGAGCGGCCGATGGACGTGCCGGCGGGCGTGGACTGGGTCGCGACCGTCAACCCGGACTCGCGGGAGGTCCTGAGCGGGGCCTTCGCCGAGCCGAGCCTCGCGACGGCCGAACCGGGCGATTCGTTCCAGTTCGAGCGCCTCGGCTATTTCTGCTGCGACGCCGATTCGAGGCCCGGCGCCCTCGTGTTCAACCGATCGGTATCCCTGCGCGATACCTGGGCTAAGATCGAGAAGAAACAATCGTAGAGGCTGCCGCGGCCGTTTCCGCGGTAGCGGCTCCCCAGCCCGTATCCATGCGCCTTTGAACAGGAGTCAATATGCCGAATTTCCTTAGCAATACCAGCTTCTCTCTCGTCGGCGTCGATTTCTATGCCGGATTCCTGCTCTATTTCTATATTTTCGGCGTCGTGGGATGGCTCGTGGAGATGATCTATCTCTCCACCGCGGGACGCGGCCTCATTAACAGCGGGTTCCTGCAGGGCCCCGTCTGCCCAGCGTACGCGGCCGGCGTCCTCATCATCTACCCGTTCACGCTGCTGTTCGCCCCCCTGCCGTTCTGGTTCCAGTGCGTGCTCTACGCCGTGCTCGCGACCATAGTCGAGTATACCGCCCATATCACGCTGGAGAAGGTCCTGGGGATCCGGATCTGGGATTATTCCGACGAGTTCATGAACCTCCACGGCCGCATCAGCCTCAAGTACACGGTATTCTGGTTCTTCCTGGTGCTGCTCCTCGTCCTCGTCATGCAACCGGCCGCCATCACGCTCATCGAGGCTATGCCTAGGAGCCTGAGGGCCTGGCTCGCCGTAATACTGGGCCTCGTGCTCGCGGGCGACTACGCGCTGTCCGGCTGGATGTTCGCCCGCATGCGCCGGAGGATAGCCAGCCTCTGCGAGTCGTTCGGCCTGCCCGACAAGGAGATGCAGGACCTGCAGTTCAATCGGCCCCGCATCATGAACGAGAAGAAACGCCTGGCTAAGCTATTCGCCGACCCCGAGTACGCTCGGCTCGACGAGTCGGTCTGCGAGAGCCTCTTTAAGGGCGACGATTTCAGCGCCTTCGGCTTCGATCCCGGGAAGTACTCGACCATCATAGATAACGAGCGCTACTCGGCGTGGAGGCGCGGTTCCGAGGAGAGCGCCGATATATTCCGCCATTACCTGCGGATAGCGGAGCTCAGCTACGCGTTCTGCGAGAAACTGGGCCTCGACGGCGACAAGGCGGCCAGGGGCGTGCTCCTTTCGGCCTACCACTCCAACACCGACCTGCCCGCGGAGCGCATAGTAGACTTCTTCTTCCAGCAATGGCGGATCGTGTACGCCGTCTACAAGGACATCGGGCGTATAGGCAAGACGGAGCTTGACGTCATACTCCGCTATAAGTGGCCTCTCAACTTCGGCCCGCCCCTAACCGCTGAGTGCCTTATAGCCTCGTTCGCGGAAAAATTGATCCAGTCCCGGGAATTCCGCGGCGTTCTCCGTATATTATACGCACAGGCTCTATCATAGGATGTATCATGCTCGATTCTTACTTGAAGGATGAGGCTTTCCTCGCGCTCGTCGCCCCAATAGTCGAAACGGAGGCCTTCGGGCGCCTGAAGCTGACGCAACACCATAACGACTCGGTCTACAGCCATACCATGCGCGTGGCGTACCGGGCCTACCGCATCGGCAGGCGCTGGGGAGCGGACGAGAAGGCCCTGATTCGCGGGGCTCTTTTCCACGACCTCTATTTTCACGACTGGCGGGAGAAGGAACACATACTTAACCACGGCTGGACCCATCCGTTCATAGCCCTGGAGAACGCCAAGCGGCATTTCCCGCCCCTGACCGACCACGAGGCCAACATCATCTCCAGCCATATGTGGCCGTTCAACATCGCCAACCCGCCTAGATCCAAGGAGGCGCTCATCGTCTCCCTATCGGATAAGATAGTAGCCTCCGCCGAGGTCGTGCTGATGTTCTTCAACTTCGTGCGTCGGACCGTCGGCCTCGCGAAGAAACAGAAGTGATATCCGATAGCGCGCAACGTTCTATAGCTACATGTGTCTATCTCTATTGCCGGCATGGCCGGACTTCCGCGATACCCTTCGCGTCACCCCTAAGGAAACGAATACGCGTATGACTACATCTATACTCATCGGAATCGATATCGGTTCCACGACCGTCAAGGCTATCGTCCTGGACGGCGAGACGAAGGAGCCCCTGTTCGATCGCTACCTGCGCCACAACGCCAGGCAGGCGGCCACGCTCTCGGCCGTCCTCGCGGAGATAGACGCGGCCTTCCCCGGCGTCCCGAGGCGGGCCGCGGTATGCGGGTCGGGCGGGAAGCGACTCGCGTCGCTCATCGGGGCCCATTTCATTCAGGAAGTGGTCGCGAACTCCATAGCCATCCAGGAACTCTACAGCGAGGCTCGCGTCGCCATAGAGCTCGGCGGCCAGGACGCTAAGATAGTCTTCTTCTACTTCGACGAGGCCACGGACAGGCTCATAGCCTCCGATATGCGCATGAACGGCATCTGCGCGGGCGGGACCGGCGCGTTCCTCGACGAGATAGCCTCGCTCCTCAAGATACCCGTCTCGGAGCTCAACGGCCTCGCCGCCAAGGGCACGAAGATCTACGACATCTCGGGACGTTGCGGCGTCTTCGCGAAGACCGACATACAGCCCCTCCTCAACCAGGGCGTCTCGAGAGAGGACATAGCCCTGTCGAGCTTCCACGCCGTCGCCAAGCAGACCATCGGCGGCCTGGCCCAGGGGCTGGAGATAAAGCCGCCCGTCATCTTCGAGGGCGGACCGCTGACCTTCAACACCGTCCTCGTCGACGTGTTCTCCGAGCGCCTGAATCTGGAGGGGCACGAGGCCATACGCCCGGACCGGCCGGAGACCATCGTGGCCCGGGGCACGGCCATGTCCCTCGACGTGATGTTCAAGGACGAGGCCGGGCTATTCGACGTCGGTAAGGCCGTAGCGCTCCTCGACGCCTACAAGGGCGGCGCCGAGGAGGACGAGGCCGCCACCTCGGTCGCGTTCTTCAAGGACGAGGCCGAGCGCGAGGCCTTCAAGGCGAGGCACGCCATGCCGTCCGTCGCGGAGCCGGACCTGCCCCCCGGCTCGAGCCTGCCCGTGTACCTAGGCATCGACGCGGGCTCGACGACGACGAAGTTCGCCCTCGTGGACGAGCGCGGCGATATAGTGGACAGGACCTACCTGCATAACGACGGCGAGCCCCTCGAGGTCATAAAGGGCGCCCTCGTGGCCCTCGAGCGGAAGTACGCGGCCAGGGGAGTCTCCCTGGACGTGCTCGGCGTCGGCACCACCGGATACGGCGAGCTCCTCTTCGCGAAGGCGCTAGGCGCCGACTACCACACGGTGGAGACGGTGGCCCACGCCGAGGCCGCCATGAAGTACGCCCCGAACGTAACCTTCATCCTGGACATAGGCGGCCAGGACATGAAGGTCATACAGATACACAAGGGCATCATCACCGGCATAACCCTCAACGAGGCCTGCTCCGCCGGCTGCGGGTCGTTCCTCGAGAACTTCGGCGCCTCCCTGGGCGTCAAGGTCGAGGACATCTCTAGGATGGCCTTCGCCTCCGGGGCCCCGTCGACGCTCGGCTCGCGCTGCACCGTGTTCATGAATAGCTGCATCATCACCGAGCAGAAGAACGGCAAGACCCCGGACGACATCATGGCCGGCCTCTGCCGCTCCATAATCGAGAACGTCTTCACCAAGGTCATACGGATGAGCAACCTGGCCGTGCTCGGCGACTCGATAGTCGTGCAGGGCGGCACCTTCAAGAACGACGCGGTCCTGCGCGCGATGGAGCAGTATACCGACAAGCCCATAATCCGGTCGCCGTATCCCGGCGAGATGGGCGCCATCGGCATCGCCCTCCTCACGAAGAAGCGCGTCGAGGAGCTACGGGCCCGGGGCGACTACGCCAGCAAGTTCATTGGCCTAGGCGCCGTCGAGTCGTTCTCGTACAGGAAGACGGCCAACAGCGTCTGCCAGTTCTGCACCAACAACTGCAACCGCACTATCATCACCTTCTCCAACGGGGAGTCGTTCGTCACCGGGAACCGCTGCGAGCGCGGAGAGGTCGTGGGCGACGCGAGCGACGAGGCCGTCAAGGAGAAGGCGCGCAAGGCCGTCCGCAAGCGCGAGTCGGTGCCCGACCTCTTCAAGGAGCGCGAGGCCGCCCTGTTCGCCGACTACCCGCGGCAGGAACTGGCTCCGAGGCGCGGCATACGGATAGGCATCCCCCGCGTGCTCGAGTTCTGGAACAGCCTGCCGTTCTGGAGGACGTTCTTCCTGTCCCTGGGCTTCGACGTGGAGCTGTCCGCCGAGAGCTCGAGGAAGCTGTACGAGAGCGGCATCGGCTCCGTCCCCTCCGATACCGTCTGCTTCCCCGCCAAGCTGGCCCACGGCCACCTCCTCGACCTCATAGGCAAGAAGGTGGACTACGTCTTCATGCCGATCATGGGCCGCATGCCCTCCGAGAACAAGAGCGTCGTGGCCGACTTCACCTGCTCGGTGCTCAAGGGCTACCCGATGATACTCCGGGCCGCCGACGAGCCCGAGGAGAAGCACGACACGCCCTTCCTCACGCCGTACTTCCCCTGGTTCGACGAGCGGGCCAAGCGCCTGCAGATCGTCGAGTTCGCGAAGAAGGAATTCGGCATCCCCAAGAGCCTGACCCGAAAGGCCATCGATCAGGCGGACGCCGCCATGCGCCTCTTCCAGCACAGGCTCGAGACGCGCGGCGCCGAGGTGCTCGCCTTCCTCGACGAGCACGACCTGTTCGGCGTCGTGCTCGGCGCGAGGCCCTACCATAGCGACCGCCTCGTCAGCCACGACCTGTCCAGCTATTTCACGCGCATGGGCATACCGGTGCTGACCATAGACTCGCTGCCCCAGATCCACGAGACCGAGTTCGACAAGGTCAGGATGGACGCCGTAGTCAACTTCCACGTGCGCATGGTCTCGGGCGCGATATTCACCGCGCGCCACTCGAGGCTCGAGTTCGCGCAGATCGTCAGCTTCGGATGCGGCCACGACGCCATCATCACCGACGAGATCATAGACGTCATGACGAAGATATCGGGCAAGCGCCCCCTCGTCATCAAGATGGACGAGAGCGACGTCGCGGGTCCCCTGAACGTCCGCGTCAAGTCGTTCGTCGAGACGGTGGTCGCGCGCAAGCGCTCCGGGGCCGTCGACGAGGCGCGGCCCCTGCCAGAGCCCTTCCCCGTCCGCTTCGACAAGGCGGCCGACTCGAAGAAGATTATCCTCATACCTAACGCGTCCCGCTCGTTCTGCAAGGTGGCCTCGGCCATCATATCCAAGCAGGGCTTCCGCGCCGAGCCCTTGCCGCTGATCGACAAGGACGGCATCAAGCTCGCCAAGAAGTTCACGCACAACGACGTCTGCTACCCGGCGCAGATAAACATCGGGGAATTCCTGGCGGTAATGGAGAAGGGGCTGTACAGGCCCGAGGACGTGGTCCTTGGCCTCGGGAAGATAACCTGCGACTGCAGGCTGTCCCATTACCCGGTGATAGCGCGAAAGGCCCTCGACGACGCCGGCTACTCCATGGTGCCCATCATAACCACGGCCAAGGACGAGAAGCTGCACCCCGGCGTCACGCTCGGCCCGACCTTCGAGTACATGATGGTCTGGGGCATAGTCATCTTCGACTCCCTCGAGGCGATAGTCCGCAGGGTCAGGCCGTACGAGCTCGTGAAGGGTACGACGGAGGCCTGCTACGAGCGCCATATAGACGCCATCTGCGAGGGCTTCGCGACGGGCATCGGCGCCGCGCTCAAGGCCTTCGAGAAGGCCGTGGACGAGATATCGGCCATCGCCGTCGACGACTCGGTGAGGCGGCCGCGGGTCTTCATAATAGGCGAGTACCTCCTCAACTTCCACCCGGTCTCCAATAACTTCATAGAGAAGTACCTCGAGGACCACGGCATGGAGGTGGTATTCCCGTACATGGTAGACGCGTTCCGCAAGGACTACGTGCGCCGCAAGTCGGAGCGTCGCGATTTCTTCGTACGCTACCCCGCCTTCGATTCCCTGCTCAACGACGTGTCGGATATCGTGGTCCAGCGCGCCCTGGACAAGGTGAACGGCATCGCCGCTAGGAGCAAGTACTTCCATAAGAAGCACACGCTCTACGAGATGGCCAAGAAGAGCGACCATATAGTCCACCACGCCTACACCTCGGGCGAGGGCTGGATGATACCCGGCGAGATATACGACCACGCGACCGAGGGCGTCAACTCCTTCGTCATAGTCCAGCCTTTCGGCTGCCTGCCTAACCACATTACCGGCCGCGGGCTTATTAAGCGCATCAAGAAGGACTTCCCGCGCATCCAGGTGCTCTCGCTCGACTACGACCCCGATACCAGCGCCGCGAACATAGAGAACCGCCTCCAGATGCTCATCATCAACGCCCGCGAGCTCGAGGCCCGTTGATGGGGGATACTACCGAGCGGGAAGGAACCGGCGTCCTGCGCGGCTCGACGGCGTTCCTCGTGCTAGCCGTCCTCGCCAGGCCTCGCCTCGTAGGCGCGGTGCTCCGGTTCGCGGGGACCGTGGTGAAGCGCTTCTTCTTCGATCAGTTCGTCTATAGGGCGCGGCTGAACGCGGGCCCCGGCGGTCGCTTCCGCCCCGCGCCGCCGATCCGCAACATCGAGCACCCGCTGGACGCGGCGATCCCGGTCCGCTACGAGACGGTCGGGCTGTACCTGACCTTCGTGAGGCTCTGGATATCCGCCCTGAGCTACCTGCGGAGGCGCATAGGACGATCCTTCGACGCCGATATCGAGCGGTTCCTCGTCGGGCTTGACCGGTGCTACGTGGACGCGTCGGGCGTTTACGGCCGATGCCTGTCGACGACGCGTCGGCCCGGGCGCGCGCCCAGCCCGCGCCTCGCGTTCATCTACGCGGTTGACCCTCACCTGTTCTGCGTCCCGAGCCTCCACGTGCTCGTCGTCTGCTATACGTACCGGCGCCTCGAGGAGCTGCTTCGAGAGCGCGGCGACGCCGGGCGTTTCGCTGCCGAGATCGCCGAGCTCCGGGCGAGGGCCGTCGCCATCACCGAGTCGATCCTGTACGTGCGCCAGCATAGCGTAAACTGCATCCCGACCGCCCTCGCCATGCTCTCGGTCATCGTGCCAACGTACGACCGGACGGAGGCCAAGGCCTTCCTCGCGGAGCTGTTCGTAGGCGACGAGGCCGTCTCGGACGGGGACAGGCGCGCGGCGCTAGCCTATATGGACGGCCTCTACGATAGGGTCGCGGGACGAGCGAGCGGGGAGCGCTATGACGCGATAGTCGATTTCCTCGATTCGTACGAGGAGATGCCGCTCGTCGCCGAGGGAATGGGATCGGCGGCGATAACGCTCTCCGAGGCCTAGGCCGAGCCTTCGGCCCGTAGCTCTCCCAGCCTGCGCGACAGGTTATTAGGCAGTACCGACAGGCGCTCGGCCGCCTTGCCGATGGAGCCTCCCGCGAGCTCGATCTGGCGCTCTATATAGGCCAGCTCCATCCGCCGCTTCGCCTCCTTGAGAGGCAGCGGCTCGTCCAGGGGAAAGGCCGCTCCGCGCCCTCCAGGCGGCGCCGACCAGCCCATGGCGTCGAGCGACTCGAGGAGAGCCGCGTCTATCGGCGCTCCGGAGGAAAGCGCGACCGCCCGCTCGACGACGCTCTTTAGCTCCCTCACGTTGCCGGGATAGTCGCGGCGCGCGAGGAACGCTATGGCCTCGTCCCCGAGGCCCGCCGAACCGGCCCTCAGCGCGAAGAACCTCGCTAGGCCCGGCACGTCGGCGGCGCGGGAGGAGAGCGGCGGGACGGCGAGCGGCACCTGGGCCAGCCTATAGAGAAGATCCTCCCTGAACCCGCCCGCGGCTACCTCGGCCTTGAGGTCGCGGTTAGTGGCCGAGACTATCCTGACGTCGGCCTTCATCGGAGCCTCCGCGCCCACGGGCCTATACTCCGACGTCTCGATGGTACGCAGGAGCTTGGCCTGCATGGCCAGGGGCAGCTCGCCGACCTCGTCGAGGAAGAGCGTGCCTCCGGCGGCCTCCACGAAGCACCCGGCCCGGTCCCTGTCGGCTCCCGTGAACGAGCCTCTCCTATGGCCGAAGAACTCGCTCTCCGCCAGGTCCGACGGAACGGCCGCGCAGTTGATCGCGACGAAGGGCCCGGAGCAGCGAGGCGAGCGCAGATGCACCCATCGGGCCAGAGGTTCCTTGCCGGAGCCGCTCGGGCCGTGGAACAGCACGCCCAGGGAGGTCCTGGCGGCCTTCTCGGCCGCGGCCACGAGGTTCTTCATGGCTTCCGATTCGCCTACGTAGAGATGCTCGGCCAGCCAGGCGTCCTTCCCGGCCTTATCGGAGCGGGAGAGCGCTGACTTGGCCTCGGCCATGGCTATGGCGATGGCCAGGCGTCCTAGGTCTACCGGCTTCTCTAGTACGTCCACGGCCCCGGCCTTGATCGCGCGCACGGCGTTAGCGGCGTCGGCCTGGCCTGAGACCATGGCGACTGGGACGCCGGCGGCGGCGTACTCGTCGAGGGCGTCGAACCCGCTACGATCGCCTAGCGCTATGTCCAGGAGCACTATGTCGTACTCGTCGGCGAGGCCGGCGGCGGGCGGCGGCTCGGCGACCCCGACCGCTTCGTGCCCCTTGAGCCGCAGGTATCCGGTCATCGACGCGACGTAGGACTCGTCGTCGTCGACCACGAGCACCCTAGCCACGGGAACCGTCCTCGAGGGGGAAGATCATGGAGAACCTGAGCCCGCCCCGATCCGTCATGCCTATCTCCAGCCTGCCCCCGTGCAGGGCCGCCACGCGCCCCACGAGCCAGACGCCAAGGCCCGAGCCGTCCGGCTTAGTGGTATAGCGCGGCGTACCGACGCGCGCGGCCGTCTCGGGGCCGAGGCCCGTCACGGAATCGGTATATTCTACTGTATACGAGAGCGGGCCCGATTCGAGCACGAGCCTCGCCGAGAAGGGCAGGCCGCGCTCCTCGCAGGCCTCGAGACTGTTGGATAGGAGGTTGACGAAGGCCTCGACGAGGTAGGCTCGGTCGAATCGCGGCCTCGGGCCGGAACCCGAGCGGCCTACCGAGGCGTTCCGCGGACCCGCGCCCCGGCCTCGGGCGCCGAGGGTAGCTATCGCCTCTTCGAAGGCGTCGGCCGGATCGAGGTCGACTAGCTCCGGGTCCTTGAAACCCGAGAGCGAGCGGACGCGGGAGAAGAGCGAGGCCAGGCGGGCCGCCTCCGACTCCGCCCTGGAGAGGGCCTCCTTGGCCTGGTCCATGGAACCGGGGTTGGCGGGCGCGGCCTCGATGGCTGCCCTCGCCGCGCTGGCGGAGAGGGACAAGGCCGCGAGGGGCGTACGCGCCTGGTGCGCGAGGAAGGCCGAGGCCTCGCCCCAGCCCTGGAGCGCCCGTAGCTCGGAGCGCATGCGCTCCCTGTCGCCTAAGGCCGCGACGAGGCCGTCCAGCTCCTCCTCCACGGCGCCGAACTCGTCGCGCGTCCCGGAGAAGAACGGCTCGGCGGCGCCTCCTCGCCTCATGCGCAGGATGCCGTCGCGGAGCCTCGACCACCTGGCCGTAAGGGCCGCGGCGGCGGCAGCGGAGACGGCTATGGCGGCCAAGGCCTCGGCGCCGAGGAAGAGGCTCCAACCGGCGGCGCTGGCCACGGCCGAGTCCCGTTCCAGGACGGCCCTGCGGGCCACGTCCCTGCGTATCGGCGAGAGGGCGGCCCTCATGGCCTCGGCGTCGACGGGCCGGCCTTCCGAGGCGGCGCGCGAGATGGCGAGCAGCTCGTCGACCGACTCCGACAGGGTGCCTAGCGCGGCCTCGTCGCCGCGCGGGGAGAACGCGGCGAGGG
The DNA here is from genome assembly GCA_018816345.1 of Spirochaetota bacterium. GTDB lineage: Bacteria > Spirochaetota > Spirochaetia > Treponematales > UBA12059 > SZUA-370. The sequence continues at coordinate 8,596 of JAHIWG010000141.1, read as the reverse complement.
CGACGGCGGCGCCGCCTAGGAGAGCCACCGAGACCGAGAAGGATACGGCGAAAATCCTCGTGCGTAGCATCATCGGTTAATAATACGGCACGAGGCCGAGCGAGTCGAGCTCGTTATAGGCCGCCGCGGGCTTATATCCCCAGACGACCATGGGGTCGTAGCCCTCGTCCTCCGGCAACTCGAGCGTGACCTTGCAGCCCATCGCCATCGGGAACGATTTAGACGATACCGGGCCCAGCGCGATAAGGCCGAAACGGGAGGCCATGGCCCAGGCCGCCTTGGGGTCGGTGGTCGAGTGGGCGCCTCCCGTCTCGGAGAACCGTACCTCGTAGCGGAGGCCGTTGAACCGAACGTCCCGGAAAGCCTCGGCCCTGTCGTCGCCGGCCCACATCGAGGCCCGGAGCCGTACCGTGAACGAAGAATCGACCAGCCGCGCCAGGTCGGAGCCGGGCAGGCCCTCTACCTCTACGGCCGCGTATAGCATAGACCCGTCCCGGTACGCGCGCATCGACGCCGCGGGGGGCTCCCCGGCCGTAGAAAGGCCGAGGAGGGCGGCGACGCCGAGCACGAAGCCCTTGAACCACGAACCCATGCGTCGCCGCCCCTACTTCCTCGCGCCGACGCTAGCGCTATAGCTGGCGCTCATGGCCCTGTACGAGTCGAGCATCCGTTCCTCGCTGGACTTGCCGCTGACGAGGGTTATGATGCCCGAGACGAGGCTCGGGAGGGTCCAGCTCATCGTGCTCACGACCTTGTCGCCGAAGTCGTCCCAATCGCCGGTAATCGCCGACGCTATGGCCCTGCCGCCCGCGGCCGCGAGCGGCGTCGCTATGTTGATGACGCCGCCCACTATCCTGCTACGCCTGGCCTCGTCGGCCAGCTCCTTCATGATGCCGTACGCTATGGCTTCCTTGACCACGGGATCGGTCTCCGCGTACAGGTACGCGTATTCCCGCTTATACTCGCCTTCGGGCTTGGCGAGGAGGCCGAGGCCTATGCCGCCTAAGAGGAGCCCGCCGCCGGCGGCGCCGATCGTGAGCCCGCGCATCAGCATCTGGCTCTCGGGGCTGGAGAAATTCTCCGCGGGGGCGGCGAAGGAGTATCCGACGCCGGCGAGGCCTCCCGCGAGAAGCGCGCCGCCTATGCTGGTCACGACTATCCCGCCGACCCTGTCGCCCTTCTCGTCCTTCACGAAGTAATCGGTCAGTATAGATACGGCGAATTGAGGGTTCGCGGCGTTTACGTCCCTCGACGGTAGAGGGGTAGAGGCGAGTTCCTGCGAGAAGGCTCCGTTGCCTATCAAGCACGCCAGCGCGACGGTTCCGAATATCCGTTTCATGGTGTTGCTCCTTCTTAACGATCCGTTCTAGCGAACATCGTATACGAGTACATAAGCAGGAACCGTGCCAAGAGCATATCGCGGCGCAAGCCGCTTATACTGAGCCTTACGCAACGCTAAGAGCGACAATCGAATGCGTCGGCTATCGAAAACGATAGCATATACCTATCGAATTTGATAGCAAGCGTAGCGTATTGACTGTAGCGGCCTCGCGTATGATAGTCGATTCATGATAAAGAAGGAAAAGCATCGTCATCCCGCCGTCGCGCCGCTCGCCGTCCTCGCCCTCGCGTTCGTTGCGATCCCTGCATCCATACCCTACGCCCAGCCTCAGGCTATCGCCAAGGACGACGCGGCGAGGAAGCGCCTCGTCGAGGTCGCCTTTAAATACCGCGGCGTTCCCTACGTCTACGGCGCCGAGTCGCCGAAGGCCTTCGACTGCTCGGGTTTCGTCCGCTACGTCTACCGCGAGGCCTACGGCATGGAGCTGCCGCGTAGCGCCAGGGGCTTCTACGGCGTCGGCCTGCCTATCGACTGGAAAGCGGCCAAGCCGGGAGACGTATTCGTCTACGATACGGTCGGCGGCGCTCCCAGCCATGTCTCCATCTTCGTAGGCGACGGCACCGTCATACACGCAGTCTCGGACGGCCCCAAGACGGGCGTCATCGTATCGCCCCTGACCGACCGGTATTGGGCGCCTCGCCTTATCGCCGCCCGCTCGTTCATCGCCGCTACGGCGCCGGCCTTGACCGCGCCGACGGCCAAGCCCGCGACTGCCGCCGCGACGAGCCCCGGACAGGCGAGCGCGAAGGTCGCCGCGGAGGAACAGGCGATAGCGGATATCGGCATCGTGATCCCCGCAAGGAAAGCGGATTTCGTCGATAGGATTCCTACCCAGGCCGGGACGAGCGTCGCGTTCACGATAACGAACGGTACTGGCCAGGAAGGCGTCTTTACGGTGCTGTTCTTCAGGGTCGACCCGAAGAGCCTCAAGCTCGAGCAGATACACGAGGAGCGGGCGAGGCTGGCCCCGAAGGCCGCGCTCGGCTTGCCGCCGTACCGTTTCGACAAGCCGGGCAAGTATAAGCTGGTCGTAAAGGATTCCTGGGGAGACCAGCGCTTCGTCCGGGAGTTCGCGGTAACCGCGCCGTCGCGGTGATAGAAGCGCGACGGGCGGACCTTCGTCCTCCGCTAGCGCCGCGCGGGCCTCATGACGACGACGCAGCGCTCGTCGTCGAGGAACGGCACCTTGACGGGCACGATCTCGGCGCTCGAGTAGAGGCCGTCTATCTCGGCGAGCTCCGCGCGGGCCCGCTCGGCCTTGCCCTTGTACGCGACGACGAAGCCGCCGGGCGCGCAGACGGAGAATACGCGCTTGAAGAGCTTGCGCTCGAAGGGCCTGAACGCGCGGAAGGTGACTATGTCGAAGGATCCCCTGGCGCGCTCCACCTGCTCCTCGACTATCTGTACGTTCGCGAGCGCCAAGCGGGACTGCATAGCCTCGAGGAAGCGTATGCGCCGCGTCATTCGGTCGAGGAGGACGACGTCGAGGCCCGGCCTGGCTATGGAGATAGGGATGCCGGGCAGGCCGGCTCCCGTGCCCAGGTCGACGAGGACGGGCCTCTCCCCGTCGACGGGCCTGGACGCCAGGAGCCCGTCTATGACCGGTACGGGCGCGAGGCTGTCTAGGATGTGCTTGATTATAAGCTCGTCCCCGGAGGCGCCGACGAGGCCGTAGGCGGGATTCCATTCCTCTATTGCCTCGACGTAGCGAGCCAGCCTCCCGCGGGCCTCGGCGTCGGCTCCCGCAGCGGCTCCGTCCGGCGAGGCTCCGGTTTGCGAGGCTCCGGCCGGCTCGGCGCCCGGTACCGCGCCGGCGGATAGTACGCCTAGCTCTGATAGGCCCCGCTCCAGGAGCCCTAGCATAGTCACGGCGGCCGTCCTATATCCGCACGAGCTCGTAGTCGCGCGACCCGAGGCCTATGAGCTCGCCGTGGGACATCTGGAGCTCGGAGCGCGTCTCCGGGTGCAGGGCGGTGAATTTGTCGTCTCCCGCCGCCGCCTTGCCGTCCAGGGCCGAGCCCGGCCACACGGGCGCGGCCTTCACGAGGTCGAAGGCCGCCTGGTCTATGGCTACGGGGTCGGTCGACGCGAGGAAGCCCAGGTCCGGTACCAGGGGCGCGTCGCTCCAGGGCACGCAGTCGCAGAGGGGCACTACCTTCTGGACTACGCTCACGTACAGGACGCGCCCCTGCTTGCCCGAGACCGCGCCGAGGGCGTACTCGGTCATCTTCTCGGTGAATTCCTCGAGGCCTACCTCCCAGTCCATGCCTATGGCCTTGGGCGCGCAGTGCGCGAGGCACTCGCCGCAGCCTATGCATGCCGCCTGGTCGATGGAGGCCTTCGCGCCGGGCGCTGAACCGAGCCTGGCGGCGCCGGTCGGGCAGACCGCGACGCAGCGGCCGCAGGCGACGCACTTCTGCTCCTTGACCTGGAACTTGACGCAGTGCTGCTCGCGCTTGCCCACGAAGGGCGCGCAGCCCATGGCGAGGTTCTTGATCGCCCCGCCGAAGCCCGCCATCTCGTGCCCCTTGACGTGGGAAAGGACTATCATGCTGTCGGCGTCGAGGATGCCGGAGGCTATCTTCGCGGACTTCAGCCGCGCGCACGACGCGGGGAGGCCGACCTCTCGCCAGTCGTTGCTCTTGAGCCCGTCCGCTATGACGACGGGCGCCCCGCAGACCTCGGTCACGAAGCCGTGGGAGACGGCCGTCTCCAGGTGGTCGACCGCGTTGGACCGGGAGCCCGAATAGAGGGTGTTCGTGTCGGTGAAAAAGGGCTTCGCTCCCGACGCCTTGGCCTGGTCCGCCGCGGTCCGCGCGAGCACCGGGCTTATGTAGGCGTCGTTGCCCATCTCGCCGAAGTGCACCTTGATCGCGCACAGGGCGCCCTTGCCGAGCGCGTCGGGATTGGCCTCGGCGAGCCTGGCTAGCAGGGTCCTAAGCTTGGCGATGGAGCTCGTCTTCGGGCTCTTCGACCTGGAGTCAAGGAAATATACGGGTACGGGCATGGTCGTTCCTTATGGCGATAGGCTATGACGGCATGATACCCTATACGGACGCGCGGAGGAAAGATGGAATCGACGGGCCGCGGGCTGGCCGTGCATATTTACGCAGACTATAAGCGGGACCGCGTCTTCGTCGTAGGCCGCCTGGAGGACGGGCGCTCCTTCGCGGCGGAGGACGCCTCCTGGCGGCCTTCCGTCCACGTCCCGTCGTCGTCGCTGGCTGGGCTTCCCGCCGGCCTGCGGACAGGCTTCGCCGAGCGCGGGCTCTACGCCCTCGACGGGACGGCCCTGTCGTCGTGGACCGCCCCCGGCTTCGGGGCCTATCGCGACGCCGCGGCCAGGCTCGCCTCCCTGGGCGTGCCGGTCCACGGGGCCGGGAGCCTCGCCGACCTGTACCGGTCCGACAAGGGCCTCGGCCTGGGCGTATCCGTGTCGGGCGAGGCCAGGCCGGGCCGGCGCGTCGACGTAGTCTTCCCGGACGCCCGGATCTCCTCCCTCGAAGCCGCGGACGCCCCCCTGTCGGTGCTTTCTCTCGATATAGAGACCGACGAGGCGGACCGCTCGGTGCGGGCGGCCAGCCTCGCGATGGCCGACTGGTCCCCAAAGGAGAAGAGGCTCGTCCGCAGGGACGAGCCGACGATAGTCCTCCTCGTCCCGGCGCCGGGCGCCGGACCCGGCCTCTCGGCCGGCCTGCCCGAGGGTGTGGAAGCCGTCGGCGACGAGCGCGCCCTCGTATCGGCGCTCTCGAGGATAGTAACGAGGCTCGATCCCGACCTCGTCGTCGGCTGGAACGTGGTGGACTTCGACCTCGCGCGCCTCGTCGAGCGGAGCGAGTCGCTCGGCGCGGCCTTCGACATAGGCCGCTCCAGCGAATCGGCGAGGGTCCTTCCCAAGGGGCGCGGCAGGACGGCCACGGCGGTGATCCCGGGCAGGCAGGTCCTGGACGCGATGCGCGTGGCCCGCTCGGGGCCGGAGCGCTACGACGACTACGCCCTGGAGACGGTCGCGCGCGCCACCCTCGGCCGGGGCAAGGAGGTCTCGCTGCGGGGCGCGGCCAAGATAGCGGAGCTCGACAGGATGTACCTGGGCGACACGGCGGCCTTCGCCTCGTACGCGGCGCTCGACGCGGCCCTCGTGCTTGACGTTCTAGAGAGGACCGGCCTCTTCGCGCTGACGCTCGCGAGGGCTGCTCTCGTCGGCATAGGCCTCGACCGCGCCTGGACGAGCGTCGCCGCCTTCGAGCGGGCCTACGGTGAGGCGCTCAGGCGCCGCGGCGTCGCGCCGCCGCCCTTCGAGGAAGGGCGCGACGTCTCGGGGGCGGCGGGCGGCACCGTGCTGCCGTCGCGCGCCGGCTACCGGGAGGGCGTCGTCGTCCTGGACTTCAAGAGCCTGTACCCGTCGGTCATGCGGACCTTCTGCGTCGATCCCATGGCCCGAGCGCGCTCGGGGCTCGCCGACGATATCGTCGCGCCCAACGGGGCCCGCTTCGCCCGGGAGCCCGAGGGCTCGCGCTGGCCGCTACCCGATCTCGTCGATTCGTACTTCGCGCGTCGCGAGGAGGCGAGCGCCCGCAAGGACGCTACGGGCTCGTACGTCTACAAGATCCTCATGAACTCGTTCTACGGCGTCCTCGGCACGTCGTCGTGCAGGTACGCCCGCACCGAGCTGGCGGGCGCAGTCACGTCGTTCGGCCGGCTCGTCCTCCTGAGGGCGAAGGAGCGCATCGAGCGGGAGGGCTCGGAGGTGCTGTACGGGGACACCGACTCGCTGTTCGTGGCCACCGGGCTCGGGCCGTGCGCCGAGTACCGGGCTTACAGGGAGCGAGGAGACGAGCTGTGCCGCCTCGTCAACGAGGAGCTCGCCGAGATGGCCGCGCGGGAATACGGGGCGCGTTCGCGGCTGGAGCTGCGCTTCGACAAGGCTTACGCGCGCTTCGTCATACCGCCGCTGCGCTTCGCCGAGGCGTCCGACGGAGCGTCCGACGGAGCGTCCGACGGCGACGAGCCGGCGGCGGCCAGGGGGAGGTCAAAGGGATACGCGGGCCTGCTGCGCGGCCCGGACGGCGACCGGGTGGACGTCAAGGGCATGGAGGCCGTGCGGAGCGACTGGACGCCCCTGGCGCGCGAGTTCCAGCTAAGGCTCCTAGGCATGGTCTTCTCCGGGGCTTCGGAGACGGAGGCCGGCGCGTACGTCTCCTCGACGCTGGCCTCGCTCGGGCGCGGGGAGCTGGACGCGCGCCTCGTCTATACGCGCGTCCTGCGGCGCTCGGCGTCGGCCTACGTGAAGAGCACGCCGCCCCACGTGAAGGCCGCGCGCCTCGCCGGCCTGACCGGGCGGGGCGCGGTCTCGTACGTAATCGCGGCCGAAGGGCCCGCGCCGGTGGACCCCGACGAGTACGGCGCGTCTGGGCCCGGCTCGCCCCGGCCCGACTATGGCCATTACGTCGCCAAGCAGCTCCTGCCTATAGCCCGATCCCTGGCGGCCTCGGGATTGCCCGTGCCGCTCGGCCCGTTCGGGCTCGAGTCGCCGCAGCCCGAGCTGTTCTAGACCCGGCCCACCGGGGCCGCGTACACGGCGAACTCGTCGCGACCGTCGACGCCGAGGGCCGCGTCGAGCCTGTCCTGGTCGTAGGCGGCCTGGGCGCAGGTGCCGAGGCCCAGGGCCTCGCAGGCGCCGTACAGGGCCTGGCAGGCGTGGCCCGCGTCCAGGAGCAGGGTCTTAGCCGCCGCTACGGTATAGGTCCACTCGGTGCGTTCCGGCACTGCCGTCCAGACGAACATGGCCGCGCAGTTCCATAGCTGGCCCGAGAGGCCCGCGTCCATCTCCGCGTCGAGGTCAAGGAAGCCGGTCTTCTCCATATCGGTCCCGGGGACCGAGGCGGCTGGGCGTAGGAGGGCGAGCGCGTTATCGACGGCCATGTATCGGTACAGCCCGGGTTCGAGCCCGGCGACGCGCCTCGCGTAGATGCAGAGGTCGAGCGGGTGCCTGCAGCCGCCGGAGGGTACGGTGCGGAACGCGTTATCGTTCCTGACAGTCTTGACGCCGGCGCACGACCATAGGAGGAAGGATAGCTCCTCGAGGCTAATGGCCTCGGGCCTGTACTTCCGCCTCGAGCGGCGCGTCGCCGTGCACTCGCCGAAGCTCTTGCCGCCGAGGCCGGTCGCGGCCGGGTCGGGCAGGGCGACGAGCCGGGCGCCATCGGGCGCGGGGCGCACGAAGGGCGGGCGCGGCAGGCCTAGCTCCTTGGGGCTCTTATAGTCGTCGAGCCGAGCCCAGTTAGAGCGGAGGAAGGCTCGCCCGGCGGCTAGCTCGCGGGCGACGGCCTCGGCCGCCTCCGCGCGCTCCGTTCCCGGCGCTGACGCCGAGGCCGTCGCCCGGTAGGCGGTCATCGAGGCGTCCAGGTCCGAGAGGAGTGAGTCGACGTCGGATTCGCTCGTGTCCCAGCTGGCCATCCATCGAACGGACCCGCCTTCCCAGTCGTAGAAGAAGCGCTTGGCCCGCAGTTCCTCCGCTACCGGGCCGGGGATGCGCAGGAAGACTCCGTTCGTCTGGGCCGGATACTCGAGCCCCACGCCCCTCGCCGATAGGCCCGCGGCCAGGCGGGTCGCCATGCGGTTGGCCGTCGCGGCGTTTTCCCTCCACAGGCCCGAGACGACGTATTCCTCGAACTGGGCCGCTATGTACCGCATCTTGCTGGCGAGCTGCAGCCTCGTCTTGCGTAGCCGCGAGGTGTCGGGGAGGCCCGCGGGCCTGGGAGCGAAGACGACTGCCTCGCCGAACATGAGGCCGTTCTTCGTGCCCCCGAAGCATACGACGTCCGCCCCCGAGGGCGCCTGGCCGGTAGCCCCCGGCGCGTAGCCGGAGGCCTCCGCCGGTCCGAGGCCGAGGGCTACCGCGGCGTTGGAAAGCCGCGCGCCGTCCACGTGCACGGCCATGCCCGCGCCGTGGGCGATTCGGCATAGCTCGGCCAGCTCGGCCGCAGAATATACGGTGCCTAGCTCCGTGGGCTGGCTGAGCGACAGCACGGCCGGGCGCGGCTTGTGGGTGTCGCCGTAGTGCCGGATGGTCTCCTCAAGGGATGCGGGCACGACCTTGCCCAGCCGCGTGCCGACCGGCACGAGCTGGGCTCCCGTGACGGCGGTGGGCGCGCCCGTCTCGTCGACCAGGATATGGGCGCAGTCGGAGCAGAG
>JAHIWG010000140.1 GCA_018816345.1 Spirochaetota bacterium | reverse complement strand
TCCGAGATCGTCCCGCAACCGGACTCCGGCGGCGCCGTCTACTGGATAGGGGAGAAGCCCTTCGATTTCGGGGCCGCCGCCCCTAAGCCCGGCTACGGAACGAGGAACGGCGCGAGCTATCGCGTCATCGAGCTGGGCGGCGTCCTGTACGCATGCATTCTATACCGATAGTTCCCTTGCGTTCATGAACCAATGCTAATACACTAGATTCCATGCCGGTGTTCGCTGTCCGCTAGGGCGGGAGAGCGATCGCGGCCTGGAGGTTATGCATGGGGGCGGACTCTGAGATAAAAACTGTCTCGTTGCGCGGCGCGTACGCTATCGACAGAGCCGTAGACCTGGCTCGCGAGCTAGGTGACGTCCTGGCCAAGTCGAGGATAGTCCATATAGACCTGAGCGAGGTCGAAGAATTAGACCTGCCCGCTATCCAGGTGCTCTACGCGGCGGCGGGCTCGGCCCTGGCCCGCGGCGGCGCGTTGCGCTTCGTCGGCACGGCCTCGGCCGCGCTGTGCTCCCGCTTGATATCGTCCGGATTCAGCATCGCGGGTCCGCTCTCCGGCCCCGAGTTCTTATCGCGCCTGCCTAGCTTCCCGGAGTCGCGGCCATGAATGAGAAATTTAAAGAATCGTTCCGTGAAGAGGCGGACGAGCTACTCGTTCAGCTCGAGTCCATCCTCTTGGAGCTCGAGGAACGCCCCGCGGACATGGAGCTCATTAACGCGGCCTTCAGGGCCATCCATACGGTAAAGGGATCCGCCGGCATGTTCGGGTTCGAGAAGGCCGGAAGGTTCACCCACGACCTGGAAGGGCTCCTAGACTCGTGCAGGTCCGGTCGGAGGGCGGTCGACAAGAACATCATAAACCTTTCCCTCCGGGCCCGCGATAAGATACGCGACATGCTAGCCGAGGAGGACTCCTCGGGCCCCTTCGACGGGGAGGCGCTCGCGCTTATGGACGAATTCAGGGCGGCGGCGAACCTGGAAGCGTCGGGAGGCCTCGAGGACGCCGCCTCCCCGAAGCCGGCCTCTCCGAAGCCGGCCGCGCCGCAGCCGGCCGCGCCGCAGCCGGTTCCCGCGGCCGTACCGACCGAATACCAGGAACCGGGAGCCGCCGGCACAGCGCTTACGTATCGCATACGATTCGAGCCTCAATCCGATCTCTTCCTCAACGGCACCCGCCCGCTCAGGCTGCTGGACGAGCTCGCCGCCCTCGGGCAGTTGTCGCCTATCCCCGACGTGTCACGCATCCCCCTGCTCGAGTCCCTCGATCCCGAGGCGTGCTACGTCGCGTGGAACTGCCTGCTGACGACCGCCGCCAGCTTGGACGACATAAGGGACGTGTTCATATTCGTGGAGGGCTCCGCCGTCGTTAAGATAGAGCGCATCGCGACGGACGCGGACGAGGGCGAGCCGGGCAAGCGGCTCGGCGAGATACTCGTCGACCGGGGCGCCGTGAGGCCGGAGGCCCTCGGCGAGGCGTTGCGCTCCCAGAGGCGTCTCGGCGAGGTCCTCGTCGAGAGCAACGTCGTATCCAACAGCGACCTCGAGTCGGCCCTGGCCGAACAGGCCCACCTGAAGCGAGTCCAGGATAAGCAGGCCGAGGGGCCCAGCTCCTCTATCAGGGTCTCGAGCGACAAGCTCGACCAGCTCGTCGACCTCGTCGGGGAATTGGTCACGACGCAGGCGAGGCTGCTCCGTACCTCGACCGATATACTCGATCCCGGCCTTTCGTCCATCGCCGAGCAATTCGACAGGCTGGTCTCGCAGCTGCGCGATAATACGATGAGCATGCGCATGCTCCCGATAGGCTCGACCTTCAATAAGTTCAGGAGAGTCGTCCGCGACCTCTCCGGCGAGCTAGGCAAGGACGTCGAGCTCCTGGCCGTCGGGGCGGATACCGAACTGGACAAGACCGTCATCGAGCGCCTGAACGACCCCCTCATCCATATCATCCGCAACTCGCTCGACCACGGCATCGAGTCGCCCGCTGAGAGGAGGGCCGCCGGCAAGCCCGAGCGAGGCACGATCAGGCTGACCGCCGAGCATTCCGGGGCGAACGTGGTCATATCGGTATCGGACGACGGCAAGGGCATGGATCTGCAGGCGATCAAGGCCAAGGCCGTCGAGCGGGGCCTGCTCGGCCCGCAGGACCAGATCGGCGACGCCGAGGCGTACCTGCTCGTGTTCAAGCCGGGGTTCAGCACGGCCAAGGCCGTGACGAGCGTGTCCGGCCGAGGCGTCGGCATGGACGTCGTCAAGCGCGAGATCGATTCCCTGGGCGGAACGGTCTCGGTAGAATCGACCCCCGGGCTCGGATCGACCATCGTGCTCAAGATACCGCTCACCCTGGCCATCATAGAGGGCCTATTGGTGCGCGTCTCTGAGGAGTATTTCGTGCTGCCGCTATCGGTGGTAGAGGCCTGCGTGGAACTCAGGTCGAGCGAGCAGGACTCGGGCTCGCGGCTGATCCGCTACCGCGACGAGCTGCTTCCCTACGTCGATCTCCGCGATTTCTTCGCCGTGCCAGGCGAGGCCCCGGAGAACAGGCAGATCGTCGTCGTGAACGTCCAGGACTCGAGCGTCGGCCTGGTCGTCGATTCCGTCATAGGGGACAACCAGACCGTCATCAAGCCGCTCGGCCGCCTGTATAGGGACGCCGTCGGCCTGTCTGGCGCGACTATCATGGGCGACGGCCGCGTGGCGCTTATCGTCGATTGCGCTAAGCTAGCGTCCTCCGCGCCCGAACTCGAGCAGAAGGCGAGGGCCAGTTGAGCGATTTAGAGAAGGCGAAGTCGGCGACCGGCATCTCCGATAGGCAGTTCAAGAGACTGGCGGCCTTCATCGAGAAGGAGCTCGGCATCAGGATGCCCGATACCAAGCGCGTGATGCTCGAGAGCCGGCTCCAGAAGCGCCTTCGCGCCGTCAAGGTGGCGACGTACGACGAGTATATAGACAGGGTGTTCTCGGGCGACGACACGGAGCTCATACACATGATCGACGTGGTCACGACCAACAAGACGGATTTCTTCAGGGAGCCCGACCATTTCGACATACTCACGTCGCGCCTGCTCCCGAAGGCCATGGACCGCAACGGCGGTTCCAGGGTCTTCTCGTTCTGGTCCGCGGGCTGCGCGACGGGAGAGGAGCCGTATACCCTCGCGATGGTGCTCGAGGAGTTCCGCCAGGCGCATCAGGGCTTCGATTATAAGATCGTCGCCTCCGATATCTCGACGAGGGCCTTGGAGGCCGCGTCGTCCGCGGTCTACCACGCCGACAGGGTCATACCCGTGCCGCCTTCGTATAAGAAGAAGTACCTGCTTCGGAGCCGGGATCCCGACAGGCCGGAGGTGAGGATCAAGAAGGAGCTCCGCGATAAGATAGGATTCCTCCGCATCAATTTCATGGACGAGCGGTTCCCGTTCGACGGCCAGTTCGACGTCATCTTCTGCCGGAACGTTATAATCTACTTCGACAGGGAGACCCAGGAGCGCATCCTGGGCAATATGTGCAAGTACCTGAGACAGGGCGGCAACTTGATTCTCGGCCATTCCGAGACCCTGACCGGCATGAACCTTCCGTTGCGCGGCCTTGCGCCCACCGTGTACGAGCGCTTATAGTTGACGTTAAGGGGACCAGATGGAACGCATCAAGGTATTGATCGTCGATGATTCGGCGGTCGTCAGGCAGACGCTCAAGGAACTCCTGGACTCCGACCCCGCTATAGAGGTCATCGCCGTAGCCGCGGATCCCATATTCGCCTTCAAGAAGATGGAGACGGACAAGCCCGACGTAATCGTCTCCGACGTGGAGATGCCCAGGATGGACGGCCTGTCGTTCCTCCGCAAGGTCATGGAGACGAGCCCCATCCCCATCGTCATATGCTCGAGCAAGACGGAGGAAGGCTCCGATAACGCCATCAAGGCGATGGAGTACGGCGCCGTCGATATTATCCAGAAGCCTAAGCTCGGGACCAAGCAGTTCCTGGAGGAGTCCAGGGTCGAGATATGCGACGTCGTGAAGGCCGCCTTCGCCTCGAGGAACCGTAGGCGGATACCCCTAGGGCCCATGCGCGACGTCGCCCCTAAGCTGACCGCCGACGTGATGCTGCCGGCGCCGGGCGGCAACCATTTGATAGAGACGACCGAGAAGGTCGTCGTGGTAGGCGCGTCGACGGGCGGGACCGAGGCCCTCAGGGAATTCCTCGAGGTGCTCCCGGAGGATACGCCCGGCATCGTCATAGTCCAGCACATGCCGGAGCACTTCACCGCCGCGTTCGCGCGCCGTCTCGACGGCCTATGCCGGGTCGGGGTCAAGGAAGCCGCCGATAACGACACCGTCATACGGGGCCGCGTGCTCATCGCCCCTGGTAACAAGCATACGCTTCTCAAGCGTTCCGGGGCGAGGTATTATGTAGAGGTCAAGGAAGGCCCGCTCGTTTGCAGGCACCGCCCGAGCGTCGACGTCCTCTTCAGGTCGGCCGCGAGGTACGCGGGGAATAACGCCGTGGGCGTGATCATGACGGGGATGGGCGACGACGGATCGAGGGGGATGAAGGAAATGCACGACGCGAAGGCCTGGACGATCGCCCAGGACGAGAATTCGTGTATAGTGTTCGGCATGCCGAACGAGGCCATAAAGCTAGGGGGCGTCGATATCGTATTGCCGCTGGAGAGGATAGCGGCCGAGGTGTTGCGGGCGGCTCGATGACCCGCTCGCCGGGTCGCTTGGATATAGCATTTTAATATAATGGTGTTCCGCGTAGCTTGCGCTGGATGCCTTTAGGAGGAAGCATGGCGAAGAGTATCTTGATAATCGACGATTCGGCCGCGATACGGCAGAGTATCTCGTATATACTGCAGCAAGAAGGCTATGTCACGACAGAGGCCGGGGACGGGGTCGAGGGCCTGCAGAAGCTTGATACGAGCGGCAAGTTCGATTGCATCATAACCGACGTTAACATGCCGAACATGGACGGCATTACGTTCATCCGCAAGGCCCGCGAGAACCCCAAATTCAAGTTCGTGCCTATCCTCGTCCTCACGACGGAGTCTCAGGGCGCCAAGATGAACGAGGGCAAGGAAGCGGGGGCTACCGGCTGGATAGTCAAGCCGTTCAGCGCGGACAAGCTGCTCGCGGTCGTCAAGAAGGTCGCGGAGTAACGGAGGTGGGAGCCTCCAAGGCCGAAGCCGGGCGTTACCTCTGCTTCTCGCTCGGGCGGAAGGCGTACGCCGTGCCCGTGGTGCGCGTAGAGGTGGTCCTGGAGACTCCCGTAATGACGCGGGTGCCTAACTCTCAGCCTCACCTCCGAGGAGTCATCAACTACCGAGGCAGCGTCGTGCCCGTAATCGATCCGCTCGTCAGGTTCGGCGAGGACCGCGTCGAGATGGATAGCTCCCCCGCGGTGATAGTGCTCCAGCTGTCGTACGAGGGGGAGAACCTCGTCGTCGGGATGCTCGCGGAGGAGGTAAGCGAGGTCCTCGACATCGACGAAGGCGCCCTCGAGGCCGTCCCCGCCATGGGCACCATGAAGAACGGCGGTTTCGTTTCCGGCGTCGCCAAGGTCGGCGACGAGTTCATAGTGCTCCTCGACGTCGACGCCGCGTTCTCGAGGGACGCCGTCGCCGAGGCCCGAGCCGGGCGATGAGCGGGAAGGCGCCGGGAGCGGGCCTCTCGGTTCTCATCGTCGAGGACGAGAACGTCGTCGCCCTCGACATCCGCTTCAGGCTGGAGGGGTACGGCTACGTCGTCTGCGGCGTCGTGGCCACGGGCGACCTGGCAGTCTCCGAGGCGCTTTCACGGGTGCCCGACCTCGTGCTCATGGATATCCAGCTCAAGGGCCCGATGGACGGCATCCGCGCCGCCGAGCTCATACGGGCCGAGTCCGATATACCGATAGTCTTCGTGACCGCCTTCACCGACGACGATACGCTTAAGAGGGTCATGGCTACCGGCGCGTACGGGTACGTCGTCAAGCCGTACCACGAGCGGGAGCTAAAGATCACGATAGAGCTGGCCGTCTCGAAGCACAGGTACGAGCTGGAGCTGCGCGACGCCAAGGAAGCCGCCGAGGCCGGCCACGAAGCGAAGACGCGGTTCCTCTCCAACGTCAGCCACGAGCTCAAGACGCCGCTCAACGTCATAATCGGTTTCCTCGACCTCGCGAAATCCGGGGCCTCCGAGCAAGAGCTGGAGGAATTCATATTCATGGCGTATAGGGGCGCCAGGAAGCTCGAGTGCATAGTCGATTCCATCCTCGACTATACGCGGCTGGAGCTGGGCGACCTCGTGCCGCGGAAAGGCGAATTCGAGCTGGACGCGTTCCTGCGGGCCTGCTGGGAGCCCTTCGCCTACGAAGCCGCCGATAAGGGGCTCGCGGCCCGGCTATACGTCGATCCCGACCTCCCCGCGACCATAGTAGGGGACGAGGAGAAGCTCGGCACCCTCATCCGCAACCTCGTGGAGAACGCGGTCAAGTTCACCGATTCCGGTCACGTGCTCCTGTCCGCCGAGATGGCTCCGGGCGCGGACGGCGGGCACGGGCTTTTAATCCGGGTGATAGATACCGGTACAGGCATTCCCGAGGAGAAGCGCCGAGAGCTATACGAGGCGTTCACCCAAGGCGACGACTCGTTGACCAGGGCCGCGGGCGGGATAGGCTTGGGCCTCTCCCTGGCGAAGGCCCTGGCGAAGCTGCTGTCGTGCGAGCTGGACTACGCTGAGGTCCCAGGCGGCGGTTCCGAGTTCATCCTGAGCTTCGGGATCCCCGCCGACGCCGTTCCCGCGTTCCCCGCCGTTACGGCCGAGGCTAGGCGCATAGGGGTGTTCGGCGACGTGTCGTCGCGGGCGGAGCTCGAGCGATGGGCCCCCAGGCTCGGGATCCGCCTAGTCGACCTGGGCGGCGGGGAGGACGGGGCGGCGCCCGCGGAGGCGGTGATAGCCGACGAGGCC
>JAHIWG010000139.1 GCA_018816345.1 Spirochaetota bacterium | reverse complement strand
TGGAGCGGGAGAACACGAAGCTCGCCGCGGCCGCTCGCTTCGACGTGCTGACGGGACTCCTTAATAGGCATAGCCTCAACGCCCGCCTCGAGCTCGAGCTGCGCCGGGCCGAGGAGGAGGACCTGCCTCTCTCCGGGATGATGATCGACATAGATAGGTTCAAGTCCATCAACGATTCCTTCGGGCACCTCGTCGGCGACGACGTGCTCAGGGCGGTGGGGGACGCGCTGCGCGCCTGCCTACGGCGCGAGGACTTCGCAGGACGCTACGGCGGCGACGAGTTCTTCGTCATCCTGCCGGGTAGCGGCGTCGAGGCGGCCCTGGCCATCGCGGGACGCATCAGGACGGCTATAGGCGACACCGACGTGGCGGTCGCAGGCGCGAGGATATCCGCTACAGCCTCCATCGGGGTGGCTCAGTTCGAGAAGGGCGATAACCTGGCCGACTGGGTCGGGCGCGCGGATACGGCCATGTACCGCGCCAAGCAGCTAGGCAGGGATCGCGTCGAGGTCTGAGGCCCTAGCGCGCGTCGACGACGGCCGCCGCCGCGGCGCACAGGTAGAACGATCCCGTGACGAGGAGCGGGAGCCGCTCCCTCGAGGCGCGCTCGATAGCCGCGCGTATCGCCTCGCCCGTATCGTCGATGCGCCGTACCCCGAGGCCCTCCGCCTCGAACGCTCCGGCGGTCTCCTCCGGGTCGCTCTCCTTGAACGTGCCGGGCCTCGTCACGATGGCCTCCGAGAAGGCGGAACGCAGGGCGGCCGCCATGGGGCGCGGCGGCTTTCCCTTGGCGCACCCGAATAGCAGCACTCCTCCGCCGGGGAACAGGCTCGAGAAATCGTCGACGCAGGATCGGACCGAATCGGCGGTATGCGCCCCGTCCAGGATGACGACCGGGTCGCCGGGGATTATCTCGAAGCGCGCCCGGAGCGAGGCTTTGGCTATCCCGCCTAGTATCGCCTCCCTCGAGTAGCCTAGCGACCTGGCTACGACGGCGGCCAGGGCGGCGTTGCGGGCCTGGACCCGGCCTATCATCGGCGTGCGGATCTCCAAGGGCGCGTCGAACAGGCTGGCGTCGCGCCATAGGGCGGTCGCGCGGGTACCCGACGCGCTGATCTGGCAGTCGGCCAGCTCGACCGCGTCGTCGAGCGCCGTGATGGCGGAGCCGCATTCCGCGGCCTTCGCCCCGATCACCGCGAGCGCCTCGGGGCGCGAGGCGCTGGTGAAGACCGGGACGCCAGGCTTAATGATGCCGGCCTTCTCGAAGGCTATCTTAGCTATGGTGTCGCCGAGCAGCTCCGTGTGCTCCAGCTCTATGGGCGTGATGACGCAGGCCGCCGGCGAGACGACGTTAGTCGAGTCCAGCCGCCCGCCGAGGCCGACCTCGATGACGGCGTCGGTGCATCCGGCCGCCCGGAAGCACAGGAACCCCAACATGGTCAGCAGCTCGAAGTACGTAGGCGCCTCTCCTCCGGGGAAGTCCTCGGGGGCCTCGCGTTCCATGCGCTCCGACAGCTCCCGCGCGCAGGCGCACAGCGTCTCGTCGTCGACGGGAGCGCCGCCCACGGCGATGCGCTCGGTGAACGACAGGAGGTGCGGCGAGGTATAGAGCCCGGTCCTGCCGCCCGCCTCGGTGATGATAGACGCTATCATCGTGGCGGTAGAGCCCTTGCCCTTCGAGCCCGCGACGTGGACTACGCGGTAGGCCTCGTCGGGGCTTCCGAACATCTCCTTGAGGGCTGACATCCTATCGAGCCTATACTCCCGGGGTTCCAGGCGGCGCTCGAAGTTGAGGAAACGGTCCAGGTAGCCGTACACCTCGCCGGGGTCGCTGAATATCATGATGCTCCTCCCGCGCCGAGGGCGGCGCGCAGTATCGCCTTAGCCGCGTCCAGTCCGCTCGATAGCTCGAGCGCCTCGAAGCCCGGGCAGGCGTTAGTCTCGCAGACTGCGAACGACGCGCCGGCATCGTCCGCGAACAGGAAATCGACAGTTCCGTAATCGAGGCCGCTCTGTCGGAAGATCCGCTCGGCCTCGAGCCGCAGTCCGGCGGGCGGTACGAACGGCTCCATGGCCCCTCCCGCGTGGGCGTTGGACGCGAGGACGGCGCTCCGGCGCTCCACGACGGCTACCGTGTCCTCGCCGAAGTCCGCGAAGAAGAAGCGCACGTCTCGGCCTCGGCTCGGGGCGATATAGTCCTGGGCTATGAACTCGACTGCGCCGCGTTCCCGGAGGAAGGCCGCCCACGCCATGTCGCTATCGATAAGCGCCACGCCGCGGCCCATCTTGCCGAAGCGCGGCTTGGCGACGAAGGGATACGCGAGCGGAGGCGCCGTCCCGGCGGGGTCGATCGCGACGGTCCGGGGATGGTCGGCGCCTATCTCGGCGAAGCGCCTCGCCGCTAGCAGCTTGTCCGCGGCCAGGGCCGTCGAGGAGGCGCTATTGACCACCCGCGCGCCGGCGGCCTCCAGGCCCTCGTAGAGCGTCAGGGGCAGCTCCCCGCGTAATAGCGCAACGTGCCCGCGGCAGAAAGCCTCTATCCGCGCGGGTCCTGCGCCAGGCGGGAATACCGTCGCGGCGTAGTCAAGGCCTAGCGCCCGCGCGGCCTCGGCGAGCCGCCTGGACGGGTAGAACTCCTCCAGGTATGAGACGTCGCTAGTCTTGAGCCCGTAGACGAGCCGTATGCCCATAGCGCGGGAGTATATCGACGGCGGCGACGTCGGGCAAGCTTACGAGTCGGAGGCGCGAGCGGCCAGGACTATCGACCAGGCGTTCGGCCACGGGACGGGGCCCGAGGAGAAGGCCTTCTTGAGGGCGTCCCTGACGTCGCCTGCAGCCGATTCTCCCAGGGCGAAGACGACAGCCTCGCCGTAGGCCGAATCGGGGGCGAGCCAGGCGTCGGCCTCCCTGTCGCCCAGGGACCGCCTGGCCTCGGTACGGTAAACGGTCGCCGCCCCGGGTCGCAGTCCCGCCTCGATCGCGGCCTGGGATAGCGCTTCCTGGGAGAATCCAGGCGCGGAGCCCGACGAGAAAAAAGCGGCGTCGGCCTCCGTGAACGACGAGGCAAGCCCTTCGCTCAGGAACGCCTTCGCCAGGGCCGGCGCTATGCCGGGCAGGGGAGAGCGCTCGGCGAACAGGTACGAGGGCCCGCCCGCGGCCTCCGAGGAGCCGGTACGGGGCTCCTTCGCGAAGCGCTCGACGCAGGCGCGGACGCCCCGGATCGAGTCTGCCCTGTCCCCGAAGGCGCTCAGGAACCCTACGGCGACGACGAGGTCGAACCTCGCGTGCCCCGCGGCCCGTACGGCGGCCTCAGCTACCGAGCCGGGTTCCGGGCAGTGAGCTATCACAGGCTTATTGAGCTCCTCTACGTCCGAGAAGGCGTACGACAGCCGCTCCATGGCCTCCGCGGTACGGCATATACCGTATGCCGAGCCCTCGGGGCAGAGTCGGACGGCCTCCCGCAGCAATAGCCCGTCATCGGCGCAGAGCACGAGCACGTTGGCGTGCCGAGGCGGGAAGGCAAGCTTGTAGACGGCGTCCCTGAGACCGGCCAGGCCTCCGGCTACTCCGGCCTCGGCCCTGTCGGTCCAGGCCGCCGCCGCCCTATGGCTCGTCGGGGCCCCGGGCGCTCGGGCCCCGGCCGCCGCGGCCTGCGCCGCCGATCCGACCCGCGCCTCGAGCTCGCCGGAGAGCCACGCGGCGAGCTGGGCGTCCCTGCGCCTCAACACCTCGTCGCGGACCTTCGCCTCGTAGCCAAGGGAGCCGGGCTGATAGAACAGGGCGCCCTTGAGGGTCTCGGGGAGGTACTGCTGGGCCGTCCAATGGCTGCGGAACGCGTGGGGATAGAGGTATCCCACGCCATGGCCGAGCCCGTCGGCGTCGCGGTTGGCGTCCCTCAGGTGGTCGGGCACGTCCGCGCGTTCCTCCTCTACGGAGGCCAGCGCGTCGAAGTACGCCATGCAGGAATTGGATTTGGGCGCGGTGGCGAGGTAGAGCGCGGCCTCGGCCAGGTGGAACTGGCCTTCCGGCAGGCCGATCCGCTCGTAGGCGGCGGCGCATGACTCCACGACGCCCATGGCTCCGGGGTCGGCGAGCCCTACGTCCTCCGAAGCGGAGATGAGGAGGCGCCTGAAGATGAAGCGCGGCTCCTCGCCCGCGTATACCATCCGCGCCAGCCAGTAGAGCGTCGCGTCGGGATCCGAGCCGCGCACGCTCTTTATGAAGGCGCTCGCGGCGTCGTAATGGTAGTCGCCGTCGCGGTCGTAGAGCACGGCCCGCCTCTGGATGCTCTCCTCGGCCGCCTCCATGGTCACGAGCACGCTCGCGCCGGCCGCCGGCGGCCAGGGCTCCGCGCTCGTCTCTACCGCCAGTTCCAGGGCGTTAAGGAGGCTGCGCGCGTCGCCGTCGGCTATCTTGACCAGGTGCTCGAGCGCGCCTTCCTCGAAGCCGACCTTCCAGCGGCCGTAGCCGCGGGCCTCGTCGGCTAGCGCGGCCCGCGCCGCCTCGAGGAGGTCGTCGTCCCCGAGCGGGCGTAGCTGGAAGACCCTGGAGCGCGAGACGAGGGCCTTGTTAACCTCGAAGAAGGGGTTCTCCGTAGTGGCGCCTATCAGGATTATGGTGCCGTTCTCTACGTACGGCAGCAGGGCGTCCTGCTGGGCCTTGTTCCAGCGATGCACCTCGTCGACGAATAGGATCGTCTTGCGGTCGTACAGGTCGCGCTCCCGCTTGGCCGAGTCGACGGCGTCGCGTATGGCCTGCACGCCCGAGAGCACGGCGTTTATCGATATGAAGCGGGAGCTGGTAGTATTGGCTATGACCCTGGCCAGGGTCGTCTTGCCCGTGCCTGGAGGCCCGGAAAGGATTATGGACGAGAGCCTGTCGCGTTGGATGGCCCTCCTGAGGAGCCGGCCGGGACCTACTATATGGTCCTGGCCTATGAACTCGTCGAGGGCCCGGGGCCTCATCCTGTCGGCGAGGGGGCCCGCGCTCTCCTTGGGAGCGGCGCCGGCGAACAGGTCGTCGCTCACGAGCTAGGCCTATTCCCTGACCCAGCCGCTCCAGGCGCCGCCGGCGAAGCTGTCCGACCAGAGGCCCTGCCCGTCGGTCATCGCGAAGAGCCTGTACTCGCCCGAGCCGAGATCGACAAGAGGCATGCCCGAGACCGACTTGGCCGAGAGGCTCGCCGAGAAGTTAACGGCGTCCGCGGTGATGCCGTGCGACACGCCGGCCGCCATAGTCGGGCTGAAACCCGTAGTCGTGAGGTCGAACTCGAGATAGCCGTCGATGGGCGGGGTGTCGCCTGACGCCCGAGGTTGCCTATAGGTACCGACGACCAGGATCCTGCTGGTACCGTCGTCGACGTAGGTGGGCGCGGAGAACGAGAATACCTTGGAGCTGGCGTTGACGTAAGCCGCGGTAGAGCCGCTCCATGCGGATCCGTCGGTCGAGTAGTAGAGCTTGCCGTCGGTGCCCGAGAGCAGGATGCCCGTCGCGCCTACGGCGCAGACGCCGCCGTAGGTCGGGCTTAGCGTGGCGCCTACGGTGCTACCGGTCGCCCAGTCGTTAGGGCCCGTCACCTTGGCGATAGTCGTCGGGGTGGAGCCGGATAGCAGGTAGCCGCCCGCGGTGAACCAGTAGGCCGAACCGGCGTACGCGGCGGAGTCCGGTATGCCTATATCGGAATTAGCGCTTATGCCGGCAGACTCGAAGGCGGCGCCGTTATAGTGATACAGCGAGTACGACTCGGTAAGGTCGGCGGCGGTCGCTACGGTAACGGCGAACAGCTGGTCGTTAGCCGCGAGGACGGCTCTGACGTATTGGCCGCTAGGCAGGCCTGCGGCGACCTGAGTCCAGGTGGAGCCGTCGGCCGTCGACCACACGCCCAGGCCCGAGCCGGTAGCGGCGTCGGAGAAGAGCACGTACAGCCTAGAACCGGCGACGCAACCGGATCCGGCGAGGACGGACGAGGCGGAGACGCCCGGCACTATCGCGGAGTTAGTCCACGCGTTCGCGCCGGCGGCCTTAGTCCAGAGCGTCCCTATGCCGGCGTAGTAAGTCGTGCCGAGGCGGGCGACGAAAGACGGCGTGGCGTATTTGATTTCCTCGGTCATGTTAGCGTTGGTGGGTTTCTCGTCGGCGACCCGGGAGAAAATACCGGCGGGCCCCTCGGTGCACGAGGCGGTCAGCATCGCGACCGCAATGGCGAGCGCGGCTAGTCTGGGCGAGGCTATGGATTTCATGCGGCTATCCTCGATCGTCATAGGTGATACGCGACGGACAGCGTCGCGTCCAGGAAGAAGGCTACCCGGTTGTTCTCAGGATAGGTCGTATACAGCTGGGGTATGATGTTGCCGTATAGATTGAGCCCGTAGCTCATGTCGCTGGACGCCTTCCAAAGGAAGGACGAGCCTAGCTTCAATAGCGGGTCTACCTTCTTATCGGTACCGAGCGAGCTGATGGAGACGCCGAGGCCCGCGGTAGGCGCGATGACGAACGAACCGAGGGTGAAGGCCCTGATGGCCCGAAGCGCAAGCGGGGCTACGAATAGCCTGTCCCCGTTTATCGTCCCTATGAAACCGCCGGCCAGGTCTCCGGCCAGGGCCCATTTATCGCTCAGGAAGCCCGCGTACGAGAGGGCGAACGAGAATCCGGGATACGAGTTGGCGACCTGGAACGCCGCCGTGGTCGGATTGTAGAAGCCCAGCGGGAATACGGCGCCGAGCGATAGCGAGAGTATGCCGTCGCCGCGTTCGAAGCCGCTGAACTGCATCGAGGCTATGCCCGAAGGCTGGGCCGCCTGATCGGCCGGCGGCGCCGCGGAAGAGTCTTCCTGTGCGGTCGCCTGGGCGCCGAGCGCCAGCGCGGCCATGAGTACTGTCAAGGGAAGGGAGCGCATCGTTCCTCCGATAGGTTTCTAATGGATCGTCGGGCCGAATATACCACGCCCCGCACGCCTCTGAAAAGGAGCGAGACCTTCCTACGGTTACGCGCCGGCGCGCGTTTTCCCGCAACGGGCCGAGGAAAGAGTCGCCCACGACGAGGCGAGGCTCGGATCCCGTACCCATCGGAGCTCGATCTGCGCAAGTAGGTACGTCTTCGCGCGGACGGGCGGGACCTCGATCCCGACGAGGGACGACGGCGCCGCGCCTCCTCCGAACCTGGCGCAGAAGCAGCCGACGTCCGCCGGGAAGGGGCCGGGCGCGAACTCGGACGCGTCGGTGGCCAGCGGCATTCCCTCCCTGACCCGGGCGCGCGCGCCTGCGCCGTCTTCGGAGAAGCAGAGGAAGGCGTCGGCGCCGGTCAGGCCGAGCCCCGATAGCTCGAATGGAAGATCCAGCCTCGACGAGATCCCGGCCAGGTAGGCCCCGTCTAGCGGCGACCCTAGCCACGCGAGCACGGGATAATCGAAATAGGCCCGAGCGCTCGGTTCGCCGTATTCCTTCCAGATAGACTTGCGGATCTCGGATATGGAACGCGCGACGTTGCCGGGCGGCACCATCGCGAGGGCTATAGATGAGACAGTATCTATTGTTCCCAAACCCATGAAGGCATAGTATACTCGGTTAATCCTCCTGTAAAGGAAAGATACAGCATGATGCATAAAGCAGAGCGCCTATCGGCCACGTTGACTTCTATCGTCTCCTCTTGGCCGGGAGTCGAATGCGTCGTATCCGGGAAGGCCTCCGAGACCGACGTGCTCGATCCGTACTTCGCCCTGGTCATAGACGTCTATTGCTACGGGGCCATACCGACGGGCGAGGAGAGGCAGGCGCTGTTCGAAAACCCGGGAGCCTTCGAGACGTCGAGGAGCGGTCAGAAGGATCGCTTCTTCATAGAGGAGCTGCCGATCCATGTCGAGTATAAGAAGACGAGAGTCGTCGAGGAATTCATGGTAAAGAGCCTCGATTCCATGTGGATGCTCGGCTCCTCGAGCACCTACTTCATCTATCGCCTGGTAGAAGGCAAGGTTCTTTTCTCGAAGTCCGATTGGATCCGTAGAATGCGGGAGTCGCTCGCCGAGAGCCCCAAGGAATTCTGGGATCGGCTGCTAGAGACGTATCAGCAGAAGATCGAGCATTCCTTGAGCGACCTGGGCGGAGCGGCGCTCAAGGACGATAACTTCTTCTATTTCGTATCGCTCGCCGGCTTCATGCGCGCGTGCGGCTCCGCTCTATTCGCCATCAACAGGCAATGGGAACCTTCCGAGCGGCACATGACCGCGGCCCTCATGGCCCTGCCCGTGCTCCCCGATGATTTCCAGGGGCGCTGGTCCACGCTGATTCGCACCGACGGGTCGGTGGATCCCGAGAAGCGGTACCAGATAGCTCAGTTGATAGCTCGCGGCATTTTCTCGCTTGACTAGGCGCGTCCTCGGCCTCCTCGTATCAGTCGTCGCGCTCGGCCTCGCGACGGCTTGCCCCGCGCCATACGTCTCGGGCCTGTACCTCTCGACTCTAGAGGGAGACTCGATCCGGGTAGCCCGGACCAGGGGCGATAGGCCCCTGGACGTTACCCCGGCCGAGCCGGCGCGCTTCATACTCGAGCGTCCCGTCACGCTATCCGGCGAACGCGACGTCGCCGTAGAGCTTATCGGTAACGGCTCGCTTTCCGTGAGGCTCCTAGCGGCGGGAAAGGGCGGGGAGCCCCTCGCGTCGGGATCGATAGAGCTGTTCCGGGGACTAGCGTGCCAGCTCCGGGGGGCGCCGCTACGGTATCGAGCCTATCGACGGGGGTTCGTTCCTACGGCTACAGGAGCGATCCAGGCTCCTACTCCATAGACGCCTCCACCATAGCGTCCGGCGGCCGCGACGCGCGTTCCGTCTCCCTGGCGCTGCCGGCGAGCGCCGATTCGTCCTTGTCCTTAGAGCTGGCTTCGGACGGGACCGCGAGAGTCGGCGTCGCCTCCCCGGGCGGCGACGTCCTGTGGCGGTTCCAGGCGGAAGTACGCGGCGGTCGGGCGCTCGCCGTGCCGTACCCGGCCCTCGCAGATCCATCCGCGTCGCGCGTCGTCGTAGAGTCGGCCCAGGGCGTCCGCACGGCTGCCTTCCTTCCCGGAGAGGGCGCTCCGCTCGCCGATCTCCATGCTATACTCGCCGTACCCGCGCCCGTCGAAGGCGATTTCGCGCTGTATCGATGGGACCTGCTTCCCGGAACGCTCGTCCTCGACTTCGCCGATTACGGGATCCAGGACGAGTACCTAAAGAGGCTGGCTTTCTTCGCGGAGAAGACGGGGTTCCGGGGTCGCGTCGCCTCCGACGTCGAGATAGCGGGGTTGCACGGCTGGAACGCCCATGATTACCCCGCGGCCACCCTGGCGGCCTTTTTCAATACGGCCCGCGGCTCCGGCCTCGCCCTGAACGCCGCGGAGCTCCGTTTCCTCGAGTTGCTGGTTTCGCGAGGGGCGCTTATAAGGGATGCGCGAGGCGCGATAACCGAGGGCTCCGGCGCCGTCATCTCTATATCCCGGGAGTCGTCGCCGTCGCTCCGGAGGACGTTCCTTGACCACGAAGCGTCCCACGCGCTGTTCTTCCAGGACCCCGAGTACCGCCTCCTCTCGTCGAGGCTCTGGTCCGGCCTGGGCGCCGAGTCGAAGCGCTTCTGGATAGCGCACCTGGGCTGGAGAAAGTACGATACGCGTGACGAGTACCTGTGCATCAACGAGTACCAGGCCTACCTGGTCCAGCAGCCGGCCGGGTCGACGCGGGCGTACTACGAGGCCCTGGCCGAGAGGCTCGGGGAGGCCTTCGGCTCCGAGAGTCACAGGATAGAGGCGGACGCGCCGTTCGCTATAGAGGCGGCGGTCAGGGACGCGGCGACGCTCGACGAGTACCTGCGCGGTCGCTACGGACTGTCGGCGGGGCGGTTCGGGCGCGCGAGAGGGCTCTAGCAGTCCTTCGACCTGGCCAGCTCGTCCGATACGACCGTAGCGCACCATGAGCGAGTCAAGGCGAGGAGCTCGCAGGGATCCGGCGGCTCGTCGCCCGCTTCCCGCCTGAACGCGGCGGCGGACGGGAGCATCGTCATCCATACGTCCTTCTCGTGCGCTCCGAGGCCGTCGAGGTACGACGCCGCCTGCCCGTACGGAGCGGGCAAGGAGCCGATATCCTTCGCGTACGATTCGAGGAACTCCCTCGGCTTGAGATACGGCCTCCCAGCGGCGAATACCCTGCCTTCGAGGACTCGCCTGTCTCGGCCGCCGGAATCGGTCCCGGCCCTGACTCCGTGGCCGCGTACCCTGTCGAGCCTGCAATGCAGCGACGACGAGAGCCTCTCGAGGCGTTCCTTATAGGCGACGAGGGGCTTCGTGACGTACCTGAAGCTCCCGTCGCCGTCTTCCTCGCGTTCTATCGACTGGTTCCTATAGAGGAACTCGGAGAATAGCGACTCGAACGGCCGAAGCCGTGATTGCCTAACGTCGAAATACGGATAGATATACGTTCCCCGAGAATAGCTCTTGCCGTACGGGTACGAGAAATCCGCCCCGAATATCCTTACCAGAGACGCGCCAAGGTAGTCGGCGAGGGATACGGCCGCGTGCGTGACGTTGCCCCCGGACGTGTCGAGTACGGGAAACGCCCTGAACCTGGACGCTACGTAACGGGATAGGGGGTGGCCCGACGAGAAGAAATACGGCTTCGACGCGAGCCTCGAGACGGTAGGAGGCGAGGCGAGGTCGAGGAAGAGCGGTACGCGCTCGGGCATGCCGAGAGAGAAATGATAGTAGCTTATATGCTGGCAGTCTATGCTTATGACGGCGTCCGGCTCTATCCCCCGCTCTAGCAGGGCCCTGAGGCTCGTATCGGTAGCGATCAGGAAAGCGCCGGAGGGGCGCGACGCGATCTCGTCCAGCGACAGCTCGAGCGAAGGGCCCGCGGCAGTCACGTAGGCCACGCGTATCGGCCCGACGGGGGGCGTAGGCTTGTTCGATAGCTCTATATTACGGACGATGTTGGAGAACCAGCGCTTCCCGAAGAACGATTGGACGGAATAATCGTCCGATATCGCTCCTATCGCTCCGCGTATCGAATCAGCGGCTCCTTGGAAAGACGCCGGGGCGGCGTCTATCCGGCCTCGTAGCGGCACAGAGACGAAGCCGCCCGTTACGGCGGGTACGTAGCTGGAAGCTATCGCCTCGTCTATCTCCTCGGCGCTCGGGTCTATCAGGAGCCTGAGCCGCCGGTCGCCGAGCACGTGCGTGAGGTCTATACGCTCTAGTACAGCCCGTAGCGTTGGGGCGCCGTATTCGACGATTAGGCCCTTGACGACCCTTCCGGCCTGGAGCAGAGCGTCTATCTCGTAGCCGGCTCCCATGCCGAGGAATACGTAGAAGCCCGTCTTCTCGAAGGTCCCGGTGAAACGATCCGCCTCCCTCGCTGGATCGAATCGCGAGTGCATATAGGCCCGCCGGTTCCCGGCGTCGATATACGGCACCGGCGATCCGTCCCGCGCTAGCGATACCCCGACCCTGGTATCGGCCTTGGACTGCCTGACGCGATCCGCGCAGAGCGGGCCGTGCCACGAGGCTAGGGCGAGCATGTTCCGCTCGAATACCTGATTGTCTACCATTGCGCCATCCTCGCGAGCTCGGATCCGGCGATCCGGGAGGCTTCATCTACCGGCGGGAGATCCTCCTCGCGGGCCTCGCCGCGCGCCGCGTCCGCTATGAGCCGCGCGGAATCGCGGGGGGCGAGCGCCTTATAATAGAGCGCGGCCTCGAACGGTATCGGCTCCGACCTGCGGATTGCCGAGCCGGCTTCGAGGAAGGCCCGGCGCCCTAGGCCGGCGAGCATCTCCTCCAGCGCCCCTCGGGAGGCGCCGCCCGAGAACCCGGTCTTGGCCTCGGCGATCACGGCCGGCTCCGGGCCTAGGCCCCGGATCACGTCGTCGAGGGCGCCTCTCGGCAGCGGCGTATCCATGGGCGAGCCTCCGAGGCGGAATACTCGATGGCTATCCTCCGGGGGCGCCCCTATGCTCGACGCGTACGCCGAGAAAGCGCGTGATGTCCGCCACGACCCTACTGCAGTAGGAAAGCCCTCCATGACCCGGGCCGCCCGGGACGAGCAGTACGGCGAAGCCCTGGAGGAGGAGACGGCGTCGAGCGCGTCGAACGCGTACGGCGCCACGTGATCGTCGAATCCCCTCGCGGCCAGATCGTAACCGGCCAGGGCGACCGGGCCCGTGGTCAGTCCTAGCGCGAGCGATAGGGCCGTCCCAGCGGCGCTCCCCCCGGCGTCGGCAAGGCGAGCCGAGACTCCGGCGGCCTCTATCGCGGCCCGCTCGAAGGACATGCCGGTATTAAGCGCGATAATCGAGGTTCCAGAGTACGCCTCCGCGGGAACGAAGGAGCTGGGAGGCATCGCTATCGGAATGGCTCGTGCGACGGCCGCCGTGACGTGGTAACCGTTCCAGAATCCCGGGTCCGTCGAGACGGCGATATCGGGCTCTAGCCCCCGGCTCAGGAGGGCGGGGACGGCCGAGGCGAGCGCCCAGAGCGATATGCCCGCGCGGATTCGCCGGAGCCCGCTTATCTCGTCGTCCAGGCTGGGCCCCGCGCAGGCGATCACGATAGGCGCGGCGCCGGGAACCAAGGATCCGACCCTGGAGACGGACGACGCGAACCTGAGGGAGTTGCGTAGCCAGCGGTACGCCCAGTACGAGGAAGTCGCGGAATCGGAACTCGCGGCCTCTAGCGCGCGCTTGAGCTCCGCCTTGATCCGCTCGGTCTCGGCGGGGAAGCGCGAAGCGACGGGAGGCCATTCGATCACGGCGACTCCCCCTCCGATCCTGTCGCCCGATAGCGCGGCGCCGATGGCGGCCGCGAGGCCTGATGCGCTCGACGGGTGCCAGCTTATGCCGGGCGTATCCTCCTCGTATCCTAGGAAATCCGAGCACGGTTGCAGGGATACGCGCAACGCCTTCGGGAAGCGCTCGGCTAGCGCCGCCCCTATGTAGTTAAGCCCTCCGCCTACGATGAAGATGACGGAAGGTCGACGGCCCGAGAGCGCCGCGTCGACGTAGCGCTCCGCCTCCCGCCTGGGCGCGTAACGGGAATGGAACGAGGCTAGCGATGAAGGCGGATCATAGGCCATCGACGAACGAGCCGATGGCGGATTCGGCCCCGGGGTCGGATAGCTGAAGCGTCGAGACCGCCCCGACTAGTATCGTCTTCGGCTCGCTCGTCCTCAAGCGGCGAGCGAGGGTGCTCAGGACCTGCGCGGCGATCAGCTCGACGTCGCCGCGGGCGTGGCTGAAGAACGCGTGCAGGCATAGTCCTCGCCGTAGGCTCGCCGACATGCCGGACGGATTGACGATCGCGGAGGACGCCCCGAAGATCTCGTCGTGCACCGAATCGGCCTCGGCGCTAGGGCAGCGCTCGGAGGATATCCCGATGAGGCGAGCGGCGTCGATCACGAAAAGCGACGCGTACGAGTAATTCCGGGACATGCCTATATGGACGATCTCTTGGGGGAATGAGGCGGAGTACCTGGCGGGAGGGCGCAGGCCGTTAACGGCTACGGGGATCGCGGAAGCCAACCTGCGGAACTGCGCCTCATCCTGGACGGGTAGCCTGGCGGATTGCGGAAACACCAGGTAATGCCCCTCGGCGGGCTCCGCTACAGAGGCGACGGCCGAGTTATACTCGAGGAAGCCGCGCTCCGCGCCGGCGATCAAGGTCGCCGCGGAAGGGACGGCCGCGTCACTAGGAACCCCGAAGCGCGAAACCAGAAGGACAGTATCGGGGAACGATCTGAAATACGCGGCCCAGGGCGATCGCCCCGGGCCGACGGCTTCGAAAGCCAGCCTGGTACCGAGGAACGATTCCTCGATATCGGCCAAGCCTACGCTCCGCTCAGCTACGGGCGGAACGGGTGCTTTTTTTTTGACTAATCGCCAAGAGTCCTTCGCGCTTGGCCGCGATCTCGACCGAGCGGCTCGCGGCCTTTTCAAGTAATCCCATCAGAGCAACCCCAAATCGTCGAATAATCGCTTGTACGTATCGTAATATTCGCTCGAGGCGAATTCCTCTATCTTCTCCTCGGGAAGCGAGGCTAGTAGCTGGTCCAGGTACAGGAGCACGGATTTAACGTCGCGCTGAAGCTTGTCGGGGACCGTTCCGTCGGACGCGACGGCGCTCATCCCGGGACTAGGCGCCGAAGGCTCCGGTTCGGCCTCGCTCTCGGCCTCGCTCTCGGCGACGGGCTCTATCGCGTCTTCTTCCGATTCTAGATACGAAGTCTCTAGCTCCGACGCTTCTTCGGCGCCCTCTGAAGGGATCGGCTCGACGAAGAGCGAGTCGTCGAGGCTCGTCGCTATCTCGTCGGGATGGTACTCGACCTCGGAGGTAGGAGCGCTGGCTTCATCGGCCAACGGTTCTGCCAACTCTTCGATCTCCCCGATTTCCTCGATCTCCTGGAAATCCTCAAGGGCTACGGGTTCCTCGGAATGCAGATCTAATCCGCCTAGGGTCTCCGGCTCCGTGAAGTCGTCGAGGTCCTGGATGTCTTCGAGCTCGTCTATCGTCTCGGGGAACGCGTCGACGGTGGAGACGACAGGTTGATCGTCGGCGTCGATATCCAGGACGATCTCTGGCTCGGGCTCGTCGGAAGCGGCTTCTATAACGGGGAGTTCCTCGTCGTCGTCCTCGCTGCCGAAGGCGGAGTCGATGATTATGTCTAGGTCTGTGGGGTCGGGCTCGACGAGCGGTACGTCATCGAGCGGCATTCCTTCCAGCTCGGCGCCGTCATCCGCCTCGTCCAAGAAGCTCGTATCGTCGGGCAGGCTAGTGATGGGCGTAACGGCCTCGGCCGAGCTTATAGCCTCCATTTCCTCGTCGGTAGGCTCGACGGTAGGCAGCTCGATGGTCTCGATGCCGGGTTCTTCCGAGAGCGAGTATTCTCCGTCCTCTGGAAGCAAAGCTATATCGTCGGCTATGTCAAGCTCGGGGCTCTCGGGCTCGCCGAGGAACTCGTCCTCGGCGGCCTCTTCGGTGAAGTCAGCGGTATTGAGGATATTATCGAGCTCGTCGCCGGTCAGGGCAATGGTGTCGTCGTCCTCGTCGTCGAAGAATCCGCCTACGGCCTCCTCCGCGATTTCGCCGTCCGCTTCCGGTCCTTCCGATTCCGCTTTAGCCGATTCGGAGGCCTTGAGGCTACTTAGCTGCCCGCGCAGGCTGACGAGCTCGTCCTTTATCGAGGCGAGTTCCAAGGCGATCTTCTGCAATAGGTCCGAGGAAGGCCCAGAGGCTACGGATCCGAGCTCGTCGGATACGGCTTTGACGTCATCGAAGCCAATAGGCTCGTCGCTTATCGAGACGTTCTCGATCTCGAGGTCCGGTATGACGCCGTAGGAATCCGAGTCGTCGTCGTCGATGAACGAGTCGAGGGAGATATCTTCCTCCATCGAGAATTCTTCCGCAGCGGCCGGAGCGGGAGCGCTCGCGCCGGCGGCCTCGGGGAGCCCGGAAGGCTCGTCGACTCCTATCGAGTCGATGTCTACGGTCTCGAATTCGGTCGAGGAGTCCAAGCCGCCGGAGAGCGAGCCGAAGTCGTCGGAGCTATCTATCGTCTCGGCCGCCGGGATTGTATCGTCGAATTCGAGGTCTATATCCAACGATTCGAAATCCTCTCCCCCGACGCCCGAGGGGACGGCTTCCATGACGCCGGAGCTCGCCGTATCGTCCATGGAATCGAGCTCGTCAAGGACCGGTATGCCCGGCGAGCTCTCCTCGACGGAGAAGCCGAAATCCTCGATATTTATCTCGGTGGTAGCGAACCCCTCGTCGCTCGCGGCCGGTTTCTCCGTCGCGGCGGGCTCCGAGGCGATGACGGGCTCGACGTACTCGAGCTCGTCGAGCTCCACGTCTATGATCGAATCCTCGACGACGTCATCGTCGAGGTCCAGGGACGGGGCTTCGGCCTCCTCGGATACTACCGGCTCGTCGGCGTCTTCGAGCGCCTCGAGCGCCTCGAAGTCGAAGCTCTCATCGTCGGCGCTAGGCATCGCGAGCGCGTCTTGGTCGTCGAGCGGGGAGAGGGCGTCGAGTTCCTCGAAATCCTGTTCCGCGTCCAGCTCGCTCAGGGAATCGTCGAACGACCCGTTCGTATCCGAAGCTTCCTCGGGAAGATCGAATGAATCCAATACGACCTCTTCTTCTTCGGAAAGAAGCACGGCGTCGGAACCGTCTATCGTCTCCCGATCGATCGATGAGTCATCGATGATGTCCTGCGGTTCCGCCTTGACCCAAACGCCGTAGCGTTCGAGCTCCTGCTCTGGCGTAGGAATGGGATCTGCTTTCCCTTGCGGGGCTTTATTCTGCATAGCGCACGCACTCCGTCAACTGGATTGATCTCATCCAAATATCGGCAGAAATCACCGAAAAAAGTAATGTAACCGACAGCAATCACTCTAATCGCGCTTTTTCCTATTGTCAACCGTATGCGAATTTTATCGAACGATAGGGTCAAGCGCGAAGGGAGAAATTCCGTTAATGACTGTAATGAAACGAATAATAATCGCGGCGTGCTGGGTAGGCTTCGCCTCGTATTGCGGATTATCCCTGTTCCTAGGGCCTACGGGGATTATGGCCACGCGAAGGGCGGAGTCCGCCGCCGTCGCGATGAGGGATAACGTAGAGGCGCTAAGCAGCTTGAACGCCGGCTTCGCATCGGAATGGGACGGGTTGCGGAATGTTCCGTTAACGACCGCCTTGGAGGCCCGCTCGCTGGGTTACCTAGCCCGGGACGAGGTGGCGATACGGCTTTCCTTGGCCGCCGATGCTCCGAATCCGCCTTCGCCGGGAACCTTGGTGGCGTACGAAGCGGGGCAGGCTCTCTCGGAGCGGATGATGAAGGAGCTGGCGGGCATAGCCGCGTTGTTTACGGCGATCCTAGGACTGGCTATGAAGGCGGCTAAGCCTAGGGCCGATAGAGCGAAACGTGCGTTTCAGCGCGAGATCCTGGTCCAGGAGGCCTCGCGCACGTAATCGTTATCCACGCGCATGGACGCGCCGCTCCCGCTTATCGATATCGATTCCTTAGTACCGTAGAGGGTCTGCGCGTCGAGGGCGAGCTCGAATATCCATCGCATGGGCCTCGCCTGGGCCGCTATCCTGCGAGCCATATCCGCGGTGACGGACGCGGCGCGATACATGTACATGTCGTTAGGCTGATCCTGCGCTATCTCTATAGAGTCGCCCGCGAGAGCCACGCGTAGCTTGAGCGTGCCCCCGCCGCTCAGGACGGCCAGGCCCGTGGCGTTCGGGAAGATCCTGACCGTCTCCAGGCCCTTGTCGCCGCGCCACGTCCCCACGATATCCGAAAGGGCGATCGCGGTCTTGGCTACTCGATCGCTAGGAGCCGCGGCCTGTCCTGCCTGGGTAGTCGCGGTCGCGCCAGCGTCGGGCGCGGCCGCGATGCCCGGAGAGGAAAGGCCCGCCGCGGCAGGCTGGTCGGGACGCCCGAACAGCGAACGGGTCAGCCCGCGCGCGCGTAGCACTATGTCGCTGATGGAGTGAGCCGTATCGGAGACCGATATCTTCTCGCCGCTGGACACCTTCGTAGCGTCCAGGGTAAGGACGAAGATATCGCCTATCTTGCCTATGGCCCCGCCGACTATATAGTCCGCCGTCAGGGGAGCCGAGGCGCTAGCCGTCGATCCGAGGCTCAGCGCGGCCTCCGTTTCGCTCAAGGCCATTTCCTGGCCCTGGGCGTCGATGACCTTGAACGACTTCAGCTCGACTATATAGGAGGCTACTAGCCGCTCGAGCATGGAGGCCTCGCTGGAACCGACCCCGGAGCCGGTGAACGGGGATATACGCATGACGGCTTGCCTAGGCTGCCCGAAAGCGGACGCGGCGATCGACGACGCCAGAGCTAGCGTCAGGGCGATTCTTTTCATCGGAACCTCCATGATATCGAGAACCGGCGGAGCGAGCTGACCTAGTCTGCGACGCCGAAGACCCTCCGGACGAATCGTACTATCGCGTTCCATATCCGCATGAAAAACCCGGGATGCCTAAGCCGCTCGAGCCGCTCGATTGCGGCTTCCAGCTCGTCCCGGCCCAGGGGCACGCGCTGCACGTTCTCCTCGAGCTCCAGTTCCAGCCTCTGGGCCGCGTCGCTGCGGCCGAGGACCGTAGCCTCGATGTTAGTCCAGCCGAGGGTCTTGGCCGCTTCCAGGCGCCTCCTGCCGGAAATGAGCACCTTGCGGCGCGTGATGACGATAGGATGGAGTTGGCCGAATCGATTCAAGCTCTCGGCTAGCTGGTCGATATCACGCAGCTCTTTCCGAACCCGCTTCATGATACGGATAGAAGCTATTTCGACTTGCAAGCGGGCCCTCCGGGTGAATAGTGCTACGCTATAATGGTATCGCCTAACGCGCTCCTAATCAAGGATATCGGGGAGCGCGTCGGTCGGCGCGGGAGCCGGATCCTCGGAGTCGCCGTAGTCTATCACCGCGCTATCCTCGGCGGCCCGCGCCTCGAGCGTCCTAAGGAGCGCGTCCAGGTCGCTCGCGTCGAAATCGAGCGTGGAATCGATGCGCCTGCCGCCGAGGATGCTTTGCTGCTCCGAGAGGTTGCGTATCGTGGATTCCGCCTGCTCGGACTTGAACTGGTGCAGGTCGCAATAGCGTTTCGGCTGAGTGCCCTCGTAATACGTGAGCGTCACCGTCCCCTCGTTGCAGTACTCGGTAGGCAGGAGGCCCGATACCGAGCACACCGTCACGTCTATGAGACCGCTCTGCGGGCGTACGAAGTCCTTGAAGGGTAGCCCGCGGTGAATCTCGACCATATAGTTCGCCCAGGCGATGCCGGCGATGGCGGCTCCCGACTGGCTGACGCCGAGCGAATTGCCCGGCCTGTCGAAACCGAACCAAATGGCCGTGGTCATGTACGGGGTGTACCCGACGGTCCAGGCGTCCGCCCAGTTCTGGGTCGTGCCCGTCTTGCCGGCTGCGGGAATGGTATAGCGCTTGCCGTCCTTGTCCTTGCCGGTGAAGGCGGCGCCCGACGAGGTCGGCCACGCTAGCGTGCCTTCCTTGACGACGCGCTTCAAGAGGTCGGTCATGACGTACGCGTTCTGAGGTGATACGACCTGGATGCCCGCGCCCTTCTTCTTCTGCTCCGCCCGGAGGTCCTTCTCCGGATCGAGCAGCGGCCGGCCCGATCGGTCCTCTATTGAGCGGATGGCTATGGGCGTCACCTCTCGGCCCTGGTTGGCGAAGACGGAGAAGGCCCGAGCCATCTTCAAGGGGGAGACGGGGCTGATGCCCAGGGCGAGGGGATATACCCGCGGGAACGCGACGCGGATCTGCTCGGGCGACGTGATGTCCAGTAGGGCGGCCGCCCGGTTAATCGCCGCGTCGAAGCCTATGCCGTCGAGTACCTTGACCGCTGGGACGTTCATGGACTTGGCGAGCGCGTACCAGGTTAGTACCTGGCCCTTCCACTCGCCCTTGTAGTTGAGGGGGATGTAGGGCGTCCCGTCCTCGTTATAGAAGACTACCGGCGCGTCGTAGATAAGCGTGCCGGGCGTGAAGCGCCTGGAGTCTATGGCCGCGGAATAGTATAGAGGCTTGAAGCACGAGCCGGGCATCAGCTGGGCCTGGGTCGCGCGTATGAGCTGGTTGGACTGGTCGAATTTAGAGCCGCCGACGAGCGCCTTGATATGGCCGGTCGCGTTGTCTATGGTGACGAGAGCTCCCTCGACGACGTTCTTCTCCATCTCCGTCTTCGAAGCGCCGTAGCTGGCGTTCGTGGCGGCCTTGAGGGGCTCCAGCCCGAACATCAGGGCCAGCGCGTCGACGGTTGGATTAAGGCTCCTCCTATAGTATTCCATGGATTTGCCGCGGATCTTCGTTTCCTGGAAGAATATGCCCTCGAGGTTGAACGCCAGCCCCAGCATCTCCGACATCGGGGCGTAGACGCGCTCGGCCTCGCGCAGGCGCTGGGAGCTCGAGGCCAGATACTCCTTGTTAACCTGGGCTATGTATCGGCTCATGTACTTATCCGCTACGGCCTGATAGTCGAGGTTCAGCGTCGTGTGGATGGTAAGCCCGTCCTTATACAGGTCGGTAGAGCCGTAGAGCATGTCCTCGAGCTGCCGCCTGACGTACTCGCTGAACCACGGGGCCTTGTCGTCCCTCGAATAGAACGAGGCGTTCGCGACGCGGGTATAGTCGTAACTATCCCAGTACTCGGCGAACGAGTCGTCCGCGGTATCCTTGTCGACGTAGCCCAGCTCGACCATGTTATCAAGCACCTCGCGCGAGCGCTCGCGGGCGATATTGGGATTCCGGATAGGATTGAAACGGGTCGGGCTGGAGAGCTGGATGACGAGTATGGCGGCCTCCGCGACGGTGACGTCCCTCGCCGAATGGCCGAAGAAGTACTTGCTCGCCGCCTCCACGCCGTACACGCCGGGACCCATGATCATCCTGTTCATGTACATCTCGAGGATCTCTTGCTTCGAGAAGCGGCGCTCGAGCTGGAGGGCCCACCATAGCTCGACGAACTTGCGCCTGAAGCTAATGTCCTTGCGGTCGGCGTAGAGGGTGCCCGCCAGCTGGAGCGTGATCGTGGAGCCTCCGCCCAGGTTCTTGCCGGTAATGATGCCGATGAACGCGCGCGCATAGCTCTTGATCGTGAAGCCGTGATGCGTCCAGAACGGCTTGTCCTCCCGGGTGACGAGGGCGTCGACGAGGTGCGGGGGGACGTCCTTTATGGAGACTATCTCGCGCTTCTCGTTGGAGGCGAACTCGGTAATGAGCCTGCCTTCGCTATCGAGCAGGCGCGAAGGCAGCGGAGGATCGAAATTCGAGAAATTCTCTACCGATACGATGTTGCGTACCGATGCGATCCCGAAGCCGAACGCTACCCCGAAGACGACCGCGAAGAGGACCGCGAGGACTATGAGTACCTTTAATAGTATCCTGGTGAGGCTTCTGGATGCCATAGCGGCGGAAAGCCTACGCGAAAGGCCTCGCAAAGGTCAAGCGCGGAGTATCGCCGGGAGCCCTGGTCGAGGGGTAGCGACGATAGCGGCGACGGCATAAAAAAAAGGCCGGTCTCTACGACCGGCCCGCCCTGACAGGCTGTAGGCGCGGGCCATGACGAATTGGGAGGGGAGTCATGGAAGCGCCTGACATATTCAATATCGGCGCTCCCCCGAGGTTTTTTAATCGAAATAGTTTGCGTCGCGCATACGTTATTGCGTATATTTATTCAACGCATTGACGAACGATTCTACTTGGCGATATTCTTTTTGATATAAAATTACCGGTTTTATAATCCTAGTCATCGTTTCGAGGAGGCTTCAATGAAGGTAGCTATCAATGGTTTCGGCCGAATCGGCCGGCTCGTATTCCAGTCCATCGTCGAGCAGGGACTGCTCGGCAAGGACAAGGTAGACGTCGTGGCCGTGGTCGACGTCGCCACCGACGCGAAGTACTTCGCGTACCAGCTGCGCTACGACTCCGTTCACGGCCGCATGAACGCCGGGATAACCACGAAGAAGAGCGACTCCTCGCTCGCCGAGGACGACGTGCTCGTGGTCAACGGGCACGAGGTGAAGTGCGTCGCCGCCGAGAAGGAAGTGAAGAACCTTCCCTGGGCCAAGCTGGGCGTGGAGTACGTCATCGAGTCTACCGGCATCTTCAGCGACGAGCGCGCCTACCAGCACCTCGAGGCCGGCGCTAAGAAGGTGATCATCAGCGCCCCCGCGAAGAGCAAGGACGATACCAAGAAGATCAAGACCTTCGTCATAGGCGTCAACGAGGGCGAGTACGACGGCTCGAAGCACCACGTCGTCTCCAACGCCTCGTGCACCACCAACTGCCTGGCTCCCGTCGTCCACGTGCTCCTCAAGGAAGGCGTCGGCATCGAGACGGGTCTCATGACGACCATCCACAGCTATACCGCCACCCAGAAGACCGTCGACGGCGTATCCAAGAAGGACTGGCGCGGGGGCCGGGCCGCGGCCATGAACATCATCCCGTCCACCACCGGAGCCGCCAAGGCCGTAGGCGAGGTGCTTCCCGTTACCAAGGGCAAGCTTACCGGCATGTCGTTCCGCGTCCCGACCCCTGACGTCTCCGTCGTAGACCTGACGATCAGGACCGAGCGCGATAGCTCCATTGAGGAGATCGACGGCCTCCTAAAGAAGGCTAGCGAGACCTACCTCAAGGGCATCCTCGGCTACGGCAACGAGGAGGTGGTGTCGACCGACTTCATCCACGACGCCCGTTCCTCCATCTACGATAGCCTGGCGACCCTGCAGAACAACCTTCCGGGCGAGAAGCGCTTCTTCAAGATCGTATCCTGGTACGACAACGAGTGGGGCTACTCCAACCGAGTCGTGGACATGCTGCGCCACATGGCCGGGCTGAAGAAGTAAGACGCCTCTAAAGGCCCGCCCACGCGGCGGGCCTTTTTAATATACGGACGGCGCCGCGGCCCGGCTTCGCCGCCGCCCCACTGGAGGAATCAGATGATCAAGACGATTAAGGACGTATCCCTGGCGGGAAAGCGCGTCATAATGCGCGTTGACTTCAATGTGCCGATGAAGGACGGGGCCGTCCAGGACGACACGCGGATAAGCGCCGCCGTCCCGTCAATTGAGTATATCCTCGCCCAGGGCGCCAAGAGCGTAACGCTGATGAGCCACCTCGGGGACCCTAAGAAGGATTCCAAGAAGGCCAAGGAGAAGGCCGAGAAGGCAGGCAAGGCCTGGGACGAGGGTAAGTATATCGCGGGAAAGCACCGCATGAGGCCGGTCGCGGAATACCTGGCCGAGAAGCTCGGCCGACCCGTCGCGTTCGCCGGCGAGGACGGCTGCTTCGGCAAGAAAGCCTTCATAGACGGCCAGCCCGACGGTTCGGTCGTGATGCTGGAGAACACCCGCTTCCATAAGGAAGAGACCAGCGACGACCCGGCCGAGCGCGATAAGCTGGCTAAGGAACTGTCTACCTACGGCGAGGTATTCGTCAACGACGCGTTCGGCACGGCCCATCGCGACCACGCGTCCACCGCCTCCATCGCCAGGTTCATGAAGGTCGCGGTAGGCGGCTTCCTCATGGACAAGGAAGTCAAATACCTCGAGCCCATGGTGACAAACCCGCCGAAGCCCATGGTCGCCATTATCGGAGGCGCCAAGGTCAGCTCGAAGATCGCCGTCCTCGAGAGCCTGTTAAAGAACGCTTCGGCCCTGGTCATAGGCGGAGGGATGGCTTTCACGTTCCTGAAGGCGCAGGGCCGGACGGTCGGCGCCTCCCTGGTCGAGGACGACCAGCTCGATACGGCTAAGAGCGTCCTCGCGGCCGCCGCGAAGGCCGGCGTCGAGATCGTCCTGCCCGTCGATCACGTGTGCGCCGATAAATTCGACGCGTCGGCCGTTCCGGAGGCCGTCGACGGGGCGGACGTTCCGGACGGGCTCATGGGCCTGGACGTGGGGCCTAGGACGCTCGCCAAGTACAAGTCCGTCATCGCCGGCGCCAAGAGCATAGTATGGAACGGTCCCGTGGGCGTGTTCGAATTCGAGGCGTTCGCCAAGGGCACCGGAGAAGTCGCAATGCTCGTCGCCGAGGCTACCGGACGCGGCGCCGTGACGGTCGTCGGAGGCGGCGACTCGGTGGCCGCGGTAAACAAATTCGGGCTCGCAGCCAAGATGAGCCACGTCTCTACCGGGGGCGGAGCCTCCCTCGAGCTGCTCGAAGGCAAGAAGCTGCCCGGGATCGAAGTCTGCAGATAAATCGCTTTACAGGATTCAAGGAGAAATCATGATGAGGAAGTACTATATCGCCGGCAATTGGAAGATGCACAAGACCGTATCCGAGTCCGTCGCGCTGGCCAAGGAGCTCGCCAAGGAACTCGGCCCGTGCGGCGAGCGCGTCATGGTCGCTCCCGCGTTCACGGCGCTCTCCGCGGTCGCCGAGGCTCTCAAGGGCACGAATATCGTGCTCGGGGCACAGAACATGGGCCCGGACCTTCAGGGGGCGCATACCGGCGAGGTGTCGCCCTTGATGCTCAAGGACCTGGGCGTCGTGGCGGTGATACTCGGGCATTCGGAGAGGCGCCACTCCTACCTGGAGACCGACGCCCTCATCAATAAGAAGGTCCTGCTCGCGCTGGCCCAGGGCCTGGAGCCGATACTATGCGTCGGCGAGACCCTCGAGGAACGCGAGGCCGGCAAGCTCGAGGCCGTCGTCGGGACCCAGGTTCGCGAGGGGCTCAAGGGCGTCGCCGCCTCCGATCTGGCCAGGGTCACTATCGCGTACGAGCCGGTCTGGGCCATCGGGACCGGCAAGACGGCCACGCCCGAGGACGCGGACGCCGTGCACGCCTATATCCGCGTCGTGCTCGAGTCGCTATACGGGAAGCCGGCGGCTAAGGCGATGTGCATCCAATACGGCGGCTCGGTAAAGCCGGACAACGCCGCCGAGCTCATGGCCAAGCCCAATATCGACGGGGCCCTCGTCGGCGGCGCCGCCCTCAAGGCCGAGACCTTCGGGCCTATCGTCAAATTCAGGTCGTAGCCCGATCGTAATAGGACGTCGGTAACCGCGCTCGCGGGCGGACGGGGAGTTCCCATCCGCCCGCGTAATGCTACTTGCGCGGCCGCTTATATTTAGTATAGTATCGCCCGGAGCGGCGTCTCGGATGCCCGCAACGCAGACCCACTATAAATCGGAGTCGTACAAATGGGTGTTTTCGGTATAGTCCTGCTCGTTCTCTTCTCGATCGTATGCGCCTTGCTTATCTTCATGGTCGTAATCCAGGACCAGGAGGGCGAAGGCCTCGGCGGATTATTCTCCGGAGCCGGTAACGCCGCTTTCGGATCGAGGTCGTCCAGCGTAATCGTCCGCTTCACCTATATCCTCGGCGGATTGTTCTTCGTCATCGCGTTCGGCCTCGCCGTGCTCAACCGTAGCTCGGTAGGGGACGTAGAGAAGGCCGTCAGGGCGCAGGGCGATCAGGCGACGGAATGGTGGAGCCAGGAACCCGCTCCCGAGACTCCCGCGGCCGAGACGGCCCCCGCCTCGAACTAGGCGATCCGTGCCTTCGCTCCCGCTCTCGCTCCGCGACCTGTTCCCGGCGAACAGGATACGAACGGACGTAGAGAGCGAAGACAAGGAATCGCTTTTCGTCGAGCTCGTCGACCTCATAGGCGAAACGGGCTCGGCGTCATTCGATCGCTCGGCGGCCCTCGCCTGCGTCATGGAGCGCGAGGCCCTGATGTCGACGGGCATACGCGAAGGCGTCGCGGTCCCGCACGGCAAGAGCGATAGCCTCTCGCGGATGCACGGGGCCATAGGCATTTCCAGGCGAGGCATCGATTACGACGCTTTCGACGGCCAGCCGGTCAAGGTAGCCTTCATGATCCTCTCTCCGAGGCGCGATCCGGACGTACACCTGCGTACGCTCAAGCAGCTCGCCGAGATCCTCGACATGCCCGGGTTCGTCGACGCGCTCGTAGCGGCCTCCGGTCCGGAAGAGGCGCATCGCGCTATCCAGGACTTCGAGGATCGCCTAAGCGCGTCATAGAGAGGCAGTCAGTGAAAGACCTCTATTCGATCCTAGGCGTACCCCAAGAGGCCTCGCAAAAAGAGATAAAGAGCGCGTTCAGGAAGCGCGCGAAGGTCCGCCATCCCGATACCGGCGGCGGCGACGAGGAGGCGATGCGCGCCGTCCTCGAGGCGTACCGCGTACTGTCCGACCCGCAGTCCAGGCGGGAATACGACCGGGGTAGGCTGAGGATCGTGCCGCACGGGGAAGGTTCCGCCTTCGATTACCGGGTATGGCTGAAGGAACGGCTCGACGAGCCGGAATATATAGCCAAGCTCGTCTTCTACGACCTCCTGCACGACCTGGAGGACGAGGCGCTCTCGCTCTACGAGAGAATCAGGGATACCGACGACGGTAGGCTGGAGCGTTTCTTCGAGCGCCCGGAAGCCATGGACGCCGAATTCTGCATAGCCGAGGAGTACGCCGCGAGGGGCCGCTTCGTCGACGCGTACCGGGTAATGAGGCGCCTCATCACTATGGAGCAACGGTCCCCAGGATTCGGCTATTTCTACGACGTAGTGCTTTCGCGGTTCCGGCGCCTAATCCTAGAGGACTTGCCGAAGGTCCTCGAGCCGGAGGCCCTGCTCGACACTCTGGCCGAGGCGGTAGAGCTGCGTAGCTCCGCGGAGAACGACGCGCAGTTCCTGAGGCGGCGCGCGGAGATCCTCCTAAGGCTGGGCCGGGCGACCGAGGCCAGGACCGCGCTGGCCCGGGCGTCGGCCTTAGCGCCGAGGTTGCCCGGGTTAAAGACGCTCGCGATGAAAATGGCCAATACCTTGGCGAAGTCGGCCCAGTCTTGAATAGGCCCGGCTTTTTCCATTAACCTAAGCTATCCTGGATTGTTATCGTCAGTGGCGGGGCGCTCGCGGCCGGCCATCATTTCGTTTACCCTTGGAGAATGCAATGCAAAAGCGTCTTGCGGCCATTGTCGCCGGTCTTCTCGTAACGGCGTCCCTGTCGGCCCAGCCTTTAGGAGGGACGAGCCTC
Source organism: Spirochaetota bacterium (assembly GCA_018816345.1). Taxonomy (GTDB): domain Bacteria; phylum Spirochaetota; class Spirochaetia; order Treponematales; family UBA12059; genus SZUA-370. Next base: position 91,015 of record JAHIWG010000139.1, on the reverse strand, counting down.
GGAGCGCCGTTGGCTACCGTCAAGCTAGTTAAGACCGAGGTCGTCTCCGACAGGACATTCAAGGATGACGTCGCGAAGCTCGAGAAGAGCCTCGGCAAGACTCTTAGCCCCCAGGAAAGGGCCGCCTACCTCGACGACGTCATCAACGATCTTTTGTTCTACCAGATGTGCGAGCGCGACGGCATCAAGGTGAGCGACGGCGAGATCGATACGTATATCGCCAAGCTGCGGGCCCAGCGCCCGGCGGGCGAGAGCGACCAGCAGTTCAGCGCGTTCCTCGCGACCCAGGGCGTTCCCTACGGCGACCTGCGCACGTATTACAAGAAGCAGGTCCTCATACAGCGGTGGCTCATGAGCGCGAAATCCGCCGAGATAGCCGCTATCCCCCCGGTCAGCATCGACGAGGTGCTGACGACCTACGACCTGTACAAATCCAGGCTCGTGCGGCCGGATACGGTTAAGATCGCCTTCCTCTTCTACCAGTTCAAGGATAAGAGCGCTTCCGAGCGCGACAAGGGCGCCGACGTCATGAAGAAGCTATCCGAGCGCCTCGCCAAGGGCGAGTCGTTCGACGTGCTCCGCCTCAAGTCTCAGGAGGGCGGATACGCGGCGAGCAACGAGTCGGTCTATTTCGAGAAGAACGACGTTTTCATTTCCCAGTTCGGCAAGGACTTCTACGACATGGTCTTCTCGCTGAAGGACGACGGCGCCGTCTCCATGGCGTTCGAGACCGACGCCGGCTGGTGGATAGTCAAGCGGCTCGAGTTCATGAAGCAAAAGCAGCTCGAGCTGACCGATCCGTACAGGCTCGGCCAGCCCGGAACCGTGCAGGACTATATCGGGCAGCTATTGGCCAAACAGCGAGAGAACGAATTCCTCAAGAAGTCGTTCAACGACCTTTTCATCAAGCTACGAGGTCAGGCCGAGATCAAGATTATCGGGAAGCCCTGATATGGCCTCACGACGCAAGGCGAGGATAGTAGCGTTCCAGGCGCTCTACGCGTGGGACGCCTCCCAGATGAGCTTCGAGGAACTGCTGACGTTCTCCTGGCTCGGGGAGGATAGCGCCGCTAGCGCCGACGAGGAGCTCAAGACCTTCGCCGGCCTCATCGTCTCGGGCACGATAGAGAATATTGCGGCCATAGACGCCGCTATTAAGAAGCACCTAGAGCACTGGGCCTTCGAGCGCCTCAAGAAGGTCGACCTCGCCATCCTGCGGGTCTCGGCGTACTCGCTCATGTTCCAGTCCGATATACCGGCCCAGATCACCATAGACGAGGCGATCGAGATAGCCAAGGAATTCGGCTCGGAAGACTCCTACCGGTTCATCAACGGCGTTCTGGATGCCGTATGGAAAGAGCGCGGCTCCGCGAGTTGACGCGGCGGGGCCTAGTAGCCGCCGCGATCGGAGCGTCCATTATCGCCTCCGTCTCGTGCCGAGGCTCGGGGCGATCCTTCGGCGCGCTCCTGGCTAAGATAGACGCGGCCCGGGGCCTCGCATCGGAAGCGACCTTCCTAGGGGCGGCCTCGCTGGCGAGGGGTACCGAGGATCGGCTCCGCCTACTCAAGCGAGCGTCCGCTCTAGAGCCGGACCGCTACGCCGACGTAGCCGCCGCCGTCCTGAAGGCCGGTTCGGTATCGGAGCCGGTGGCGCTCGCGGCCCTCGACGCGTACATCCTGAGCGGCCGTTACGAAGCGGCCCTGTCGCTGTTCGAGGGGCCGCTCGATCCGTCGTCGCGATCGGCCGAATACGCGGAGTCGCTCGTACTGGCAGCGAGGTCGGGAGCGAACCCGGCGCCGCCGTACGAGAGGCTCGTGGCGACCGCGGACCTGACGGGAGACTGGCGCTTCATGGCCCGCGCCGCGATCGACGCCATGGTCGAAGGCGATAGGGCGGTCGCCTTGACGCTGCTAGCCGACGCTGAGCGGTTCGAGGGAGCCGCTTTACCGTATCGGCTGCTCTGGGACGCGGGCGCCGTAGGGGCGCTCTCCGAGAGGACGGCGGACCCCGGAGACCCGCTCGAGATAGCCGTCATCGCCGACGCGGAGCGCCTTTCGGGCGACGAGGCCGCGGCGTGCGCGTCGTACGCGTACCTGATAGCCCGATTCCCGTCCTGGTCCTGGAAGCCGTATGCGGCGCTCGCCAGGCTGGGCGCGGGGACGGCCCCTAGCGCGGCCGCGCCCGAGTGGCCTCACGCGCCGAGGATGGACGCGCAAGCCGGGTCCGGGCCGCCGGATACGGCGGGGCGCCTATACGCGACGATGGCGGAACGCTTCCCCGGCTCGCGCGAGGCGTCCATAGAGAGGGCCCGATGGCTATACTCGCAGGGGCGCGTTCGCGACGCGTCATCGCTGGTCTCCGGCTTGCAGGGCGAGGAGGCGGCCATAGCGTCCTTGGATTTCTCCAGGCGGGAGAAGAGCGTGCCCGACGCGCTCAGGCTCGCGGCCCTATACCCGGATTCCCCGATCGCGATAGACTCGGCCTTGGCCGCCCTCGCGGGGGCGGGCGCCTGGGAGAGGTTCGGCGAACTCGCTATGCGGAGCGACGGCGCCGGGCTCTCGACCAGGAGGGCCTGGTTCTGGAGAGCGCTTACGTACGCGATCTCCGGCGACGCGACGCTCGCCGCCGACGAGATCCGTAGGTACGGCCCGGCGGCCGCCGGGTTCCCAGGAGCCTTCGACCTGGGTATCCTCGAGATGGCCGCCCGTCGTCCGGATCGCGCCGCGGACGCCTTCGTGATAGCCGCGGGATTGGCTAGAGAGGCCGATGAGCGTTCCGAGGCTTTTATCAGGGCCGGCGACGCCTTAGCCTCGTTAAGGCGATACGATCAGGCCTACGCGGCCTATGAATCGGCGCTAGGGGCGGACCCGGCCTCGAGGGAGGCTCGATCCCGCCTCGAGCGTATTAAGGACTCATTATAGACGCTCGCCGATGCGAGCCTTAAAAGCGGCCCCGGGGGCCCGGAAAGGCTTTTCAAGTGATACGCTTAAAGAATGAAGCGCAATTGGCCAGCATAAGGCGTTCGTGCGCGCTCCTCTCGAGCCTCTACGCCGAGCTTCGACCGATGATCGTAGCCGGCGTCAGCACGGGCGAGCTCGATCGCTTCGCGAAAGGCTATATCGTCGATCATGGCGGCAAGCCCGCCTTCCTCGAGTACGGGGACTCTTCGAACCCGTTCCCCGCGTCGCTCTGCATCTCCATAAACGAAGAGGTGATCCACGGCATACCGGGCAAGCGCAAGATCCTTCCCGGCGACGTCGTCGGGATAGACTGCGGCATCGACCTCGGAGGCTATTTCAGCGACGCCGCGTTCACCGTGGCCGTGCCTCCGGTGGCCCCCTCGTCGGAACGGCTCCTGCGCGTCACGCGGGAATGCCTCGATAGGGCCATCGCGGCGGTTAAGCCGGGGGCTCGCATCCACGACGTCTCGCGCGCTGTGTTCTCGCACGCGAGGGCCAACGGCTACGGCGTCGTCAGGCAGTATTGCGGCCACGGCGTCGGCTTCTCCCAGCACGAGGATCCGCAAGTGCCTAACTACGTCGGCTCGGGGCCTAATCCGAGGATGGTGCCCGGCATGGTCATCGCGATAGAGCCGATGATCAACGAAGGCGGCGACGGCGTCGCCGAGCTCGACGACGGCTGGACCGTCGTTACCCTCGATAAGTCTAGGTCGGCCCATTTCGAGCATTCCGTTGCGGTAACGGCGACGGGAGCCGAGGTCCTCACGGCGTGGTGACCGGCATTCATACCGCTCAGTAACCGTTCCGCCTCCAAGGCATTATATTAGTACCGTGGCCCGGGATACGGGCCGCGTATATACGTCATTATTCGGAGGTATGGTATATGTCCCTCACGCGCAAACTGTTCTCGAGGAAATTCTTCTTCGTTAACCTCGTGCTCGTCGGCATCATGATAGGCTTCGTCGCGGCCTTCGCGATACTCGCCAAGGCTCCCGCTTCCGAGGGGCCCGCCATCGCCCACGCTGAGAGCTCCCCGGCGAGGTCGGTCGACGCGGCGACGGCTATAACGCAGGCAAAGGCTATCCAGTCGGCGTTCAATAACGTCGCTAACCTGGTGCTCCCGTCGGTAGTAGAGCTTTCCGTCATAGGCACTTCTACGCAGCCCCAGAGCGATCAGTTCCCGTGGCGCTTCTTCTTCGGCGACCCTAACCAGGCGCCGGAAGAGAAGAGCGCGCCTAAGGAATTCGAGGAGCGCGGGCTCGGTTCCGGCATCATAGTCCGCAAGGACGGCAAGAAAGTCTACGTGCTGACGAATAACCACGTCGTCGCCGGGGCGAAGGACATAACCGTCAAGCTCTTCGACGAGCGCGAGTTCAAGGGCGCGATCGCCGGAATCGACATACGGCGAGACCTCGCCGTCGTGTCGTTCGAGAGCGGAGACGCGAGCATCCGGCCGGCGACCCTGGGCGACTCGGACGCCCTGCAGGTGGGCGATTGGGCCATAGCCATAGGCAGTCCCTTCGGCCTCTTCTCGTCGGTCACCGCCGGGATCGTCAGCGCCATCGGCCGCGACGGCGGCCCGGAAGGCAATATAAGCGACTTCATACAGACGGACGCGTCTATCAATAGGGGCAATTCGGGCGGGGCGCTGGCGAACATCGACGGCCAGGTCATAGGAATCAACACCTGGATAGCCTCGACGACGGGCGGCAGCGTCGGCCTCGGCTTCTCGATACCCATCAACAACGCGGTCAAGGTCATAGACGACATCATCTCCAAGGGGACCGTGCGCTACGGCTGGCTCGGCGTCCTATTGTCTGACGTCGCGAGGCCGACCCTTGGAGAGCTAGGCCTCGGAGACAAGCGCGGCGCCTTCATTGGGCACGTGTTCAGCGACGGCCCCGCGGCTAAGGGCGGTCTCAAGCCCGGCGACTTCGTGACCGCTATCGACGGCAAGACGGTATCGTCGCTCGACCAGCTCGTCCGCATAGTGGGGGATCTGGCCGTCGGCTCGAAGGCGGCCTTCAAGGTACTGCGCGACGGCAAGCCCGTGGAGCTCAAGGTGACGATAGACGAGCGGAAGGAATCGAGCGCCGCCGACTACTCCAAGCTCTGGCCGGGCCTCGAGGTCTCGGCCCTCGATAAGGACGCCGCCGAGGCCGCGAGCCTGCCTAAGGGAACGAAGGGCGTAGTCGTCACGAGCGTCATAGCCAAGAGCCCGGCGGCCGCCCTGGGCATCCAGCTCGGGGACGTCGTGACCGGCATGAACGACGGCGCCGTGGACGGTCCGGCGGATTTCTACAGGGCGCTTAACGACGCCAGGTCCCAGAAGTTCCAGTTCACTATCCTGCGCGGCGGTCAAACCATGACGACGCTTGCGCTCGTACGCAAGTAATGCTACAGTAAAGAACAAAGAGAGGTTCCTATGAGCAAGGAATTCATTTCGTACAATCAGGTTAGGAATAACGCGCTGAAGCTGGCGCATAGGATACACCTAGACGGGTTCGTGCCTGATATCATCTACGTTTCCTTGCGCGGCGGGGCCTATCTCGGCAACGTCATGTCCGAGTACTTCAAGGCTGTCAGGGGCGACGAGAGGCCGGTCTTCTACGCGGCCGTCGTCGCCCGATCGTATACCGACGTGCGCAAGAACGAGCAGGTGCGCGTGGACGGCTGGACCTATAGCCCGGAGTACCTCCGGAACGGGGACAAGGTGCTCCTCGTCGACGACATCTACGACACGGGCCGCACCATCCACCATCTGGCTAGCGTTATCCTGGAGAAGGGCGTTCCCCGCCGAGACCTGAAGATAGCGGTGCACGATTATAAGGTCGTAGGCTATCGCGGGGAGCAGCCGGCGATCAAGCCCGACTACTGGTGCCGACTCCACGAGGTCAAGACCCAGGCGGACGAGCGCTGGATCCACTACATGAGTCATGAGCTCGTCGGGCTTACCGAGGAGGAGCTCAAGGAGCATTACTATCCCGAGGATCCGGAGCTCCAGGAAATCCTCTCCGTCCTGAAGGGCTGATGCTCGGGCCGAAGCGCTCGCTTGCGTGCGCGGTCGCCTTCTCGGCGGCCGCGCTTTGCCATGCGGCTCCGGGCGGCGGCGCTCTGCCCACCGAGCCGTTCCCGGGCATCCTGGGCCCGCCGGCGGGGAGCTACGCCGAGACTCAGGTGCTGTTGCCGGCTACGCTCGTCGCCGGGACCGTCCCGCTCTACCGCTTCTCGGGCGCCGAGTCCTGGATACCGTTCGATAGGCCGCTGTACCTCTCCGCGTTCGCCGGGGAGGAGCGGCCCTATACTCTAGAGCTTCGATCCGCTAACGGCGCGGACCAAGCCACGCTCGCCTATACGATAGACCGGAGGGCCCCGGAGCCGCCGGCCTTCACGAGCGCCTCAGGGGACGCCGGAAGCCTCGTTCGTATCGGCGTCCGAAGTAACGATGCCGTATTCATGAGCGTAGACGGGTCTCCGTTCGAGCCGTTCTCCCCGGACGAGGCCAGGACGATACGGTCGCCCGAGGACTCGACGAGGACCGTCCGGGCCGCCGCCTTCGTCGTCGACGGCCTCGGCAACGCGTCGAGGCCGTCATTCGCCTCCTGGCGGCTTTTTCCCGACGGCTTCGCCCCCTCGAGCGCCCCGGCCGAGCCGCCCCGGCCGATATCGATATCCCTGGCCGAAGACCAAGCCGGCCTCGCCGCCGATATCGTCGACCTCGTCGGCTCGGCAAGGCTTACGGTACGGGCGCCGGAGGGCGCCGTGCCCTGCGCCGCGGTGAACCCGATCGAGCCCCTCGGCTCGGTCTCCTCGTACGTCGAGCTTTCAGGCGCCCCGGGAGCCGCCTCGTGCGTCGTCACGTTCCCGAGGGGCTACGACAGGGACTTGCTCGTAAGCTACGGGTACGTCAAGGACGGAGTCCTGTTCGTGGCTCCCCAGCCGCTCCGGTTCAGGCCTCGCTTCCCCGCCGATGAAGGATCGGGCGCGCCTTCCGTCCCGGTCTCCCCTCGGGTAGGGCTCGACGCCTCGACGGCCTACGTAGAGTGGCCGGCCAACCCGTGGACTATTTTCGTCGCCGTCGGCGACGGGGATTTCGAGCAGTACGGCAGGCCCCTACGCGTCGCGCTCGGCGAGTCGCCGCGTATCCTGCGCTACTACGCTCTCGGCCAGAACGGCGCCAGGTCCTCGGTTAGGTCGCTGGAACTACCCACCGCGCGCCCCGAGGAACCGCCGCGCCTCCTAGGGATCGCGAACGGGGGCCGTTACGGCCCCTCGGTCGTCGCGACGCCTTATCCGGGAACGTCGTTGCGGTACGAGCTGGCCGAAGGGGACGCGGAGCCGCGGCCGATCGCCGAGGGAAGTCCCGTCCTGGGCGAGGAAGGGCTCAGGTTCGAGGGTAAGGATGGCGAGGTCGTGGCGTATCGCTTGCGCCTCCTGGCGGATAGCCCGCGGACCGTCGGGGGCGTAGGCCCGGGTTCCGTGGAGCGATTCGTCCGCTTCAGCGTCGACAGGAAGGCCCCTCCCGTCCCCGTCGTCGCGCAAGGGCTCGGGGCCTACTCGTCGGCGGACTCACTCGTCGCGTTCAGGGAGCAGGAAGGTACGGTATTCGTATCGGTCTCGGAGGACGGCCGCGGGCCGTTCGCCCGGTTCGAAGGCCCCTTGTCGTTGCGCGGCTCGGACGACGGCCGGAAGCGCTATGTCGTGCGGGCCTATTCCGAGGACGAATTCGGCAACCGCTCCGCCGAGATGAAGGCGCTCGATATCCTGATAGACCGTTCGTCGCTATACGCCGACGCGCGCGGCAGGCCCGGCGCCTCCGGCTCGCCGGACGATCCCATACCGTACCTCGACGACGCCATGGACGCCGCGATGTCGTCTGGCAAGCGTTTCGTCTACGTGAGGGGAACGGTGCCGCTAAGGCGGACGGTCGTCGTGACCGGCAAGCTTACCGTGCGGGGCGGGTTCGACGCCGAGTGGAACGAGTCCGCTAAGGAATACGCCTCCGTTGTCGTCTCGCTAGACTCGCCGTCGTCGCCTTTCGCCTTCGTGGTCGACCAGGGGGATCTAGGCCTATCGTCCCTCGCCGTGACGATGGGAGGAGAAGGCTCCGGGGGCCTATTACTCGCCCGCTCTGGCTCGGTCTCTATAGAGGGCTCGAGGATCTCGCTATCAGGCGGCGTCGAGAAAACGGCCGTCAAGTCGAATTCGGCATCCGTGCGCATACGGTCGACGACGATAGGGCTGGCGGCGACCGCGACCGGTAGGGGGATCGACGTAGGCGGCGCCGGGCTTTATATGGACGATACGGCGATTTCATGCGCTTCGAGCATCAGGTTCTTCGAGGCCGTCAGGATCAGCGATTCCGAGGCGGCGTTGAGCGGCCTCCGCATAGACGCCTCGCCCACGCAGGCCATGGCCGCGCTTACCGCGGTGAGGTCCACCGCCGCGGTCGAGCGCTCCGTCGTCGCGATCAAGGGGGGCTCGTCGTCGTGCCGAGTCTTCAGCGCCAGCGATGCCAGGCTCTCCGTCTCCTCGGTATATATAGACGCGGCCTGGAAGGGCTCGGTAGAGGCGTTCAGCGCCTCGAACGGCTCGGCGTTACGGGTAGCGCAGGTTACGGCGCTCGTCGACGCGCCCAAGTCAGTATTCGCGGGAAGCTCGGGATCGGCCCTGGAGATCGTCAATAGCATCGCTACGTTCTCCGGACCGGCGTCCGTCTTCATAAGGAGCGACGCGCCGTTGACCTCGGGATCCGTAGCGGCGAACTGCCTCTGGGGATTCTCGAGCTTCGTAGAGGGGAGGACCGAGGCCGTATCGATAGGATCGTTGAACGAGCTAGCCAGGCCGGTCCGCGATAACTTCGTCGAGGAACCCGCCAGGACGTTCTACGCGTCGGTAAAGGGCTTGCGGCGGCTCGCTAGGGCGTCCTCCTGCGTCGACGGAGGCCTTCCGGCGTCCTGGCCGTCGCCGTACGACCTTTTCGGCTCGGAGAGGGCGGGGCGCGGCTCGGCGCCCGATATAGGCGCTGAGGAGCTATAGGCGCTGAGGAGATTACGCGGCTATCGGTTCTCTGAGTCGGCGAAGGCCTTTATGAGGCGTTCCGGCGCGGCGGCCAAGAACTCCGAGTCTACTACGTGCCCGCCGCAGACGCCGCGGGACGCGAACAGCGACGCCTCGTGCTCGTCGTCGCTGTAATCAGCCTGGGCGTCCTCGGCGTGGACTACGATGAAGCCTCGTTCAGACGCGTCCCTGGCCGTCGTATCGACGCATTGGCTCGTCGCGAGCCCGGCCATCACCACCGTGCCGACGCCTCGCTCGCGGAGCGCCTTCTCTAGCTCGGGCGAGGAGAAGCCCGAGAAGCTCGCCTTATCGATGACGATGTCGGCCGGTCCCGGCGCTACCTCGTCGGGCACGTCAGCCCACGGGTCGTCGGATAGCGGGTACGCGTCAGCGTACCCGGCCGCCTCCGCGGCCGACCAGAACGTCCTGAAGAAGCGATGCAGGTCCGACCGGTCCGGGCGCCCGGAGCATAGCCTGAGGTAGACTGTCGGCCAGCCCAGCGCGTCGAAGGCCGCCTTGAGCCTCGTGACGGCCGGGAACACGGAGCTCCTGACGCGTTCCCCTATGTACGACATGCTCCCGGGCCAGGACAGCTCGGTGAACGAGTAGAACGGGGAGGCCGCCTCGAGGTAATAGCGCTGGAGGTCCACGACGACGAGGGCGGCCGGTATCCCGCGGTTCATTAGATGATCGTGCCCTGGATTATGACCCCGTTCTTTGGGATGATTATGATGCCGTCGACGATGTAGTAGGTCCCGTACTCCCCGTCGGGCCGCTCCCTGTGGTCTATGCCTATCCTGCAGTCGGCGCCTATCCTGGCGTTCTTGTCGATTATGGCGCCCTTGATTATCGAGCCCCTGCCTATGCCTATATTCGGTATCCTGCGCTCGGCGTTCTGCCTCTTCTGGACGTCCGTCTCGTAGTAGTCGGCGCCCATGCAGACGACCCCGTCAAGGCTCGCCCCCGTCTCGATGATGGTACGTAGGCCGACTATGGAATTGGAGATGGAGGCGTTAGTGATTATGCAGCCGTCGGAGGTTATCGCCTGGTTCAGCGTGCTGTAATTGATCTTGGAGGAGGGAAGGTTGCGCCGGTGCGTATAGATAGGGCTTATCTCGTCGTAGAAGTTGAACTCGGGCGCGATCGCCGTAAGGTTCAGGTTGGCCTCATAGAAGCTCTTGATTGTGCCTATATCCTCCCAGTAGCCGTCGAAGATATAGGCGTTCACCGCGGTCTCGGCGAGTATATTCGGGATTACCTCCTTCCCGAAATCGTTGGATTCGTTATCCAGCCCCTTCTCCATAAGCGCCGCGTCGAATATATAGATGCCCATGGAGGCCAGGTACTCCTTGGACCCGCGGCGCTCCTTCAGGAGGTCCTTGGGAATCTTGAAGTCTGATATGTCCTTGACGGGGCCCGGCTTCTCCTGGAATTCGACTATGTTGCTCTGCGCGTCGACCTTCATGATACCGAAGTCGCTGGCGTCCTCCCTCGTGACGGTAGTGCAGGCTATTGTCAGCGCGCGGCCGGATTCGACGTGCTTACGGAACATGTCGGCCAGATCCATGCGGTAGAGCTGATCGCCCGATACTATCAGGTAGTGGGTAGGGTTCTGGGTCCTGAAGTGGACGAGGTTCTTCCTCACGGCGTCCGCAGTACCCTCGTACCAGCCCGAGTGGGTCAGCGTCTGCTCCGCCGCCAGCACTTCCGCGAAGCCGTCGGAGAAGTTGTCGAAGACGTAGGTCTTGGCGATGTGCAGGTGCAGCGACGCCGAGTTGAACTGGGTTAGGACGTATATCTGCTTAAAGCCGGAGTTGATGCAGTTTGATATCGGTATGTCGACTATACGGTAGCGCCCGCCGAACGGTACCGCCGGCTTGGCCCTGTCTTTCGTCAACGGAAATAGCCTCGTTCCCTTGCCCCCGCCGAGGACGATAGAGAGAACCTTGTTCATATACCCTCCATTCTAGATTCGAAAGCGGTAGTATAGCACGGTAATCCCGAGCTCCGACGATTTACCAATTTCTCGCTTTGCCGTATCATAGTATAGCCATGGACAAAGAAGACGCCAGAGATTCGATATCGAAATTCCTCGCGGACCCCGAGATCGCGCCGTTCGTCTCTAGCGTGGAGCGAATGCCCGCGAGGGATCCCGTATGGGCGGAATTGCCTTCGGGCCTGGACCCGCGCCTTCGCTCCGCGCTCGAGGGCCGGGGCCTCGAGCGGCTCTATAGCCATCAGCGCGAAGCCTGGGACCTCGCCCGGGCGGGCGGGGATTTCGTCGTCGTCACGCCTACCGCGAGCGGCAAGACCCTCTGCTACAACCTGCCGGTCGCTCAGGCCCTGCTCGACGACGCGGACGCCCGCGCCCTGTACCTCTTCCCTACGAAGGCCCTGTCGCAGGACCAGCAGGCGGAGCTGAACGCGCTCGTAGAGGCCGGCGGCCTGCCTATAAAGGCCGCGACCTACGACGGCGACACTCCCCAGGCGACCCGGAAGGCCGCGCGGGATTCCGGCCGCATCGTCATCAGCAACCCCGACATGCTCCATTCCGGGGTCCTCCCCAATCACGCTAAGTGGATAAAGTTCTTTGCGGGGCTGCGCTATATCGTCATTGACGAGATGCACGCCTATCGCGGCGTGTTCGGGAGCCACGTCGCCAACGTCTTAAGGCGACTCCTCCGGATAGCGGCGTACTACGGCGCGAGCCCACGCTTCATACTATGCTCCGCGACCATAGGGAACCCAGCCGAGCTCGCGGAGGCGCTCGTCGGCAGGCCCGTCGCGGCGATCACTGAGAACGGCGCCCCTCGCGCCGAGAAAGCCGTGGCCTTCTATAATCCTCCCGTGGTAGACGCGGTACAGGGCATCAGGAAGAGCTGCGCCGACGAGTCCATGGCCATAGCCGCCAAGCTGATAGCCTCAGGCACGAGGACCATCCTGTTCGCGCGCTCGAGGCTAAGGGTGGAGATACTGGCGGCCTACCTGAACGAGCGCTTCGAGAACGTCTATACCGATAATAGCCGGATCAGGGTGGAGCCATACCGTTCCGGCCTGCTTCCGAGCGAGCGTAGGCAGATAGAGCGCGGGCTCCGGGAAGGAAGCGTGCACGGCGTCGTGTCAACGAACGCGCTCGAGCTAGGCATCGATATAGGCGGCCTGGACGCCGCCGTCATCTCGGGCTGGCCGGGGAGCCTCGCGTCGTTCTGGCAGCAAGCCGGAAGGGCCGGGCGGAGGAAGGGAGCGTCGATGGCGGTATACGTCGCCTCGAGCTCGCCCGTCGACCAGTACCTCATCGAGCACCCCGAGCGCTTCTTCGGCGCGGCCCACGAGAACGCGCGCATAGACCCCGACAATCCGTACGTATACGCGGACCACGTCAAGTGCGCGGCCTTCGAGCTCCCGTTCGACGACGGCGAGCCGTTCGGGCCCGACGTCGGGGCGGCGCTGGCCTTCCTCGAGGAGGAGGGTACCGTGAGGTACACCGGCGGCCGATGGTACTGGGCCGATTCCGGCTATCCGGCGGAAAAGATATCCCTTCGGTCGGCTACGTCCGATAACGTCGTCATAATCGACTCCACGGCCGGGCGGAACGAGGTGATCGGCGAGATGGACCGGCCAAGCGCCAAGGAGCTCGTGTTCGACGACGCCGTATACATCCACCGGGGCAAGCAGTTCATCGTCCTCAAGCTGGATATAGAGAATAGGCAATGCCTCGTAGAGGAGCGCGAGACAAACTACTATACCGACTCGATAGTGAAGAACGACCTCAAGGTCCTGTCGGAGGACGAGCGCCTCGGCCCCGACGGGCTTCCCGTCGTGGTAGGCGATCTCCTCGTGCGCTCGAGCGTCGAGAAATTCAAGAAGCTGCGCTTCCATACCAACGAGAACATAGGCTACGGGGAGATATACCTGCCTCCAGAGGAAATGCAGACGAGGTCGCTCGCGCTGCTCTTCCCCGCAGCGGGAGCCCCGGGAGCCATCCTGGCCGCCATGGGCGAGCTGCAGCGGGCGGCGACCCTATCCGCCTTCTGCGGCATTGTGCGGTCTATGGCCCCCGTCGAGCTCCTCTGCGATAGATCCGACTTAGGCTCGGCTTGGCGCGTCAGGGACGACCATTACGGAGCGCCCGCCGTCCATATCTGGGATAGGTATCCGGGCGGGACGGGCCTATCGGAAGCCCTGGCGATACGCCTGGGGGCCGTCCTGTCCGAGGCCCTTGGACGGGTTTCCGCCTGCGACTGCGAGGACGGATGCCCCTCTTGCGTCGGCGTAGCCGACGAGGCCTTCTCGGCCGTGCCTAGGAGGAAGGCGGGGGCGGCGGCCCTCCTTCGGGCCGCGGCGACGGCTCTCGGCGCCATGGGCGGCGGAACCGGCGCTCGCGGCGGCGTGGCGGCAGGTTCGAGCGTCCGGGAGGCGCGCTAGGCGGTGGCGGGCAACCTCCGCTCGCGCTTGGCGCGCATACGCGGGGGGAACGAACCCGTAAAGGCTCCCGGGCGTACGGTGGCCACGCGCCGACGGGCCTCGGATTCTGAGTTCCCCCCGGGCTGGACGACCGTCGGAGAGGGCCTCCGACTCAAGGAGACTATAGCCTCGGGATTGGGCGTCCGCAGCGACGAGCGCGTCAGACTGGCGGCCTTCTCCGCGCGGATGGAGGACCGTTCGGCGGCGGCGGGAGGCATGCTTTTTTTCGACCTGGAGACTACCGGCCTCTCCGGGGGGGCGGGCACCGTAGCCTTCCTCGCGGCGGTCGGCAGCGTGCTTTCCGACGGGAGCTTCAGGGTCAGGCAGTATTTCATCGACGACTATCCCTCCGAACCGAGGCTCATAGAATCGCTCGAGGCCGAATTCCAGTCGGCCGAGGCAGTCGTGACGTATAACGGCTCTTCGTTCGATATGCCGCTCTATTCCGTGCGCAGGAGCATGAACGGTTTCGGTCCGATGCCGCAGGTAGCCCATGTCGACGCGCTCCATGCCTCCAGGCGGCTATGGCGGCGCGTCCTCGGCGACTGTTCGCTAGGCAGCGTAGAGGCCGCGGCCCTGGGCGTACGCAGGTCGGGCGACATTCCCGGGCGAGAGATTCCCGAGTGCTGGTTCGAGTATCTCAGGCGGGGCGAATGCGGGAGATTAGGCGCCGTCTTCAGCCACAACGAGCTCGACGTACGATCCCTCGCGGCCCTGACGTTCATGATCCACGGCGCCGCGGCGGGGAGAGGAGGCATCATGCCCTGCGACCTCGTCGGGCTCGCGGATCTGCAGTCGAGGCTCGACGAGGGGCTAGCCGAGGGAACGCTGCGCCGCGCCTTGGACTCCGGCGACGCCAGGGCCGCGCGGCCGCTCATGCGGCTGTATAGGAAGCAGGGCAGGTTCGAGGAGCGTATAGCGCTCGTCGGCGACTTGCCCGACGACGCGGCCGGGCTGTTCTCGAAGTCGGTCTACGCCGAGCGCGTCACCGGAGACATCGTAGAGGCGCTGCGGCTGGCCGTAGCCGCGCGGGACGCGGCTCGGGGAAGCCTGCTGGATAGAGCCGAGCGCCGCGCTATACGCCTGCGGCGCCGCCTCGGCGAGGCCGAGGGCCGATAGCTCTATTCTTCTTCGTCTTCTTCGTCTTCTTCCGCCAACAGGCTCGCGCCGAGCGTATCGCCCAGCTGGCCGCAGGCCCCGCTCACGCCGCGGCCTCGCCTGGCGCGCCTGACGGCGTTGACGCCTCGCCGCTCCAGCTCGGCCTCGAAGGCGGAGGCCTCCGCCCGCGAGGGCTCGTGGTACGGTAGCCCGGGAACCGGGTTCCACGGAATGACGTTTACTTGGGCGTTGAGCGGGCGGATCCATTCCGCCATGGCCGCTGCGCTCTCCACGCTCGAATTCTGGCCGCCCATGATAGCCGCCTCGAGGGTAATCCTGTCGCCTGTCTTCTCCTGGTAGTACAGGAGCGCTTCCTTGAGCGCGGCTAGGTTCCACGATCTGTTGACCGGCATCAAGGCGCTCCTCAAGTCGTCGGTGGCCGCCGTCAACGATACGGCGAGCCTGACGTGAGGGCCGTTGTCCGCGAGTTCGCGAATCCCGGGGACGACTCCGCACGTAGAAATGGTGATCTTGCGGCGCGATACGCCCAGCCCGTCAGGATGGGTCAGTACCGCGATAGACTTCCTGAGGGCGTCGATATTCGCGAGCGGCTCTCCCATCCCCATGAAGACGATGTTCGAGGGCCTCCCGCGTATGGCGCTCAGGTGGAAATACTGCTCCACTATCTCGTCGGGGCCGAGGTCGCGCAGGAAGCCGAGAGCGCCGGTCTTGCAGAAGGCGCAGGCCATCGGACAGCCGACCTGCGTTGAAAGGCAGGCCGTCATCCTGCCCTCGGCGTCGGTCAGCAGGACCGACTCTACGGCGGCTCCGTCCCTGAGCCTGATCTTTAGCTTCACCGAGTCGTCAGCGCCCGTTAACGCCTCGTCGACCGAGGAAGAGTATAGGGGGAGCCCCGAGAGGCGCTCGCGGTCAGGAGCGGGAAGGTCGCTCATCTCCGAGAACGAGGACGCTCCCTTAGCGATCCACTTGAATACCTGCTTGCCCCGGAACGCCGGCCTCAGGCCCAGCGCTCCGGCGAGCTCTCCTGGCAGGAGCCCCGCCGCCCAAACGGCGAGCTTCGTTTGACTGGCGTCGCTCACTGGCTCTGTATCTTCGACATCAATTCCTGGATATGCGGGTTCCTGATTCCGAGCCTCATGAAGTCCTGCAGCGTCTCCTCGGCCTTGCGGCGCTCTCCTGTCGACAAGTAGCACTCCGCGAGCTCCAGGTGCAAGCGGTAGTTCTTGGCGTCGTTCTGCACGAGGCGCTTCAACGAATCGATCGCGGCCTGTACCTTGCCCTGTAGCCTGGAGATAGTCGCGAGCCCGAGCACCGCGTAGACGTCGAACTCGATGTTGAGGGCGCGATCGTAGTACTCGGCGGCCTCCTCGAATCGGTTCATGCTGCGGTACGCGTCGCCGGCCCGCGTGAGGATCACCTTGTTGCGAGGGTCCTTGTCGAGGATGAGGTTCCAGTAGTCGAGGGAGCGCTGAGGCTCCCCGACGCCCCGATAGCAGTCAGCGAGGCCGAAGAGGGCGTAGAAGTTGTCGGGTTCCTTGACGAGGGCCTTCTCGAAATAAGGCACGCCCTGGTCGAACTGCTTTAGCTTCCGGTAGCAGTTTCCTATGGACGTGAGCACCCTGATATCGACCATGTCTCCCTGGGCGTCGACCATCCTCTGCCAGTAGTGGAGAGCGTCGCGGTATTCCTTGAAGTCGTAATGGAGGTGGCCGAGTCCGATCAGGGCGTAGGGGTTATTGAACTCCATCTCGAGCACGCGGAGGTAGATAGCCTTGGATTTCCTGAAATCGCGGACCTTGCGGTACGCGTCGGCGATCCTGGTAAGTACGGTGATGTTCTTATTATCGTGGAGCAGGTACTGCTCCCATATCTCTATGGCCTTCTGGTACTGGTTGAGGGCCTTATAGCAGTCTGCGAGGCCGAAGAGGGCGTAATTATTCCCGGGATGGTAGATAAGGCATTTCTTATAATAGTCGACCGCGTCCCGATGGGCGGTCCGCTTCCTCGCGGCGTCGCCGAGCCCGACGAGCGCGTAGTTGTTCTCCGGGTCGTTCTCCAGGATCTTCTTGAAGTTGCGCTCGGCGTCCCCGACGCGGTTCTCCTTTAGGTACTGGTATCCTTTTTTGGATAATTCGGCGATCTCCATGAGCTCGTTGCTCTGCTGGGGGGCCATCCCGTCCTCTAGCGGGCTCTCGTCGTTTTGGTTGTTCTCATCGCTCATACATTATCCTTCTTATCGAGCATTTTTCGAATCGCTAACGCCGCTTTCCCGATCAGCTCGTCGCTCCTTGCCTGATCGTGCGATAGCTTGAACATCTTCAGGGCGTCCACGGGGCGCCCCAAGCCCAGGTACGACTCCCCGACGCGCATGAGGCCGTCAGAGTAACCGGTAGTCTGGAAAATACGCCTCGCCGTCTCGATATCGCCGGAATTGAAGAGAGTATTGCCGCGGCGATTCAATCGAACCTTCTGCTCGGAAGAAAGCTCCTGATTAGGCTCGTCGACGGTCTTGATAAGGCCGTCTTCGGGGAAATTTTCAAATACGGTCTCGACCATCTAGACTCCGTCCTAGGCGCGAATCTCGCCATGTCTTACGGTTACTTAATAGAATATAAATGAGTTTATGCAAATAATCAATTCTAAGGAGAAGCGCGAGAATGGCTGAAATGCCGTACGGGCGTGGTATAGTAAGTATCAGAATCGATATGAATGAATCGGAAGCCGTTGCACGGAGCATCCGAGACTGGAGAGCGCGATGGTGCACGAAGAGCTCGGACTCGAGCATGGCGAGATTGGCACGAGCGAGAACCAAGCGCCGACCATGCCGTTCCCAGTCGCAGAGCCCGGATCGGCCGGGACTTCGACGGGCCAGGCCTGCCTGGACGATCGCCTCGTGCGCATTATCCGGGCGCTCGACAAGTAGGATCCCTTACTCTAGAGCCCTCTTATAGAATCGTACGGTAGACCGGCCGTACGACCTTTCGTCGATCGCCGAGAGCGAACCGTGCGATTGCGGCAGCGTATCCTCCGAGGGATAATGGATGAGGAGGAGGCCGCCGGGCTCTACGAGCCCTCCGTCGGCGATCGAGCGTATCAGGTCGGACTTATGCGAGTACGGGAAGGGAGGATCGCAGAAGACCACCGAGTACGCCCGCTCGCACCTGACGACGAAGCGCTCCACTGGGACGCAGTGGCAATCGATCCGCTCCGGCGCTATGGAGACGTTCCGGATCAAGAGGCCGAGTTTCGCCCTGTCGCGCTCGACGCAGGCTACCGGCGACGCGCCCCTGCTGGCCGCCTCGAGGGCTATGATGCCGGAGCCCGAGAACATGTCCAGGAAAGACCTGCCGTCGAGGGGGCCTAGTATCGAGAAAAGCGATTCGCGCATCCTGTCCATGGCGGGCCTGATCTCGAAATCGCCTTTAGGCACCTCGATTCGCCTGCCCTTGAGAGTCCCGCCCGTTATCCTGAGTCCGCCCACGATTATCGCTGCCTGACCCGGAAGTCGCGCTGCAGGTCCCGCTGAACGTCGCGTTCCTTTATCGATTCTCTCTTATCCTGGAATTTCTTTCCCTTGCATAGTCCGAGCTCGACCTTCACCCGGCCCTTCCTGAAGTGGAAGTCCAACGGGACGAGGGTATAGCCCTTCTCGTTTACGCGCCGCTCCAGGCGCTTCAGCTCATGGGCGTGCGCGAGCAATTTCTTGGGCCTGTCCGGATCGTGATTGAATATAGAGCTGCAGGTGTACTCGGATATATGCACGTTCCTCAGCCACAGCTCGCCCTTCTCGAAGGCTGCGTATCCGTCGGGGAAGGAGACCTTGCCTATTCGCAGCGATTTCACTTCGGAGCCTAAGAGGCTTATCCCGCATTCTATCGTCTCCTCGACGGCGTAATCGAAATGCGCGCGCCTATTGAGCGCTATGATCTTTATGCCTTCCATCTATTCACTCCGTATAGGGCGCGAGGACGATCCTGAAACCGAGGTAGGGCGAGCATTCCGATTCGCGCATGGGCCCGCGCGAGTCGACGCGCACCAGGCTGGCTCGGTTAGCCCAGCATCCGCCCCTGACTACCGCCTCGGCCGACGGGAAGCGGGACCTGCCGGCCGCGCCGCTCGCCGGGCTCGAGGAGTAAGAATCGGAGCACCATTCCCATACGTTGCCGAGCATGCCCTTGAGACCCGCCGCGTCGCTCGGAAGCCCCGAAGGCCGGGAAGGCCCCGTCGCGCCCGAATCGGCGAAAGGAACGCCCGCGGGCGACGCCCGGCCCGCGGCCGCCGCGAGCGTCCATTGAGCCTCGGTAGGGAGCGAGTAGCGGTATCCGGAGGGCGCCCGCTCCGAGAGCCAGGAGCAGTAGGCGATCGCTGCGGGCCTAGAGACGTAGCGGAGGACGTCTTCGTCCGCGAGGTCTCCGAAGCCTTGGAGGTAATCGGTCTCCGCGAGGCCGGCCCGGGCCAGGGACGCCGCGGCGGAGGGGCCCCAGTCAGGGCGCGCCGCGACGAAGCGCCTGAATTCGCCTACTGTCGTCTCCTCAGAGGCGATCATGAAGCCGGCGACCTCCGACGAGGCGGGAAGAGCGTCTCTCGCGGCGACGACGGCCGTGCCCGCCCTTACGGCTATGAACTTCTTACCGTCCGCAGTCTCGGTGCCGCCCGCTACGGCGGAGGCTCGCCGGGCCGCGGCTACGGCGTTCGCGACCGCTTCCCGGTATAGGCCCGTGGGCTCGATACGCGCGCGGACGGTAGCGGGGACGAGCGAGGCGAAGGCGGCGAGCATGGCGGGATCGTCTCTCAGTTCAGAGCTAAGGGCGCTCACGAGCCTGCCGAGCGATGCTGGCGTGACGGCCGCCGAGTCGGAATAGGCTATTGATACGGCGCGAGCGGCGTCCCTGAGCGACTGGGCGTGGCTGGCGTATGAGACCGCGGCGCCGGCCAGGCCGCGCGCCTCGGTCGAGAGCGGCTCCTTGGACAGCGCGAGCGCGGCGTCCGATAGGACGAGAGGGATCTGGTAGGCCTCGCTCGGAGAACCCGCGAGGGCCCATGACGCGTACAGGCTCGCCCCGTCCCTTAGCGCGGCTGAACGTCCATCTATCTCGAGCGACGCGGTCAGCGTCGCCCTTGGCTTTACGACCAGGGTCCCGAAGACCCGGCCCTTAGCGATAACGGCCGTCGCGCTGGGCGCGAAACCGGGTCGGGAAATGCTAACCGAGCGTTCTCCCGCGGCGAGGAAGAGCTCGCAGGGAGCGGAGCCCCGGTAGACGCCGTCTATCGATATCGCGGCTCCCGGAGGGTCGACGACGAACGAGTAGAGCGTCCCGGGCTTCCGTAGCCCCGGGAATACGAGGAGGAGGAAGGCGACCGCCAGGGCGGCTACGCCGTATATGGCCGCCACGTAGTACTTAGGGGCGATGCCGAATACCGGCCTGAGGCTAACCTTGGCCTCGTCGATATCCTGTCTGGTTATCGTCTTATCGTCGTTCATCGCGGGATTATATGAGTCCGCGGCGAGGCTTGTCAACGCGAACGAAAGATGGTAGCCTCGATCCGATGGACGCAAAAACCGACTTCCTCGCGTCGCTGGAGTCCTTCACGGAGCGCGCGCTGACGCGCCGAAAGAAGCGCCGGCTCGCCCAGAAGATGAAACAACAGGCCAAGCACTGGATCCGCGACTGGGCGGAAGCCATCCTTTGGGCCGTATGCATGGTTCTCCTCATAAACCAATACCTGTTCCAGATGTACCGCATTCCCTCGGGTTCCATGTCGGGAACGCTCGAGATAGGCGATATGATTTTCGTCGATAAGATAGTGTACGGGCCGGAACTGCTTCCCGGCGTCGCCAAGATGCCCGGCTTCAGGCGTACCTCCCGCGGGGAGGTCGTCGTGTTCGAGAACCCCGCCTACCTGTCGAAGGGGCCGATTTTCACGATACTGCAGCAGTTCGTCTACATGGCGACGCTGACGCTCGTGGATATAGACCTCGACGAGGCCGGCCAGCCGCGGGTGCATTACCTCATCAAGCGCGCGGTCGGCGTCGGCGGCGATACCGTCAGGGTCGTCGACGGCGAGGTCGGATTCCTCTTCCGCGGGGAGTCCGAATGGACGTCCGAGCGCGACTATCAGAAGGCTACCGGCTTCCAGTACCCGCTCAGGCGCATGGTAAAGCCCGAGGACTATCCTTCCATACGTCGCGCGGGCGTCGCGAGGGCAGAGGTCGAGATGGGCATACGGACCGACATGCCCTCCGTCCGGTATAACCAGTACGACGACAAGGCGTTCAACGCCTCCCTGGTAGCGGAGCTGGCGTCGGCGTATCCCCATGACGCCCGCACGGTCGCCGAGGATAGGATGATCCGTTCCGGATGGTACATCCCGGAGGATAGGGTCTTCCCCATGGGCGATAATAGGGATAATTCAAAGGACGCGCGCTGGTTCGGGGCGGTATCGCTCGATAAGGTTCTAGGGCACGCGCTATTCGTCTACTGGCCACTGGGGCGCCTCGGCGGCATCAGGTAGGCGGCATGAAGCGGGTCCAATCGTTCGAGGACGTCAAGAGGAAGCGGTCGCGCGTCATGCGCTTCGCGAAGTACGTCGTGCTGATATTCTTCGCCTTCGAATCGTTCTCCGCCTTCGCGCTCAAGTCGTGGGTCGTAGGGTCCACCTCGATGATGCCGACGCTCTCGCCAAAGGACAGGGTCATCGTCGCTTCGTCCGCCTACGGCGTGCTCAATCCGTTCTCCGGGACGAGAACGGTCTTCAAGGCGCCGAAGCGGGGCGACGTCGTTCTCATCCGCCGCCCCTCATCGGAGCATCGCGCCTGGCATAAGCGGCTTCTCGATTCCGCCCTGCACTTCCTGAGCCTGCAGCGCCTCGGAGCGCCGGGCGTCGAGGCCGCCTTCGACTCGCCTGTCATTAAGCGAGTCGTCGCCGGCCCCGGGGACTCGGTGATGATGGACGGCTACATAGTCTACGTGAGGACCGCGGGGACCTCGCATTACCTTACGGAGTACGAGGTGTCGGGCGGCGACTACGATATCGCCGGCGCCAGGCCTATCGATGGCTGGGATAAGGCGATGCCGCTAGCGGGCTCGATGGAGGCGATGGAGCTAGGCCCCGACGAGTTCTTCGTCGTCGGCGACGAGCGCTTCTCGAGCCCCGACTCGCGTTTCTTCGGCCCCGTCCGGGCGGATCATTTCCTGGGCAAGGTCGTCGCGCGCTACTGGCCCCTCGACCGGATCTCCGGCTTCTAGGCGCCCTCGGTGCCGTCCCTCTACGTCCACGTCCCGTTCTGCTCCAAGCGCTGCGCCTATTGCGATTTCCATAGCGCGGCGTACGGCCGAGGCGCGATGCAAGAACCGGCGGAGGCCTGGGCTGCTGCGGTCGAGCTGCACCTCGCCGAGCACGGGCGAAGATTCGGCCGGTCCGGGTACGATACCTTGTACATCGGCGGAGGCACTCCCTCCGCCCTTCCCCCTGGAATACTGCGCCGCCTCCTCTCCATCCTAGGCGCCGAGGCGCAGGCCGGCGGAACCCTCCCCTCAGAGTGGAGCATCGAGGCGAATCCCGAGGACGTGAGCGACGCCTTCCTCGGGACTATAGGCGAGGCCGGCGTGGATAGGCTGAGCGTCGGGGTACAAAGCCTCGAGGACCAGGCGAGGTACGTCGCGGGCAGGCGAGGGGACTCTCGCTCGTGCATCGGGAGGCTGGAGTCCCTGGCCTCGAAATGGCGCGGCAGGTGGTCGGCGGACTTGATGTTCGGCCTCCCCGGCCAGAGCGTCGGCGGCCTGGAGCGCGACGCGCGCCTGCTCTGCGAACTAGGGGCCGGTCACGTCTCGCTATACGAGCTGACCCTGGAACACGGCACGCCGTTGCACGACGCTGTTCAGGCGGGCACGGTCAGCCTGCCCGACGACGACGAGCGGGCTGATATGTACGAAGCCGCCGCCGCGGCGCTCGCGAAGGCCGGGTTCGTCAGGTACGAGGTGTCTAATTGGGCGCTTCCGGGGCAGGAATGCCGGCACAACCAGGTCTATTGGGAAATGGGCGATTGGCTGGCCGTAGGCCCCGCCGGCGTCGGGAACGTCGCCGCCTCCCGTGCGAGCGGCGAGAGCGGAGGCTCTGCGCGAGGAGGCTTCCTGCGCCTCGAGAATTCCCGCGACGACTCGCGCTACGCGACGGATCCGTGCGGGACGGTTGCCGAGTCGTTCGTCGGTGGCCGTGACGCCGCCTTCGAATGCCTCATGACGGCCCTGCGCACCTCCAGGGGCCTTGACGCGGCCGGTTTCGCGAGGCGCTTCGGCTTCGATCCCCTCGAAGCCTTCGGTCGTCTCCACGAGAGCTACCCGGACCTGGTGCGCTTCGACGGGACGAGGTTATTCCCGACCGACAGAGGGCTCGACGCGCTTAACATTCCCCTCGTGGCCGCGTTGTCAAACGCCGATCGATTTTTCGATAGCGGGAACGCCGATATAGGAGGCCCTTCATGATGAACGTTCTTTCTATTCAATCCCACGTGGCCTACGGCAGGGTAGGTAACCGCTCCGCCGTCTTTCCCCTCGAGCGCCTAGGCTTCGAAGTCTGGCCCATCAATACCGTGCAATTCTCCTGCCATACCGGCATCCCCGGGTGGACCGGCGCCGCTTTCGGCGCCGATCACGTGACCGACGTCGTGAAGGGACTCGAGGGCCTAGGAGTCCTCTCGAGGTGCGACGCCGTGCTGTCGGGGTATATGGGCGACGCCGAGACCGGCGCCGCGATCGTCAGGGCCGTGGACGCCGCGAGGCGCGCCAATCCCGCCGCCCTATACTGCTGCGACCCGGTGATGGGAGACGTCCCGGAGGGCGTCTACGTTCAGCGCGGCTTGCCGGAATTCATAGCCGCCGAGGCCGTGCCGCGGGCCGATATCGTCAGCCCGAACGTCTTCGAGGCCGAGATGCTATCCGGCGCGACTATCGCTACGGCCCGCGACGCCGCGAAGGCCGCGGACGCCATACACGCGATGGGGCCGCGGGTCGTGCTCGTAACGAGCTTCCGGCCTTCGGGAAACGGCGGCATAGGGTTTTTCGTCAGCGACGGCAGCTCAAGGCGTACGGTCCTGGCCCCGATGCTTCCGTTCTCCCGGCCCCCGAAAGGCTCCGGGGACCTCGCGAGCGCGTTGTTCCTAGGATACTACCTAGGGTGCAACGACGCGGTAGAGGCCATAGAAATGACCATAGGCGCCTTGTACTCGGTGCTCGAGGCGACATTGGCCTCGGGAGGCGATAGCCTGGCGCTCGTCTCGGCGCAGGGGCATATCGCCAGCCCCGTCAAGCGCTTCCTTTCGGAGGCGGTCGGCTAGTAGGCCGGCGCGAACGCCGACCTACGGGAAGCTTACTTCTTCTTTGGTATTAGGGGTACGAAGCTCGCGGGAGCGGGGAGCTTGAAGTCGGGGGGCAGCTCCGACTCGTTCGCGAGGAGCCAGGTCTGGTTCCTGCCGAGCAGGCCGCCGGTGCCTTTTAGCGAGCCGCGGACGATCAGCTTATCACCGTCGCGCTTGATCGTGCAGTCGTACACCTTCCCGTCGCCCGGGTCGATGATCGCGCCCTTCCAGTCCTTCCCCCGCTCCTGCATCTCGTATACGAAGTCGAGCCCGCAGTTGGGAGGGTCGCCCGCGAGGGCGTCCGCCTTGAACTTCATAGTATCGATAGTATCGTCTACCTTGCCCGTTTCCTTGCTGATCGTGGCCATCATCCGGCCGTAGAGCTTCCCGCCGTTCGAATAGAGGAGTACGAAGGCCGTAGGCTTGTTCGTCTTGTCGTCGATGATCTTCCAGAGGCCGAGAATATCGTCGGCCGCCCAGGCGGATACCGCCCCGAGCGCTATCAAGACCGCCGTCGCGATGGCGATCAACCTTAGTTTCCTCATGCGAGCTCTCCTTATGATATTCACGATACGTGGCGCGACGCGCCGGCTACGATTGACGTACCGAGTATAGGACCGGCCCTCGCTTCCTGTAAAGCGAAGAAAGCGCGCGGATTGACGACTCAGACGAATAACTCGTACTCGTCGCGGCGGATCTCCGACTTGGTCTTCCTCCAGCCTAGGTTGTACAGCTTCTCGGCGCCGATGCTCGAGGGCGGGCCGTGGCCCGGCAGGACGAGGCAGTCGTCGGAAAGGCTCAGGATCTTCTTGGCCAGCTGTTCCTTAAGGAGCCTGTTGCCGTATTGGCTCATAGTCTTGCCTATGAGCCCCGCGTGCAGGGCGTCCCCGGTGAAGACGAGCTTGTCGAGACGGTACGCCATCGAGTCTGCCGAGTGCCCCGGCACCGAGAGCGCCTGGACCTCGAGGCCGCAGACGCGGAACGTCTCGGAGTCGCGGACCATGCGGCACGGAATGTCGCCCAGGGTGGCGTTGCTCGAGAATACCTCCGCGTCGTAGATGCGGAGGAGGGTGCGGAGCCCGTCGACGTGGTGCGGATGGTTATGCGTCACCAGGACCGCCGTCACGGAGTAGCCCTTGTCCTCGATGAAGTCGAGGAGCCCCAGGGTAAAGGCGGCGGGATCGATGATCGCCGCCTCCATGGTCTCGTCGTTGCCGACGAGGTAGACGTTGGCGAAGCCGTGCAAGGCGTAGTGGAAGAATACGGTCATGAGTCTATCCTGTCGAGTTCCCTGATCGATTCCTGGGTGTTGGAAAGGCGCCAAGAAACGTCGACTTCCTTGGAGGGGATCACGAAGGTCCGTTTCAGGTTGCAGTCGATGAAATCGGTCTTCTCGAATTCCGACATTATGAAGCGCGAGTTGTATAGGTTGGAATAGTTGAACGTGCAGTCGCTCGTGCGCGAGCCGTTGAAATTATTGTGCACGAGCTCCGAGCGCTCGAACGACGCGTTAAGGAAGCGGGCTCCCGCGAAGGAGCAGAACTGCGCGTCGACCCCCGAGAAATCGCACGAGTCGGCCGAGCAGAAATCGAAGAAGCACATCCGGAAGACGCAGCCGGAGAAGGTCATGTTCTTGAGCACGGTATTGGAGAACGAGCACGAGAAGAATCGCTTGCCGGAGAGGTCGGCGCCTTCGAAGCGGAGGCCGGCCATGTTCAGGTTCTTGAGCATGGGCGCGGCGGCGAAGGCCTCGAGGAACGAGGCGGCGACGGAGTCAGGATCGCGATGATGGTCGACGCAGAATTCGGTCCCCGATATCGCGGTCGCTTCGCAGCCGTCGGCGATGCATCGCCTGAAATCGAACATAGGCGGCCTCCTTAAGGGCGCGGGCGCCGATGCGCGCCCGCCTAGGCCAAGGATAGCCCATTATCGAAGAGGCCTCAAGCCGCGGCCCCCTTGTCGCCATGGTAGCGATAGCGTAAAACCGAACTATAGCTTGAAAATTTACCGGTCGGCGCGTACACTGACCCCATGTGCTCATACTGCGGGACGCCGCTACCCGTCGAGAGGATAGGATTCCGGGATCTCTGCGAGAGTTGCGGCAGGGAGCTGCACGCCTGCGTCCATTGCCGTTTCTATAAGCCCGGCGCTTACCGCGATTGCCTGGAAACGGTTCCCGATACCGTCAAGGACAAGGAGCGGATGAATTTCTGCGAATATTTCAAGGCCGATCCGGCTACCGTCAAGGGTAGCGGAGGGCAGGACTCGTCAAAGGCCGCGAAGAGCGCCTTCGACGGCCTCTTCGGCCATTGAGGCACCCGATAGGAACCACCATGCATCATGATACCCGGCCCGTCGCCTTCTTCGATTCAGGAGTGGGCGGGCTTCCTTACCTGGGCGCCGCGCGCGCCCTCCTGCCCGCGGAGCGATACGTCTACCTGGCGGATCGGCGCGGTTTCCCGTACGGGACGAAATCGAGGGGCGAGGTCGTGGAGGCCGCTGTCGGCGCGATCGCCTCGCTCGTATCGATGACGAGCCCGAAGGCCATAGTCGTAGCCTGCAATACGGCTACGGAGCTCGCGATTGACGAGATCCGAGCCGCGAACCCCGGTATCCCGGTCGTCGGTACGGTCCCGGCCATCAAGCCCGCGGCCGCCGTTTCCAAGGCCCGCCGGATCGGCGTCGTAGCTACCCCCGCGGCTGTCGCCGCCGAATACCTCTCAGACCTCGCGCGGCGCTGGGCCGCCGATTGCGCCCTCGTCAGGATAGGCGACGGCGCGCTCGTGGACTTCGTCGAGCGCGCTTTCATAGGCTCTAGCCAGGAGGAGCGGCTCGCCGCCGTCAGGCCCTCGGTCGAGGCGATGCTCGGGCAGGGCGTCGACGCCATCGTGCTAGGCTGCACTCATTTCCTTCACCTAGCCCCGGAATTCCGGGAACTAGCCGGGCCCGGAGTCGCTATCGTCGACTCGAGGGACGGTATAGCGTCCCGGCTCAGGAGCGTCCTGGGCCAGCTTCCCGCCGAGGGGCGCCCGTACCGTCCCGCTTCACTCGCCGCGGACGCCATGTACCTGACGGGGCCGGGCGAATTCGGCCCCGTGTACGGCGGCTTCGCCGAGATCTTCGGCCTCGAGCCCGCCGGGGCGCTCGAATGAGCCTGGGCACCGTTTTGTCCGGCGCGAACAACTCGTTCTCCGTGCTCGCCGAGGACGGCAGCGTCGTCAGGTGCGCGCTCAAGGGCAAGAAGCTCAAGGGCGCAGAAGGCTTCTATAATCCCCTGGCGGCGGGCGACGTAGTGGAATGGGAGCCTGCCTCCGCCGGAACCGGCATGATAGGCTCGCTGATTCCGCGCAAGAGCCTATTCTGGCGCTTCAACGAGAAGGGAAAGGCGATCCAGGCGATCGCCGCCAATATGGACGTCCTGGTCTGCGTGACGAGCGCCGCCTTGCCGCCGTTCAGGCCCCGCTTCATAGACCGCGTGTCCCTCGAGCCGTCCTCGGACGGCGTACCGTTCATCATAGCCCTTAACAAGACCGATCTGGGCGTCGACGAGGACGTGGCCGAGCGCATGGAGGATTACCGCCGCGTCGGCTTCGAGACCATGGAGATGAGCGCCGACTCGGGGACCGGCGTCGAGGCCCTCCGCGAGAGGATAGCCGGGAAGACGAGCGCCTTCGTCGGACAGTCCGGCGTCGGCAAGAGCTCCATCCTTAACGCCCTCGAGGCCGGGCTTGGCCTCAAGGTCGGCGAGGTATGCGAGAAATTCGAGCGCGGCCGGCATACGACGGTCGCCGCTATACTCTCGGTACTGTCCGACGGGGCCACCCGGGTCATAGACACGCCCGGCTTCCGGCGCCTGGCCGTGCGGGGCATCGACCCCGCGACCCTAGGGGCATGCTTCCCGGAGATCAAGAAGGTATCGGCCCGATGCGCGCTCGGGGCGCGTTGTATGCACCTGGACGAGCCGGGGTGCGCGGTCGTCGACGCCGTCGAGTCCGGCGCCATCCATGAGGACCGCTACGAGAGCTACGCGCGCGTGCTGGCCGAGCTCGAGGACACGCGCGCCTACGCCAAGAAGGTCGGCAAGCCCCGCCGCTACGAAGAGGACGAATACGAAGATGCATGAACACGCGCTATCGCTACTCGATTTCTATAGGATCCGCGACGACGTCGCCGCCTACTGCCTGAGCGAGGAGGGCGCCGCCGCTATCCGCGGGAGCCTGCCCTCGGGCGACCCCGCGGCCGTCGCCGACTCTAAGGCCCGCGCCTCGGCCGTCCGCGAGCTGTTCCGCGATCGGCACGGCATGCCCCCGGGATCCTTCGCGCCTATCGACGGGGCCGCCCGCGTCGTCTCCAAGCCGGGGACCTGCCTGGCCGTCGAGGAGCTGTGGGCCCTCGGCATGTGGGCCGACGCGTACACGGGGCTCGCCCGCTGGATGGGCGGCGCGCGTCACGAGGCGCTAGCCGCCGAGGCGGGCTCCGCGCCCGACCTGTCGCCGGTGGCCGCGGCCGCGTTCAGGATCGTGGGGCCGGACGGCGAGGTCAAGGACCTGCCGGAGCTCAGGGACATACGGTCCCGCATCCGCAGGCTGAACGGCGACATCGAGCGCGTCACCGCGTCGTTCTTCCAGGACGAGGCCACCAGGTCTATGCTGCAGAGCGACCTGCCTACCCAGCGCGACGGGCGAACGGTGCTGGCCGTGAAGGCGGGCTCGAAGGCGAGGGTGAAGGGAATAGTCCACGAGGTCTCCTCCACGGGCCAGACCGTCTACATCGAGCC
This sequence comes from Spirochaetota bacterium, assembly GCA_018816345.1. Lineage (GTDB taxonomy): Bacteria > Spirochaetota > Spirochaetia > Treponematales > UBA12059 > SZUA-370. Next base: position 62,279 of record JAHIWG010000139.1, on the reverse strand, counting down.
AGAGTCGCTCGTGCAGAAGAACAACGAGCTCGTCGAGGAGGAGGCCCGCTACCTCCGCGAGCTGCAGCGCGTCCTGCGCGAGACGACGGCCCGCCTGCACGGCTTCTCCGGCGCTATCCAGGGCGCGAGGGTCTCGTGCGCCTCGCTCGACGGGCTGTTCGCCAAGGCCCGGTACTCGCACATGAACGACGGAGTGTTCGCGGAGGATAGCCCCTCGGGAATAGAGCTCGTGCGCGCCAGGCATCCGGTCCTCGGCTCCAAGGCCGTCCCCATCGACCTGCGCATGCCCGAGGGCGCCCGGACCCTCATCGTTACCGGCCCCAATACCGGCGGCAAGACCGTCTCCTTGAAGACGGCCGGGCTCTTCTCCCTTATGAACCAGTTCGGCCTGGCCATTCCGGCGGCGTACGGCTCGGCCTTGCCGGTCTTCGACGGCGTGTGGGCCGACATAGGCGACGAGCAGTCGATGGACCAGTCCCTGTCGACCTTCTCCGGACACATGAAGGCCATATCCGCCATCGTGGCCGGCGCTACGGGGCGCAGCCTCGTCCTGCTCGACGAGCTCGGCTCCGGCACCGACCCCGAGGAAGGCTGCGCCATCGCCATGGCGCTCCTCGACCTCTTCATAGATAGGGGCGCCCTGACCCTCGTCACGACGCACCACGGCATCCTGAAGAATTTCGGCTATACGAAGGAGGGCGTGCTCAACGCCTCGGTCGACTTCGACAAGGATACGCTGTCGCCCACGTACCGCATCATGATGGGCGTCCCGGGCGAGAGCCGCGCCCTCGATATCGCGCAGAAGAACGGCGTGGCCATGGAGGTCGTCGAGGGAGCGCGCCTCTACCTCCGCGAGGAGCGAACCGACATCTCGGCCCTCATCAGCGGCCTGTCGGACAAGCATAGGGAGCTGGACTCGCTGCGCGACGAGGAGAAGCGACGGCTCAGGGACGCGATGGAGGAGCAGCGCAAGGCGGACCTGAAGGAGCTGAAGCTCAGGCAGAAAGAATCCGAGCTACGGACCCAGGGGGTCTCCGAGCTGAATAACCTGCTCTCGGAGAGCAGGAAGACCCTCGAGAACCTGGTCCGAGAGCTGCGCGAGGGCGAGCTGACCAAGGCCAAGACCCAGGAGGTCAAGGAATTCCTCTCCGGCCTAGAGGCGCAGGTAGAGGCGAAGACCCGCGAGGCCCGTTCGCAGGAACGCGGCCTGAAGGCCGGAGCCAGGCCCCCGGCGCGTATCGCCGAAGGCTCGCCCGTCCTCGTCCTGCCCGCCAGGAGGCGAGGGACGGCGCTCCGAGCCGTACGCGGCGGGAAATGGCTCGTGGAGACCGACGCGCTTAGGATAACGGTGGACGAGGCCGATCTTGAGCTCACGGCGGCCTTAGAGCCCAAGGCGCCCAGCGTATCGATAGAGTCGAGCTCGAGCCGCGGCAATCGCGCCGTCATCGAGCTGGACCTGCGCGGCTATAGGCTCGTGGAGGCGATCGCGGCGCTCGAGCGGCAGCTGGACGCGGCGACCATGGAGAACCTCAGCGGCTTCTCCATCATCCACGGCACCGGGGAGGGCGTCCTGCAGCAGGGCGTCAAGGAGACGCTCGCCAGGTACCCGGGAATCAAGGAATTCCACTACGCGCGCCCGGAAGAGGGCGGCCACGGCAAGACTATAGTAGTGTTCGGCTAACGTCCGCCCACGTCCGCCCACACTACGCCCTCGCCGTCGGGTATGTCGCGCGCCGCTAGCCGGCCGTCGACGACCGGGAGGTAAACGGGCTCGAGGCCGGGCCGTAAGACCTTCTCGGTCCTCACGACGCAAAGATTACGCTCGTCGAGCCGCTCCCCGCGAGCGATCGGCCGCCTCGCGTGTATCGATCTATTGGTCCTCGAGTAGTTCGCCGCCTCGCTCGGCGCGAGGCGTTTCCGCCCGTCGCCGAGAGCCGCCTCGACCCTGCCTTCCCCGAAATCCTCCTTGAGCGAGCGTAACGCCCCGTCGGCGCCCCCTTCGGATACGAGCTCGGACGCTCGGCGTACCGCGCGCGCCATACGGGCGAAATCCTCAGGGTTAAGGGCTATCGGGTCGTCGAGGCCGGAGTCGCCCTTGGAGAGGCAGAAATGCTTCTCGACGACGCGCGCTCCCTGGGCGACCGCGACGGCGGGCACGAGCTCCGGATCGACGGAATGATCCGAGACGCCGATCGGAACGCCGAAGAGGGCGGCCAGGGACGGTAGGAGCCGCAGGTTATACTCGGACTCAGGAGCCGGGTACGACGTCACGCAGTGGAGGAGGGCGGTCGGGCTCCCCGTCCCGGAGAAGGCCTCGAGCGCGCGCTCGATGTCCGCGAGCCTAGAGACTCCGCCCGATAGTATGGTCGGCAGCCCATAGGATGCCACCTCTTCGAGTAGCTGGATATAATTCAGCTCGGGGCTCGCTATCTTCATGGCGCTCGCGCCCATATCGCGTAGTTCCCGGGCGCTCCGTATCCCGAACGGCGAGCATAGGAAGGCCGCCCCGGCCGACTCTACGATTTCCTTGCACCGCGATAGGAAATCGGGGCCGGTCTCGAGGGACCTGAACGTTTCATAAAGGGGCGTCGGGCCTCCGGGCAGCGGCACGAGCCCCGTGGCGGGATGGATTATCTCGTCGGCGTAGACGTGCTGGAATTTCACGCAATCCGCGCCCGAGCCTATCGCCGCGGCTATCAGTTCCGCAGCCTTGCCGGCGTCCCCGAGGTGCCCCGTGCCGAGCTCGGCTATGATGAGGACGCCTCGCCTTTCCGTGCCGGAGGATAGAATGTCAAAGCCTGTTCGGTTCATCGTTTCCTCGTCGCGTCAGTCGTTAGGCCGGTCGTCGCGTCGGCCGATACGCTATTCCACTCGACAATACGGTCTGTATACTATAGAATCGTCGGCATCGACCGCAATCGAGGAGAGCAGTATGAAGCACTTGTTCTGCGATGTCTGCAAAAAAGAAGTAGTAGACCCGATCCCTTCGAGGACTTTTTTCCACGTACGAGAGTTCGACCTGTGCGAAGCGTGCCGCGACGACCTTGAATCCGCCGTGAAGTATACCGTGCGCGGCAAGAAGCCGTTCGATTTCGCGTGGTACGACAAGCTTCGCATCGAGTTGATCCAAGATGGCATCAAGAAGAATAGGATAGTAACGGCAAAATCCTAGCCGCCGCTTACCTTTAGGCGATTCGGCCCCCGTCCTCCTGGGCGGGGGCTTTGGCCTAGCCCCGCATCGCCTTTCCATTACCGTTTTATACGTTTTAAGCGATAACCTTGCCATATCCCCCAATCGTTGACAGTAAATCGCGCCGCATGATACTATCCATCGCGAAAATAATGAACGGACGCTCCCGCTTCTAAGGCATCTCGACCGCGTAGGACGCGCCTTCGCGAAGTCTTTCCGATAGAGCGGAAGCCGCGATGTCGATCTACGGGAATCGCGCAGCGACGATCCGTTCGAACCCGCGTATCCCACACGGCAAGGAGTCACAATGTCAGGACATAGTAAATGGGCGACGATCAAGCACAAGAAAGGCGCGGCCGACGCTAAGCGCGGCCAGATGTTCACCAAGCTGATCAAGGAGATCTCGATAGCCGCGCGAATGGGCGGCGGCGATCCCGATTCCAACGCTCGCCTCCGCACCGCCATCCTCAAGGCCCGCGGCGCGAACATGCCCAAGGACAACATCGATAGGGCCATCAAGAAGGGCACCGGAGAGCTCGGCGACGCGGTATACGAAGAGCTCGTCTACGAGGCCTACGCCCCCGGCGGGGTCGCCATCCTTATCGAGGTGCTTACCGATAACAAGAATCGCGCGGCGGCCGAGGTGCGCAACCTCCTGACGCGTTCGGGCGGCTCGCTGGCTACGTCCAACGCCGTGCTGCGCCTCTTCGCTCGAAAGGGCGTCATCTCCCTCGACGGCGAGAAGTACGCCGAGGACAAGGTGATGGAACTCGCCCTGGAGGGCGGGGCCGACGACATCGTCAACGAGGACGGCGAAATAGTCGTCTACACCACTCCCGAGGCCTTCGAGAGCGTTCTTAACGCCATTACCGCGGGCGGCATGGAGACCGACGGCGCCGAGATATCGATGATCCCCGAGTCCTACGTCTCCGCCGACAAGGATTCCGGCTCGAAGATACGCAAGCTCATCGACAAGCTCGAGGAGAGCGACGACGTTCAGAACGTCTACCACAACGCGGAGCTCCCGGAAGAAGACGAGGAATAGGCGATGGAACGCGGACCCGATAGGATCCGCGTCCTCGGCATAGACCCAGGGCTCGCCGCCGTGGGGTGGGGCGTCGTCGACATAGACGGCGCCCGAATCGTTTATAGGGGCCACGGGTGCTTCACGACGAAGGCCGGGGACGACGTGGCCGAGCGCCTAGCGCATATACGGAGCTCCTTGGCCGCCGTCATAGCGGAATACGCGCCCGCCGAGGCCGCGATGGAATCGCTGTTCTTCTCGCGCAACGTCTCGAGCGCGCTCGGGGTCGCCGAGGCCAGGGGCGTCATACGCCTCGCGTGCAGGGACGCCGGGCTCGCCATGAGCGAGTACGGTCCCATGGACGTGAAGAAAGCCGCCACCGGCTCCGGAAGGTCCGGCAAGGAAGACGTCCAGGCCTTCGTGCGGCTGGTTCTGGGGCTTACGGCCGTCCCGAAGCCCGATCACGCGGCGGACGCCCTGGCCGTGGCGCTCTGCCATAGCCAGGGCAGAGCCGTGCGTTCCGCCTTAGTTGATACGTCCCGCTCTAGCCGTCTATAATCCCCGTCATGTTCAACGCCGTACGAGGGACGCTCTGCTACAAGGGCGCGGATAGTATCAGGATAGACACCTACGGGGTCGAGTGGGAATTCGCCGTGCCCGCGCGTTCCGTCGACTCCTTCGGGCGCCTCGGCGACGAGGCGCGCGTACTGTGCTGGCTCCTGCACCGGGACGACCAGATGCGCCTCTTCGGTTTCGCGAGCGAATCGGAGCGTTCGGTGTTCGTCGAGCTCATGGGCGTCGACGGCATCGGTCCCAAGCAGGCGCTCAAGATCCTCGGCGGGATAGGCGCGGACGAGCTGGAAAGCGCGCTGGAGGCGGAGGACCTGGCCAGGCTCGAATCGATCCCCGGGCTAGGAAAGAAGACGGCGCAGAAGCTCGTCTTCACGCTCAAGGGCAAGCTGCCCTCGAGGCTGGCCTCGAGGGGCCTGGCGGCGACGGGCCCGCACGAGGATATAATGCGCGCGCTCGTCGACATGGGATACGATAGGCGCCGCGTTTCCGAGACCCTCGCGCGGCTAGACGCGGACATGCCCGCGTCCACTCCCGAACGCGAGCGGGAGCTGCTCCGCAGCGCCATAGTGGAATTGAGCGCCTCGTGAACGGCATCGTGCAGGGAACCTTCGACCCGACCGAGGACGAGCGCGAGAACGCCCTCAGGCCAAAGCGGCTGTCGGAATTCCTCGGCCAAGCCTCGATCAAGGCCAATCTGGCCGTGTTCATAGAGGCCGCCCTGAAGCGGGGCGACGCGCTCGACCACGTCTTCCTGATGGGGCCTCCCGGGCTCGGGAAGACGACCCTGGCGGGCATCCTGTCGCGGGAGCTAGGCGTCGACTTCAAGGTGACGAGCGCCCCGGCTCTCGAGAAGCCTAAGGACCTGGCCGGCATCCTGACGACGCTCGCGCCTAAGTCAATCTTCTTCATCGACGAGATCCACAGGCTTAAGCCCGCCATCGAGGAAATGCTATACATGGCCATGGAGGACGGGGAGCTCGATTTCATAATAGGCCAGGGGCCCGCCGCGCGGACCCTTCGGATCCCGCTCCCTCCCTTTACGCTCGTAGGCGCCACGACCAGGGCGGGGATGGTCGGCAGCCCCCTCGTCAGCCGCTTCGGCATCAACGTGCGGCTCGGCTTCTACGAGAAGGCCGATACGATGGCCATCCTCAGGCGATCGGCCGGTATACTCGGGACCTCGGTGGACGACGACGCCGCCGAACGGCTGGCGCTCGCGAGCAGGGGCACGCCTCGCGTCGCCAACAGGCTCCTGAGGCGCATGCGCGACTTCGCCCAGGTCGCCGGAGCGTCGACCATCAGCGCGGGCGTCGTCGACGACGGCCTGTCGCGCCTCGAGGTCGACGCGTACGGGCTAGAGCGCCACGACAGGGACGTGCTCGCGGCCATCATCGAGAAATTCGGAGGGGGCCCGGTAGGAGCGGAGACCCTGGCGGTCTCCACCAGCGAAAGCGTCGAGACGCTGGAGGATTACCTGGAGCCGTTCCTCATACAATCTGGCTTCCTGATGCGTACCCCCAGGGGCCGCGTCGCTACGCCCCTGGCGTACGAGCATCTCGGATATAGGAATAACCATGCTGACGACGGATTTCAGTTTTAGCCTCCCCGAGGAGTTGATAGCGCAGCGCCCGACGGCCGAGCGCGGCGCGTCGCGCCTCCTCGTGCTGGACGGCGGCGGCGGCATCGTGCACTCGAGCGTACGCGATATCGCGTCGTTCGTGCCGAGCGGCGCGGTGATGGTCTTCAACGACTCGAAGGTACGGCGGGCCAGGCTGTACGCCACGAGCGCCGGCGGGGGCCGGGTAGAGCTACTGCTCCTGAGGCGAGAGGGGCCGTCCCGATGGGCGGCCGTCGCTACGAGGATGGCGAAGCTGAAGGCCGGGAAGCGACTCGGCCTTCCGGAGGGCATCGAGGCGGAAGTCCGGGAGGTGCGTCCCGACGAGAGGGTCTTCGAATTCTCGAGGGAGATCGACGACGATTACCTGGAGCGCGTCGGCCACCTTCCCTTGCCTCCCTACATCCGACGCGACGACGTCCCCGACGACGCGGACCGCTACCAGACCGTCTACGCCCGCGAGCGCGGTTCCGCGGCGGCTCCTACCGCCGGCCTCCATTTTACTCCGGGGATACTGGACGGCCTTCGCGCCGCGGGGGTCGAGCTCCGCTTCGTGACCCTGCACGTCGGCCTAGGCACGTTCCTGCCCGTCAGGGCGGAGGCCGTCGAGGATCACCGGATGCATCTCGAGGAATATACCGTGCCTGAGGAGACGGCCGAGGCCGTGAACGCGGCCAAGCGCGAGGGCCGCCCCGTGCTCGCCGTCGGCACTACGAGCGTGAGGACCCTGGAGAGCTCCTGGGGCGACGGGGGCCTTCGATGCGGATCCGGGGCGACGAGCATATTCATCTATCCGGGCTATAGGTTCAAGGCGGTCGACGCGATGTTCACCAACTTCCATACGCCGGAATCGACGCTCCTGATGCTCGTATCGGCCTTCGCGGGCCGCGAGCGCATACTCGGCGCGTACGAGGAGGCGGTCAAGGAACGATACCGTTTCTTCTCGTACGGCGACGCGATGCTGATCCTGTGAGGCCCGGCATGGGTAGGCGCATCGACGTACCGAAGGACTTGAGGGAATTCGCCAGGGTATTCGCCAAGGCCGGCTTCTCGTGCTATTTCGTCGGCGGGGCGGTGAGGGACAGCCTCCTCGGCCTACCGGTAAGCGACTGGGACGCCGCTACCGACGCGAAGCCGGAGCAGGTCAGGTCCCTGTTCCGGTCAGTCATACCGACGGGCATCCAGCACGGCACCGTAACCGTGCGCTGGCAGGGGCGCTCCATAGAGACGACGACGTTCCGCGTCGACGGCGAGTATAAGGACGGACGCCGCCCCGAATCGGTGCGCTTCACCTCCGACCTCCTCGAGGACCTTTCCAGGAGGGATTTTACCATCAACGGCATGGCCGTGGATCCCGACTCCGGCGTTATAATCGCCCCCGACGGGGGCCTGCGCGATCTCGCGGATTGCGTCATAAGGGCCATCGGCGACCCCGTGGCCCGCTTCGAGGAGGACGGTCTCCGGCCGCTACGCGCCATTCGGTTCGCGTCCCGGCTCGGCTTCTCCATCGACGAGGCGACCTTCGCGGCGATTCCCGCTACCGTAGAGCGATTCAGGAAGGTATCCGCCGAGCGGGTGCGCGAGGAGCTGGCTAAGATACTCGCGTCGGCCCGGGCCGGGGAGGGGCTCCTGCGCCTCGACGAATCGGGACTCCTGCCTGAGATCCTGCCGGAGCTCTCGAGGTGCAAGGGCGTAGGGCAGGGCGGGCCTCATCGCTACGACGTGTTCCGCCACCTCGTGGCGGCCTGCGACGCTGCCCCCCAGCGCTTGACGCTCAGGCTCGCTGCCTTGCTCCACGACATCGGCAAGCCGGCCAGGCGAGCCGAGGCCGACGACGGATCGCTAACCTTCTACGGCCACGACGTCGAATCGGCGCGCCTCGCCGAGGCGGCGCTCAGGCGGCTGAAATTCCCCAACGCCCTGGTCGACGAAGTCGTTCACCTCGTAAGGCACCATATGTTCGACTATTCGGAGCACTGGACCGACGCTGCCGTCAGGCGCTTCGTCTCGAGGGTTGGGCTAGAGAGCGTCAAGCCGCTCGCCGAGCTGCGGCTCGCCGACACCTCCGGCATGGGAAACGGCCCCGCCGACGTACGCTCCGTCATGCCGCTCATAGCCAGGGTAGAGGCGCTCAGGGCGAAGGACCAGGCCTTCAGCCTCAAGGATCTCGCCATAGGCGGCAACGACCTGGCCGGTATAGGGTGGCCTAAAGGCCCGTCGATGGGAAGGGCTCTCGCGGAGATGCTGGAGGCGGTGCTCGACGATCCGGACCTCAATACCCGGGAGCGGCTACTCGAGATAGCCGAGCGGATCAAGGTCAAGCACGGCGTTATCTAAAGCCGTTTCATCGCGGCGAGCCTCTCGGCTTCCTGGCCGCCCTTGGCGTTGATGGCCTCGTACGCCATGGCCGCGGCGGCCTGCTCCGCGTCCTTCTTCGTCTTTCCCGAGGCCGGCCCGTAATCGGAGCCCAGGAGGGAGCACCGTATCCAGTACGTCCGGTCGTGATCCGGGCCCGCCTTGCGCTCCAAGGAATACGATGGGTAGCAACGGTGCCATTTCTGGGCGTATTCCTGGAGCAGCGTCTTGTAGTCCTTGCGGTGCCTATCCTCTAGCACTTTCTCTATTTCCGGGTTGATTAGCGAGAGCACTAGGCCCTGGGCCTTGTCGAAGCCGGAGTCGAGGTACGCCGCGCCGAAGACCGCCTCGAGCGCGTCCGCGAGTATCGCCTTCTTATTGCGCCCGCCGGATCGTTCCTCGCCTTTGCCTACCATGAGGAGGGCGTCCATGCCGAGTCTGGCGGCTATCTCGGAAAGCGTATCCTCCGAGACGACGAAGCTCTTGATCCTGGCCAGGTCGCCCTCGCTCTTGTCGCCTAGCGCGACGAAGAGACGGGCCGCGGTGGCGACTCCGAGGACGGCGTCGCCAAGGAACTCGAGCCGCTCGTTATTGCCTAGCGAGCGTGGATCCTCGTTGACGTACGAGCGGTGCGTCAGGGCCCTGTCGAGGAGGGTATTATCCTTGAACTTGAATCGTAATAGACGCTGAAAGGCCACGAGCGCTTCCAGCCGATCACGACCTATGTCGTCGTAACGGGTGGACACGGCCGCGGCCTCCTTCGATCGACGCGCGAACGGGCGCTATCGCCCGTTCGCGGTATTACACCTGGGACTTTATGAACTCGTACGCGTCTCGGACGGTCTCGAATTCGTTAGCCTTCTCGTCCGGGATACGAATCTTAAGCTCTTCCTCGATGCCGTAGACGAGCTCGTAGGTATCGAGGCTGTCGGCGCCGAGGTCCTGCCTGAAGCTGGCGTCGAGGTTAATCTTCGACTCTTCGACCTCGAGCTTATCGGCAATGATCTTCTTGATCTTCTCGTACAATTCATCCATGGCGAATCTCCTTTACGCGTTGGTTTCGGGGGTCAAAACCTGCCTGCCGCGATAGAAGCCGCACTTCGGGCATACCCGGTGGAAAAGAACGGCGTTGCCGCAGTTTCCGCAGGATACGATCGTCGGCGCTACGAGCTTCATGTTAATGGAGCGTCGCCTGCGCGTTCGAGCCTTCGAAGTATTACATCTGGGTACAGCCATACTACAACCTCATTCCCACAATTACGTGCCTGTAACGGATACCGGCGCACAATAACGAAATACGCATATTTTGTCAAGGCGCCGATCTATACGGTCAAGGTAACGATTCTCTCGGATCGACCACGAAGCGCTTGAGCGCCCGCTCGACGACCGGCGGGACCATGCCGCCGACGTCGCCGCCGAACGACGCGAGCTCCTTGATCGCGCTCGAGCGCAGCACGAAGAATTTCTGGTCCGTCGGCATGAAGAACGTCTCTATCTCCGGTCCTACGCCCTTGTTCAGTATGGATAGCTCGAACTCGTACGAGAAGTCCTGTACGCTCCTGACGCCGCGCAGCAGCACGCGGCAATCGTGGCGCCTAGCGAATTCGACGATGAGGGTATCGCAGGTATGCACCTCTACGTTGGGCCAGGGCGCGACGAGTTCCTGCATGAACGCGACCCGCTCGGCCGCGTCGAAGAGGTATCGCTTATCCCTGTTCACGGCGACGACGACGAGCACGCGCTCGAAAATAGAGCGGGCGCGCTCGATGATGTTCAGGTGCCCATAGGTCGGAGGATCGAACGAACCCGGAAAAACGGCCTTAACCATAGCGGAACCATAAACCGCCCGCCGGAGGGCGTCAAGGACCGTACGAGACTGGCGTTCGGATCGATCAGCGTGTATCATGCGATGCTATGAGGCAATTACGCTCTCTCTCGCTCGGAATAGTCTCGAGCGTACTCCTTGCTCTCGCCCTGCCTAACGAGCTATTCGCCTGGGGCAACCCCGCGCTCGGGCTCGTCGCCCTGGCGCCGCTTTACGTCGCGCTAGAGACGACCAGGTCGTATCGAGGCTCCTTCGCGGTCGGCGCCGTGTTCGGCGGCCTAGCGCACGGGCTCTCGAGCTACTGGCTGTGGTTCTTCAAGGGTTTCCGGTTCTGGACGCTCGGCACGACCATCATCGCCTATATGCTCGTATACGGCTTCGTCGGCTTATACCTTCGCGGCGCGCTAAAGCGCGGAGGCCTGGCTCGTCCCCTCGTATTCGCGATGAGCTGGGCCGTGTTCGAGTGGGGGAAATCGACCGGTTTCCTGGGCTATCCCTGGGGGATACTCGCGCATAGCTGGAATACCGTCCTTCCCGCCGTTCAGATAGTCGAGTCCACCGGGGTGTACGGCCTGTCGTTCTCGCTGGCTCTGGTATCGGCTACCCTCGCCGAGCTCCTCTGCTCCCCGCCTGCCATGCTGCCGTCTCCGCTCGATACGGCGGCGGAGCGAAACCCTCTCGGCCCGCTTCGCTTTTCGCTTCCCGCGAGGCCCCTGGGCGGCGAAAGCCGTTTCCTGGCCCTCGGACAGCTGGTCGTGTCCGCCGTGCTGTTCGCCTGCATCCTAGGCTACGGGTTCGTGGCCCTGAATAGGCCTAGGGAGCCTCGGGGCTTCGTCGACGCCGTGATGGTGCAGCAGAACGTCGATTCTTGGAGCGGGTCGGAAGCGGAGAACCTGTCGGTATCGATAGGCCTGGCGCGCGAGGCTATCCTTGAGTCGGCCGTCAAGCCCGATATTGTACTCTTCAGCGAGACGACGCTCAGGCGCCCGTGGAACGGATTTAAGCGCTTCTACGCCAGGACCCCGGCCAAGGATCCCCTGGCGGGGTTCATAGCTGATACCGGAGCGTACCTGTTCACGGGCGCCCCGGAGATTCTCGACTACGAGACATTCGCGGCTACGAATTCCGTTATCCTCATAAACCCCCGGGGGCAGCAAGTAGGTAGCTACGCCAAGATCCATCCCGTGCCCTTCGCCGAGGCCATCCCGTTCTGGGAGTACGATCCCGTGCGCAACTTCATCCAGGACGTCGTCGGGCTTGAATCCGGATGGGTCATGGGCTCCGAGCGCGTCATCTTCGAGCTCCCGACGAAGGGCGCCGGGACCGTACGGTTCGCCGCGCCGATATGCTTCGAGGACGCGTTCGCCTACCTATGCCGGGAATTCGCGCTGGAAGGCGCGGAAATGCTCGTCAATCTCACCAACGACGCGTGGTCGAAGACGGATTCCGCGGAGATCCAGCATTTCGTAGCCGCGAGGTTCAGGACAGTGGAGCTGAGGCGAACGCTCGTGCGCTCTACCAACGGCGGCGTCTCCGCCGTCGTCGGGCCCGACGGGAGCATCCTCGAGTCGTTGCCGCTATTCGAGTCGACCTCGAGGGCCGTGAGGATACCCGTGTATACGGGCGAGACCACGCCGTATCTGTCGTACGGAGATTGGTTTATTGCCGCGTTGGCCTGTATTCTGCTGGCGCTAGCGCTTATACTGTATATCGACGGAGCGATATCGAGGAAGGAGTCGGTATGAGCGTGCGAGAATACCTTTCAGGGTCCTATTACGAGATACAGGCCTACAGGAGCGACCCTCCGCAGGACGCGCTGGCCTTTACCGGCTCCCCGCGGAAGCATCCCTACGACGACGGTAAGATCATCCTCCTCGTCGAGCCGCACGGGAAGGACGAGTCGGCGATATACGAATTCAAGGCCTCCGACGTAGTAGGGGCCCAGGACTTGCCGAGCCCGGTCACTGAGGCCGGCGAAAGCTATAGGATCGTGCGCCTCTGGGTCCGCCGCGGGGCGGTAGGCATCCGCTACGAGCCTTTCGAGGTCGATTCGCCTCTCCGGTTCATGAGCGAGTCCCATGTCTTCAAGGAAAAAATCCTCGGGCGGCATAGGTCGTAACGCCGTGCCCGCGACGCCTACGGCCGTAGCGCGCTATTTCGATAGGCTACCGGGCGGCTTCGCGCGCTGCGCGCTATGCCACAGGCGCTGCCTCCTGTCTCCGGGCTCCTTCGGGGCCTGCCGGGTCAGGAGGAACGCGGGCGGGACCCTGGAGCTGCCGTTCTACGGCATGGCGAGCGCCGTATCGATAGACCCCATCGAGAAGAAGCCGCTCTATCACTTCCTCCCGGGAAGCTCGACCTATTCAGTCGGCTACGTCGGCTGCAACCTGCGTTGCCCGTTCTGCCAGAATTTCTCTATCTCCCAATCGACCGACGCCCCCGTCCAGAGGCTCGATCCAGCGGGCCTCGCGGAGTCTGCGCTCCGAGCCTCGTGCCCGTCGATCTCTCATACCTATTCCGAGCCTATAGTCCATGCCGAGTTCGTAGAGGCCAGCATGCGCGCGGCGAGGGCCGTAGGGCTCAAGAACGTCCTCGTCACTAACGGCTGCGCCGGCGCCGACGCGGCCTCCTCGCTCCTATCCTTGTGCGACGCCGTCAACGTCGATATCAAGTGCTGGGACGCGGATTTCTACCATGACGAGCTTGGGGGAGATCTCGAGACGGTAAAAGCCTTCGCGGAGACGGCCTTCCGATTCGGGACGCACCTTGAAGTGACGACGCTGATCGTTCCCGGCAAGAACGACGACGACGCGCAGGTGGACTCGATAGCGGCCTTCCTGGCCTCCCTTTCGCCTGACATACCGTTGCACATCTCCGCGTACAGGCCTATGTACCGATACGCCGTCCCGGCTACGCCTCCCCGGACCGTGCGGCGGCTCGTAGAGACGGCCAAGCGGCGCCTCAGGTACGTCTACGCCGGCAACGTATCGGGCGCGCCTTCGATCACGGAGTGCCGGGATTGCGGTTCCGTGCTCGTTTCGAGGCGAGGGTACGCGGTAGACCGGTCGGGCCTCGCGGGCGGCCGTTGCGCGTCGTGCGGCGCCGTCGTCCCTATGGTAGACCTCCCGAAAGAAATATTTTAAAATCCTATTGACATTTTTCGGGGGTTTTGGCATTGTACGTCTCGCCAAGCGCACGGTGGATGTAGCTCAGCGGTAGAGTCCCAGAATGTGGATCTGGATGTCGCGGGTTCGACACCCGTCATCCACCCTTGTACGTTCGAAGCCGGTACTAGGGACCGATCGGCGTCGGGCGTTCGTAGCTCAGCTGGATAGAGCGACGGACTTCGAATCCGTAGGTCGGGGGTTCGACTCCCTCCGGACGCAGTTTTGTTTTAGGTTTTCTTGAGCGTTTTGCGATGTATACCAGGGCCGTTAGCTCAGCTGGTAGAGCAGCAGACTCTTAATCTGCGGGTCGCAGGTTCGATCCCTGCACGGCTCAGTAGGGCCATCAAGCGAGCGATCGCTTGATGGCTCGCCCTTGACAGGGTTCGCCGATTTCTAGTATGTTTCGGTGCCCCGTGGCTCCGAGCGAGAGTGGTGGAATTGGCAGACACGCCAGACTTAGGATCTGGTGCCTTACGGCGTGAGGGTTCAAGTCCCTTCTCTCGCAGTAGATCGGACGAACCGAGCGTCAGCGGCAGAGGGAACTGTATTGCGGGAATAGCTCAGTGGTAGAGCGCCACCTTGCCAAGGTGGATGTCGCGGGTCCGACTCCCGTTTCCCGCTCGACGCGAAGGCGGTCCGGAGAATCCCGGATCGTCTTTTTTTTTGTCGATAACGCCTCCGATACCCACATCGTATCCGGGGCGCTTCCGTATACGAACGTTAGCGGCCCGCGCGCGGGCCCGCCAATAAGAAGGGGTAGACACGTGGTCGTTACAAAGAACATCGAGAGACTCGAACGCTCGGCCGTCAAGCTCACCGTAACCGTCGGCAAGGACGACGTCCGCGCCGCGTACGAGGGGCTTCTCAAGGACTACGCGAAGAACATCAGGATAGACGGCTTCCGCAAGGGCAAGGTTCCCACGACCATACTCGAGAGGAAATTCGGCTCGCAGCTCAAGCTCGACGCCATGGGCCGCGTCATGGACGAGGCCGTGGAGAAGGCCCTGGAGGGCGAGACTCTCGTTCCGCTGTCCTACGCGCAGCCGTCCCTCGACGGAGAGCCCAAGTTCGAGCTCGACGCCGACTTCTCGTTCTCGGTAACCTACGACGTGTTCCCCGAGGTCGCCGCGGGCGACGTCGCCGGGGCCGAGATAGAGCTGCCGCAGGTAGCCATAGCCAAGGCGGACGAGGAGCGCGAGCTCGACGAGATCCGCGAGCGCAACGCCATCGTCATGGATAAGGACGACAAGTCCGCCGCCAAGAAGGGCGATATCGCGACTGTCGACTATTCCGAGCTCGACGATTCCGGCGTGCTCATCGCGGGCACCGAGCGCCAGGACTTCGTCTTCGAGATCGGGACCGGGCATAACCTCTACAAGTTCGACGACGAGGTCGTCGGCATGAAGAAGGGCTCGGAAAAGACCATAGACAAGACCTTCCCAGCCGATTTCGAGTACGCGGAGTTCGCGGGACTCACGAAGAAGATTAAGATAACTCTCTCCAAGCTCAAGGAGAAGAAGCTCCCCGCGCTCGACGACGAGCTGGCCCAGGACGTCTCGGAGAAATTCGCCACCCTCGACGACCTCAAGGCCGACGTCAAGGCTAAGCTGGAGAAGCGCCTCGCGGATCGCCTAAAGTCAATGCGCGAGAAGGCCATAATCGACGCGCTCGTTGAGAGGTCCTCCGTCGAGCTGCCCGCTTCCATGGTCGCGGCCGAGCTGGAGATGCGCACGCGGAACCTTATGCAGCGCATGGGCATCGAGAACGAGGAGCGCCTAGCCCAGATCGTCAGCATGAGCGGCCGTTCGGTCGAGCAGCTCCGCGAGGAGTGGAGGCCCGACGCCGAGAAGGCCATAAAGACCCGCCTCGTGATGGATAAGCTCGTCGCCGAGGGATCCTACGAGGCCTCCGACGACGACGTCGCCGCCGAGTACGCCAAGATGGCCGCTGACTCCAACCTCTCGGTCGACGAGGTGAAGTCGGAGTACGAGCGCCGCGGGATGGTAGATTACCTCAAGGATAGGATCAAGGAAGACAGGCTCCTGGTCGATCTTGAGAAGAAGATAAAGGTCAAGAAGGGCAAGAAGGTCGCGTTCGTGGACTTATTCAAGGAAAATGAGTAATCTTGACCTCGAGGTACACCATGATTGAGAAGATGCATAACCTCGTCCCGGTGGTCATTGAGCAGACCGGAATAGGCGAGCGTTCCTACGATATCTATTCTCGGCTCCTTAAGGACCGTATCGTTTTCGTGGACGGCGAGATAAACGACCTTACGGCCGACCTGGTCGTGGCGCAGCTGCTCTTCCTCGCGTCCCAGGACGCCGAGAAGGATATTGACCTGTATATCAACTCTCCCGGAGGCGCGGTGACCGCAGGGCTCGCTATCTACGACACGATGCAGATAGTCCAGCCCGACGTCAAGACAATATGCGTGGGCCAGGCCTCGAGCATGGGCGCGCTCCTGCTCGCGGGCGGCGCGGCGGGCAAGCGTATGGCGCTGCCGAGCTCCCGTATCCTTATACACCAGCCCTGGGGCGGGGTGCAGGGCCAGGCCTCCGATATCAGCATCCAGGCCCGCGAGATAATCCGGATGAAGCGCATGACCGTCGAGTACTTCTCCCAGCACACCGGCAAGTCGATAGAGCGCGTCTCTCAAGACATGGAGCGCGACTTCTTCATGTCCGCCCAGGAAGCCGTCGAGTACGGGCTGGTCGATTCGATACTCGAACGGAGGAAGCATGGCCCGGTCGAAAGCAAGTAAAGGTTCCGACGGCGACGATTCCCACGAGTGCTCCTTCTGCGGCAAGTCCGCCGAATTCGCTAAGCGCCTCATCGCCGGCCCCGGCGTTTATATCTGCGACGAGTGCATACAGGTCTGCAACAGGATCCTATCGGAGGACGAGAGCGCCGCCGCAGGCGACTTCACCACCGACGTCCCCAAGCCCAAGGACATAAAGGACTATCTCGACCAGTTCGTCATAGGCCAGGACTACGCCAAGAGGATCCTGTCGGTCGCTGTGTACAACCACTATAAGCGCATCGCCAACCAGCATACGCTCTCCGACGGCGTGGAGCTAGAGAAGTCGAACGTCCTGCTCCTTGGACCTACCGGGACCGGGAAGACGCTCCTGGCCCGGACCCTCGCGAAGAAGCTCAACGTACCCTTCGCCATAGCCGACGCGACGACCCTTACCGAGGCCGGCTACGTAGGAGAGGACGTCGAGAACATCCTCCTCAAGCTGATACAGAACGCAGGCGGCAACGTATCCTTGGCCGAGAAAGGCATCATCTATATCGACGAGATAGATAAGATTGCCCGAAAGACCCAGAACGTTTCCATTACCCGCGACGTATCGGGAGAAGGCGTGCAGCAGGCCCTCCTCAAGATAATCGAGGGGACCGTCGCTAACGTGCCTCCCCAGGGCGGCAGGAAGCATCCGCAGCAGGAATATATAAAGATCGATACGACCAATATACTCTTCATCTGCGGCGGCGCGTTCGTCGGGCTGGATAAGACGATCGAGTCCAGGGTCGCCAAGGCTGCCCTCGGCTTCGGCGCCGAGGTCCAGTCCAAGACGAAGATAGGGCTTCGGGAACTCTTCATGAACATTCATCCGGACGACCTGGTGAAGTTCGGCATGATCCCGGAATTCATAGGCAGGCTCCCCATCCAGGTAGCCCTCGACAACCTCGAGGCCGCCGACCTCAAGCGCATCATAACGGAGCCGAAGAACTCCATACTGAGGCAGTTCCAGGAAAGCTTCAAGATCGACGGGGCCGAGCTCGTCTTCGCCCCCGAGGCCATCGACGCCATAGCGGATCAGGCCATAGCTAGGAACACCGGCGCGCGCGGACTGCGGTCTATCGTGGAGAACCTGCTCGTCGACGTGATGTTCGACCTGCCGAGCGACTCCGAGAACAAGCGGGTCGTGGTGACCCGCGATACGGTGGTTTCGAAGAGCCCGCCAATCGTCGAAGGCCTGAAGAAGAGCGCATGAGCATACTGGATTCCCTGCGTCCCAAGGGGGACGCAACGGAAATTCCTCTCGTCTACGTCCGGGACGCCGTCGTGTTCCCTCATACGATAGCCCCGATACTGGCCGCCACGAAATTCTGCGTGGCGGCTTCCGACGTCGCCGGCAAGGGCGATAAGAAGATCTTCATCTCGCTTCTAAAGAACCTCCCGGCCGACGGCGCCAACGACATAGACGTGCACGAGGTAGGCACCGTAGCCCACGTGCTCCAGGCTATACGGCTAGCGGACGGCTCGGTCCGACTGCTCGTGGAGGGACAGCGCCGGGCGAGGCTCAGGCGCACGGTGTTCCGAAAGGAATACCTGGGAGCGGTCGTCGAGGAGCTTGCCGACGACGAGGCCCCCGGCGAGGACGACAAGGAATTCGGAGCCCTCGTCCAGATAGTGAGGAGGGATTTCGCCTCCTACGCCGAGCTCGTGAAGAAGGTCCCCAACGAGACCCTGCACGGCGTCCAGCGCTCCGACGACCCGCATAAGCTATGCGACACCGTGGCCAACGCGATGGGGCTGAAGACGGAGCGGAAACAGGATCTGCTCGCGGTCATACCCTTGAGGAAAAGGCTGGAGGCTACCGCCCAGGCCCTCTCGCAGGACATCGAGGTACTGACGATACAGCGTAAGATTTCCCAGAAGGTCCGCGCCAGGATGGATAAGTCCCAGAAGGACTATTTCCTCCAGGAGCAGATCAAGGAGATTAACAAGGAACTCGGCCGGGAGGACGACGAGAACGAGTTCGCGGAGCTTCTGAAGAGGATCGAGTCCAAGGCTCCGCCGAAGGACGTCCTCGACAAGGCCGCCAAGGAGATAGGACGCCTCTCGAAGCTTCAGGCGCTCTCCCCAGAGGCCGGGGTCATTCGCGGCTACTGCGAATGGCTCGCCGACCTGCCTTGGTCGGCCAAGACCGTAGACTCTAAGGACCTGGACGCGGCGAAGCGAGCCCTCGACGAGGACCATTACGGCATGAAGAAGGCCAAGGAGCGCATCCTCGAGTTCATAGCCGTACGTCAGCTCAACGATTCCCTCAAGGGCCCGATACTATGCCTTGTCGGGCCGCCCGGCACGGGAAAGACGAGCCTGGGACGATCCATCGCCAAGGCCCTCGGGCGTGATTTCGTTAGGATGAGCCTCGGAGGGGTACGAGACGAGGCCGAGATACGCGGTCATCGCAAGACCTACGTAGGGGCATTGCCCGGCAAGATGCTCCAGAGCATGCGCAAGGCCGGCACTTCCAACCCGGTATTCCTCCTGGACGAGATCGACAAGATGTCAAGCGATTTCAGGGGCGACCCGGCGAGCGCCCTGCTCGAGGTCCTCGATCCGGAGCAGAACTCGTCGTTCGTCGACCATTACCTCGAGCTTCCCTACGACCTATCGGGCGTCATGTTCGTCACGACCGCCAACAGCGTCCATTCCATCCCGTACGCCCTGCTCGACCGCATGGAGATAATCGAGATACCCGGGTATAGCGAATACGAGAAGCTCGAGATAGCTAAGCATTTCATAGTCCCCAAGCAGATATCGGAGAACGGGCTAGGGGGCTCCGGCCTCCGCATAAGGGACGACGCCGTCCTCGAGATCGTCAGGCACTATACCATGGAGTCGGGCGTCAGGTCCCTTGAGAGGGAGATAGCCCGCGTCGTCAGGAAAATCGCCGAGCAGGCGGTAGCCGCTGGCTACGCCGATCCCAAGAAGCCTATAGCAGATTTCAAGCGCACCGTGACGGCCGCGTCGCTCCAGAAGCTGCTTGGAAAGCGCCGGCACGAGAACGACCTAGTCTTCTCGGAGCCGGGCCCCGGCCTCGCCTGCGGCCTCGCCTGGACCGAGATGGGCGGGACGGTGCTTCCCGTCGAGGCGTCCGGATTCGAGGGCGAGGGCGAGCTTATCCTTACCGGTAACCTAGGCGACGTGATGAAGGAGAGCGCCAGGGCCGCGCTGACGTACTTGCGGGCCCACGCCCATGATTACGGCCTATCGCCCAAGAGCTTCTCCGGCCGGACCCTGCATATCCACGTGCCCGAGGGAGCCATCCCGAAGGACGGCCCTTCGGCCGGCATAACGCTGGCGGCCGCCATAGCCTCCGCCTTGACGGAACGGCCGCTCGCCGCAGGGTGGGCCATGACGGGCGAGATAACGCTAACGGGCCGAATCCTCGCCATAGGCGGAGTCAAGGAGAAGATCCTCGCCGCTCACCGCAACAAGATCACCAAGGTCATGCTTCCGGAGGCCAATCGCAAGGACATAGACGATATCCCCTCGGAAGTCGCCTCGGAGATGCAGTTCCGCTTCTGCTCCACGATAGCCGACGCCTTCTCGGAATTGCTGCCCGACGCCAAGCCCGGCGCGAAGAGACCTGCCAAGCGCCCCGTCGCTAAGTCTCCCGCCGCCGAGCCGACTAAGCCGGCAAAGGCTGCTCCTACCGTATGAGGGGTGACGTAGCCAACCTGACGCGGGTCCTGCTCGTACGGCTGGCGGCGTCGTTCGCCTTTACGGCCTCCGTCTGCCTAGCGCTCTACGTCGCAGGGAGCCTCGGCTCTCTTTCAGGCCGTTCCCTCTCCGCGTGCCTGTACGGCGCGGGCGGCTCGGGGCTGGCGGCCATCGCCTTTTCCGTAGCCGGCTTCGTCGCCGCCGCTTCCGCCCCCGCCGCCGGGGCCAGGCTCTCTATCTCCTCGATACTGGTATCGCTGTCGGCTACGGTCGTCGGCGCCGTCGCCGTCGTCGTATTCGCGGCCGCGCGCGCCGCGATGGGCGGGCTCGCCTTCTAGTCGCGCCTTCTAGTCGCGGCGCCTAGCCGTGGAAGCCGGGTTCAGCGACCAGCCTCGCGGGCGGCGCGGTCCGATACCCGCATCGTCCAGTCGCGCAGCTCCTCGAACGTGACCCGCTCGTATCCCGGCACGTAGGTCTCCAGCACCCCGCCTAGTGGATCGCTCCACGCCGTCCCGACGTAGCCGTTCATCGCGCCTAGGATCGATCCTACCTCGCCCGCGTTGCAATCGACGTCGAGGCCGCAATCGGCGACGGCCCTGAACGCCGTCCCGATGTCGCCGCGCGAGAACCACAGACCTATCACCACCGCCGCGAGGTTGGGGAACACGTGTATCCAATTAAAGCGCCTGAAGCGAGGCTCAACGCGCTTCCAGGCCTCGACGGCCCCCTCGGAGGCGCGCGCGGCGGCCAGGGCCTCGTCGAACACCGACGCGAACTCGGTGCCGTCGGGGATCCACGCGCGGGAGGCGGCGAGGAGCTCCCTCGCGTCGTCGTAGCGGAACGCGAGCGAGGTCATGACGGCCGCGTGGATGCCGCCGTAGACGCCGTTGCCCGTATGCGAGACCACCGAGTCCCTCCACGCGTACGAGGCGGCCCTGTCAGGGTCTCCGGCGGCCACGAAGCCGTGGACCATCGTGCGCATCTGAGCGCCTATCCATTCCGAGAACCAATTGCCCTCGCGCCCCGAGGCGGGGGGCATGACTCCCCGGCGGAGATTGTCGAGGGCTATCATCTCGGCGCTCCAGCCGAAGGGAATGATCCGCAGCCACTCCCGGCCTACGTCGAGAGCGGAAAAGCCGTCGCCGGATTCCTCGATGGCCCTGAGCGCCGCCAGCTCGTAGGTGACGTCGTCGTTCAGGCTCTCGGGAGGCACGACGTAGCCCGACATCCGTTCCCCGAACGTCTCCCGGAGGACGTCCCCCGTATACCCCTCGAGCGCGGTACCGTACGAGCCTCCGGCTATCTGCCCAATCCATCCGGACAGCACGCGCTCGGGTATTCCGCTCTTTAGCGGCGGGAGGGACGGGCGCGACTTCGGGAAAGCGGCTCGTATATCGTCGTAGCTCTCGGGGCGGGCGAAATCCCAGCTGGGATTGCCCTTCTCCGGCTTCGCCCTCGCGAGGGCGGCCAGGATACGCGCGCTCGCTACCTCGAGGGCTCCGTGATCGCCCCTATCGTTCGCGGCTATCGCCTCGTCGATGGAGGCCTCCGCCTCGGCGACGTCGAAGCCGCGCTCGTTCCAGGCCTGTATCATGTCCACGAACGCGCGCTCGGGAGCCCTCGAGCCGGGAACCTCGCTGTACCATAGCATCGAGAGGAGGGCTTTCCTCGCCTCGAGCACCGTGCCTACGCCCGTCCAATCGCTCGCGGCCCCGGACGGCGGCCTCGCTCCCCTGCGTAGCTCGAATTCCCGTTCCCATGCTTTCTCCATGCTATTCGCTCCTCCGGGTATCGTGGTCTAATCTGATTTCCATCTGTCGCTTGACGTCTTTTCTCGCCGTCGCGGCTAGAGCCGACACGCTCGACACGAATTCACGAATCGAGCCGGACGCGACGACCTCGAAATACCTTTGATACAGCCCCAGGTCTTCCTCGTAGAGCCTATACAGATCGATATATGCGTTGTTTATGGAACCCATGTCGAAATTCCTGTAACCGTCGCCGGCGAACAGAGTCGGCGCCTCGATCCTATACTCCTCGGCGCGCGCCGCGATTATTGCCGCCTTCTCGGCGAGCCTATCGCCCTTCGACATAGACTCGTCGCCGTAACGCTCGCCTAACCGCCTGGCCGTTTCCTTAAGGAAGGCGACGAACGCCTGCCCGTCCGCTCGCCTGGATGCCCGTCGGGTCTTGACGTCGCTGTCAGGGCCGTAGCGCTCCTCGATATATACGTCGGTAGCTACGCGGCCGACGAACGTCGCGAATTCCTCGTTGAACTGATCGGCGCCCTTGACGAACAGGGTCGCGTGGGCCGATTCGTGCAGTACCAGTTCCGCTAGCTCGTCTTCCTCGTAGTCGGCCATGAACGAATAGAGCGGGTCCTTGAAGAAACCGAGGGAGCTGAACGCGTCGACCTTCCTGACGATGACGTCGAGCCCGGCCTCCTTGAGCCTGGCGGCCTCCGCGTCGGCGTCGGCCTTCTCGTAGAATCCCTTGTAGGGCAGGGCCCCAACTACCGGATAGCGCCAATAATGCCGGTCGAACGAGTCGGCGGCGCAGGCGGAGACGACGTCCGCGACGTAGCCCTTATCGGTCGTCACGTACCGCGTATAGTTCTTCGTCGACGAGAGGCCCGCCCGGTCGACCGCGAAGCTCCTGATCGATTCGACGTTTGAAAGGAATAACGCCACTCTCTCGGGCGTCGAGGAGTCTGCCGCGACCTTGGAGACGGGTACGGCCCCGGCGCGTTCGGAAAGGAAGAACGCCGCCTGCTTCGAGTACCAGCACGACGAGAGGCATACGACTATAGCGGCCGCTGCGGCTAGCGCGACGACGGCGCGCGGAATGCTCGGGTTCATGCCGCGATTCTAGCATGCCCTGGCGGGTTATGGCGCCTACGCTGCGCGCGATATCGGGAACCGCCCGTACGGCTCCCGCCGCCCGGCTTGCCTAGGCGGCCGCCGGCCGGTACACTCGCGCGATGGAACGAACCTATAACGCCCCCGGCGCGGCCCGGTACGAGGCGCTCTTATTCATCACGGCGGCCATTTGGGGAACCGGTTTCGTGGCCCAGCGGCTAGGCATGCTGGATCTCGGGCCGTTCTCCTATAACGCGGCGCGATTCCTCGTCGGCTCCCTGGCCCTCGTACCCCTGCTAGTCGCGCGGAAGGCGAGCCTCTCTACGGTGCGCGCCGCGCTCGTTCCCGGTACCGCCGCGGGCGCCGTGCTGGCCGTCGCCGCGGGTTTCCAGCAGTCGGGCCTCCAGTACACGAGCGCGGGGAAGGCCGGCTTCATAACCGGCCTCTACGTCGTCCTCGTCCCTATCGCGGCCATGGTTTTCGGCCGGCGTACCCCCGTCAGGGCCTGGATAGGGGCCGCGTGCGCGCTCGCCGGGCTGTACGTCCTCTCGTTCTCCGCCCCCGCCTCTATTAACAGGGGCGACGCCCTGGTCCTGGCGAGCGCGTTCTTCTGGACGGCTCACATACTGGTACTGGACCGATGGGCCGCGAAGGTAGACCCCCTGGCGCTGGCCTGCGTGCAGTTCGCCGTCTGCTCGGCGATCTGCTGGGGGGGCGCCTTCGCTACCGAGGCCCCGTCGATAGCGGATTTCAGGGCCGCCGCCTTGCCTATCGCCTACGGAGGGCTGTTCAGCATAGGCATCGCGTATACCCTGCAAGCCGTCGCGCAGAGCAAGGCCCATCCCGCCAGGGCTTCCATCATCATGTCCCTGGAGTCCCCGTTCGCCGCCTTCGCCGGCTTCCTATTCCTCGGGGAACGGCTGGGCGCGCGAGAGCTTATCGGCTGCGCCGTCATGCTCGGAGGCACGTTCATCGCGCAATGGCCGTCCAAGGCGCGAGAGGCGCCGGGAGATAGGCGCTAGGCGAAGCTACGCCTCTCCGCGCCTGTCGAGGGACTCCTTGAAGCCCTTGATGGCCGTCTCGTTGTCGAGGCCTATCCTCCTGACCTCCTCGGCCCTGGCGCTCAGGTCCGAGGCCTGGGAGGAGATGCCCTCCACGATGAGCGTCGCCTGCGCCGCCTTCGACTCGAGCCCGGAGAAGCCGGAGCGGGCCTTGTCTATGATCGAGCCCATATCGTCGACGGAGGCGATCACCGCCCCCTGAATAGCGCGGAGGTTGGCTATGACCTCGTTTATCTCGCCCGTGCCTATGGCTATCTCCGACATCCCGCCTATCATCTCGTCGAGGGCCTGCCTGACCTCTACGGTCTTGCGCTGGATCCCGCGGAGCCTCTCCTTGCTCGATTCCCCGCTCTCGACGACGGCCCTGATATCGCGGTTGTTCTTTACGAGTATCGCCTTGCTCTTCCTCGAATTCTCGTTAGTCTCCTCGGCGAGCTTGCGTATCTCGGCCGCCACGACCGCGAAGCCCTTGCCGCGCTCGCCGGCGTGCGCGGCCTCGATGGCCGCGTTCATCGCGAGGAGGTTAGTCCTGGAGGCAATCTCCTCGATGACGGAGATGACCGCCAGGACCTCGGCCGACGACGCCTCGAGGTCGGAGAGTGAACGGACTGTCCCGGAGAACGCTTCGTCGGCGGCCGCCGCCTCGGCGGCCAGCTCCGCGGAGACTTCCGCTTTCTCCTTGGCGGACTTTGTCATCTGCAGGATAGCCGCGCTCATCTCCTCGACGGCGGCCGTAGACCGCGAGACGGCCGCCGTCTGCGACTTCATCTCGTCCTTAACGCGGCGGCCTCCGGTAGCGAGCCGCTCGTTCTCCTCGGCGCTATCCCTTACCGTCCCCCCGAGGGCCCCGAGCAGGATACGGGCGTTGCCGCTTTCCCGGGCTATATCCCCGGCGCCTCTCGCGGAGGACTCGGCGACCCGCGAGAGTTCCGACCCTACCGACAGCGTCTCCTCGGACGACCGCAGGAGGCCCGCGAGCCACTCCATCCTCGAGACGGCGGCCGCCTCGTTCCTGGCGAGGTCGCTGATGATGGCTTTTTCCACGTCGAAGCTTATGGTCAGGAACGCGACCGCGAGCGAATGGAAAATGAAGCCGAATACGAGGCCGAAGGAAATGCCCGCCAGCGAGCCTCCGGCGTTGGGGACGATGCTCGTGGCCGTATAGACCGCGCCGAGCGCCGCCTGGATAGTCCCTACAGCCCATAGCTGGTATCGGCTATATCCTACGATGAGCGATAGCACGAGGAACGGGACGCAGAACAATAGGTACATATAGAGGTCGCGGTAACCGAGCGGCTCCTGGATAGTCGCGGCGGCGAAGGGGATAATCGAGAGCGCTATCAGGTAGACGGTGCTGGTCGCGCGGTACGCCCCCCGCGATAGGAACGCGAACGCGATGAGGGAGGCCGCGATCGCGGGCAGCGACGTGACGAGATTAGAAGGCTTCCCCGTGGCGACGTGGACGGCGCTCAGCACGATGGACGCGCCCGCGACGGCGACGACCACGACGCCGAGATTCCTGCTTTTAATGCGCTCGTTCACGGGACTCCCGCTATAGCGCTCCTCGATCCGCTTAAGGGCGGCTATTCCATGCGATCGCTGCTTCATGGTATGAGGATATCATAAAAATATTATAAAATCACAACGAGTGTCGGAATAAATCCGGCCGCTCAGGTCTTGAAGCGCCCTAGCTCCGCGGCCGATAGCCGCGCGCTCTCTTGAAGCTCCCCCACGATGGCGCTTATGCGCGACGAGGACCGTACTATCTCCTGAGAGCCGGCGACCGCTTCCCGTATGCCGCCCTTCACCGAATCGGAAATTGACCCGGCCAGCTCTACGCCTCGATCCATCGCCTGGATCTGGGCCCTGATATTGACGGAACCTCCCTTGACCTCGGCGGTAATGCCTTTCAGCACCGCCGCGGATTCCATGATATGGCCGCTCCCTTCGAGCAGCTCGCTCGTACTCTCCGCTATCTCGCTCAGGGCGATCGAGATGCCGGCTACCGAAGCGTTTATCTCCTCGAACGACCGCGCGGTCCTGTCGGCGGCCGCGGCGGTATCGTTCGCGGAGGCGTCTATCTCCTTGATGGTCGCTTCGATGCTCTTTACGCTCGAGGATGACGACTCGGCCAGTTTCCTGATCTCGTCGGCGACCACGGAGAAGCCCCTGCCGGCGTCGCCCGCGTGAGCGGCCTCGATAGCCGCGTTCATCGACAGCAGGTCTATACGGGACGATATGCCCTTGATCAGCTGGGTAATCTCCCTGATCGAGTGCAGTCGCCCGACGACTCCGCTCTTGAACGATCCTATCGTCTCCTCGAGCATGGCGCCGCCGTCCCTCGTCTTCGCCATGAGGTCCCTCGCCGTCCGGAGCTTATCCTGGCTGAGCTCGCTGACGTTCGATATCGAGGCGTTCATCTGGCCTATCGCCGACGTCGTTCTCTCGACCATCGACGATTGGGCGTCCATGCGGCCGTCGAAATCCTTGACGTAATCGGATATCAAGGCGGACGACCGAGCGTTGCTCTCGAGGCTCTCGTACAGGGCGCCGACCTGTGCCTCGATCGAGCCGAGGTTCGCGTTTATCTGCTCTATGGCCGCCCCGACTTCCTCCGTATTGGACGACAGATCCAGCGCGCGCTCGGACGTGTCCGAGGCGCTCTCCTTTATCTCCGCTACGAGGGTCCTTATCTTCCCGACGAAGCGGTTGAAGTTATCAGAGAGCGTTCCTAGCTCGTCGCGTCCGCTATGCGCTACCGTGGCGGTCAGGTCTCCTTCGCCCTGGGATATTCCGTACAGCGAATCGGACACGAACCGGACGCGCCTCGTTATAGAGCCCGCGATCAGTATCGAGACGAGGCCGAAGACGGCGATCGCGATCAGCGAGAAGGCCGCGTATTGGATGCCGACCGCAGCGAGCGGAGCGAACGTCGTCCCCTTGTCTATCCAGAAGCCGAGAATCCAGCCGGTCGCCTTGATCTCACGGAAGACCATGAGCTTCTCTCGGGACCCCTCGAAGAATTTCGCCGTGCCGTTCCTATCCCGGAGCATTATCGATACGGGATCCTTGAACGCCCCGTCGGCGGCGTTCATGTTGATCAGCTTCTTATCCGCGTGCGCGAGTATCTTACCGGCGCGGTCTATCATGACGACGGATCCGCCGGCCACGTCTACCGAGTAGAGCCGCTCGAGGAGCACGGCGAGCCTCAGGTCGGTGGCTAGCACGGCCTCGATTCCGCCGCCGGTTCCTCGTATAGGCACGACGAGCGTCGTAGTCAGGTCCTTGGTCTCGGAATCGATGTAATAATCGGAGAACGATAGGGCGCCTCGCTCCAGCGCCTTCGCGTACCAAGGCCGCTTCGAGGCGACGTATCCGGGCGGCTCGGGGAAATCGCGCCCGGAGACGGGCGGATGGTCAGGGAGCCCCACGTAGGGATCGAGCCCGTGGCTTCCTATGAAAGTCTTGAGGTAAGGATTCTCGTCGGTCCCACCCAGGAGCATGGCCTCGAGCGTTCCGGGCGTCGAAAGGTAGGAGCCGAGCGCGTCAAGGGCTATCATCCGCTCCTGGAACCACGCGTTAGTCTCGTCGACGGCGAGGTCGGCCTCGGCCTTAAGCTCGGAAGCTATCGCCGCCTCTAGCCGCCTATACGAGCCCGCGTATCCCAATAGGGAGAAGCCGGCGAGTATCGTCGCCGCGGTAAGGGAGAACAGGGAGACTATGCGCCAGCGCAAGCTGGTCCTTCTGGATGCGTGATAGTTCAAGGCTAGGCTCCGGCGCTTAGGATCGATCCTCGGCCTCAGTAGCGGCGAATGAGGATGTCAATAATAAAAATATATCGACTTATTATCGCCCACTATCTCCCCGGCGACAGTCCGTCGAAAGAATCTGGGGCTCCCTTGCCAAGGACGAGCCTCGCGGATATCGTACAGGCATGCAGACCACGATCCCGCTCCTTCATGACAACCATAACCACGTCGCTCTCTACGCCGCCTTCTCGGCATGCGTCGATATCTCCAAGGCCAGCGCCGCCGAGGCGTTAGCCATACTGAGAGCCCTGCCGCGCGAACGACTGACGGTAGTCAGGGGGTGGAAGTCGTTCGAGCTGCCGTTGGACGCGTCGGCGCTTAGGGAACTGCCTCCTATCCTCCTCATAAATTTCAGCCTGCACGGCTTCGTAGTAAGCGACGAGGGTATTCCGTTCGTGGAAAGGGTCGTCCCGGAGGTCGCTCTCCGTAGGAACGATCAAGCCTGGTGCGAGGCTAACGTCCCGGCGATCTTCGCGGCGTACTGCGGACTGACGGGGATCGACGAGAGGAGGCTCCGCGCTTATATCGACGCGCTCGTGCCCCTCGGCATCGGTTCCAGCGACGAGATGACGGTACCTACGAAGGAAGCAGTCGATATATGCACCTCCTCCACGTTTTCGGATAGGATAAGGCCCTGGGTATCCCCCGCCCTGTATGAAGAACTGGACACCCCGAGGCGTGCTCGACTGTCAGGAATAAAGCTATATCTAGACGGAGCCGTCGGAGCGAGGAGCGCTGCCATAGCGGGGCCTTGGATAGGGGCCGGAAAGGCGATGTTCACCTATTCGGACGCGGAGCTCGTTACTATCCTCGAGCGGATAGGCGCCTACGGGACGGGCGTATCGATGCACGCCATCGGCGAGCTCGCCATAGAGCAGGCGCTTGCCTGCGTAACCGAGGCTGTTCGCCGCGGCGCGCGTTTCGATGCGGTCAGGCTCGAGCACGTTCAGTTCATCGACAAGGCTCAGGCGAGCCGGGCTCGCGATCTAGGAGCGACGCTTTCCATGCAGCCTAACTTCTCCAGCGATTCCAAGGATTACGTAGACCGGCTCAGCGGCGAGTACCTACGTAGGAACAATCCGTTCAGGATGCTCATCGACGAAGTAGGCTACGCGCCTGGAGCCGACCTGATATTCGGCTCCGACGGGATGCCCGACGGGATAGCGTACGCGGCTACCGAATCGTTATTCCCCGCGTATCCTTCTCAGAGGCTGTCCCTCGAGGAGCTCGTGGCCGGCTACGGCCCCGCCAGAGGCGTAGCCGGCGCGGTTACCCTCGACGTCGACGAGCGGGCCGGGCGCGTTACGGTGGCGGGGTCCGCGATCACGGCTCCAGCTCCCCGAAGACTATAGCGCTGAATCGATACAGCTTGGCGTCCGGCGCGGCGTAGGAGCCCGCCTCGAGGCCCGCCTTGACGCATAGCTGCTCCAGCAGCGTCTCCCTGTCCCAGCCTTGCTCAGTCGCCACCTGAGGCAAGAACACGCCGGATCGATACTCCCGCTTCAGGTAGACGCCGTGGAGACCGGGCGTCACGTCCTCCGGCGCGCATCGCTCCATCGGAGTGAGTACCGATATCTCTATATCGATCGCCTCGAGCTCTCCGTCGGTTACGGGAGGGAACCTGGGATCCTCGAACGCGGCGGAGATCGCCATGGCGCGTATCGTATCGCTGAGCGCGAGCTCGGAGCTCATCCGGCCTATGCAGCCCCGCAGGAGCCTGCGTCCGTGCGCGGAGAGCTTATGGAGCGTGACGAACGCTCCGAGCGGCGACGCGGCGGCCTCGCCGTAAGCCGGCCAGCGCGGGGCGCGGCCTTCGAGGCGAGAAGCGATAGCCTCGCGAGCGGTCAGTATCAAGGACTCGCGGACCTCGGCGCTCAGTTCAATGCTCATGAGCCGGCTCCCGGATACCACGAGACCGCGGCGTAGTTGACTATCCGCTCCGCGGCCGGCGAGCCGTGGCGAAGCGAGTCTATCCTTTTAATCAGGCGGTACCGCGCGCCGCGCATCGATCCGACGGCCATTACCGACGATACCGCGGTAGCCCCGGCGATATCGCTGCGCTCGGCAAGGTCCCGCCACGCGAGCGCCTGCATCATCGCGAGGGCGTCGTCGGATCGCCTGGCCGCGTCCGCGGCGACTATCGAGGAAGCGAGGTTCGCGGACGCGACCAGCAGCGTGCGGTCGAAGTCGTCGCCGAGCACTAAGTCGATGGCGCGGGCCACACCAGAGGCGAGGATCGAATCGTCGGCCACGAGGATGGGCACGAGGAGCGCCTCGGGAAACAAGCGTCGCATGAACGGTAGCTGAACCTCGATGGCATGGCTCTCCAGGTGCGGGATGTCGTTGCACGAGAACAGTGTGTTGCATGACTCCAAGTCGGCGCAGGCTCCCGTATCGACCTCTATATCGCCGAGAGGGGTCCTGAAGGCGTCCGATTCCGGGAGATACGCGGCCGATTCTCCTCGGCGCCTAAGCGGCGCGACGATGACGACCCTGTCGACCGGTCCCCTCGCCGCGCTGGCCCAGGCCGCCGCCTGAACGTCGCAGGCGTATTCGAACGCGGCGTGAGGGGATACGATAGCGATGGGCCGCGTCGGCTCGTTCCGCGAGTCGGGACCTAACGCGGCGCAAAGGGCGTCGTCGACCGCGTCGATCAGCCCTGCCGCGTCGTCCGGATAGAAAATGCCGGCGACTATCGCGTCGCGAACGGTCCTGTTTGCTCCTAAGGCGCCCATAGGGTACATTATAGATGCTATCTAGCGAATAGCCATACGAAATCGATTGCCGGAGCATGTAATGAGAATACTCGTCGCGGATGACGAACCCAACCTGCTGAGTTCTATAGGCGCCTTCCTCAAGGCGGAATCAATCGAGACCGTCCTCGCGCCGGACGGCACGAAGGCTAAGACCCTGCTCTCCGAGGAATCGTTCGACGCGGCCGTGCTCGATATACGCATGCCCGGGCTCGACGGGATATCGCTCCTGCGATGGATCAAGGACGAGGGCCTCGTGCTTCCTATCATCATGATGAGCGCCCACGGCGACGTTCGCGACGCCGTGGAGGCGATGAGACTCGGCGCCTTCGACTACCTGGTCAAGCCCTTCGATCCGGACGAGCTTACGCTACGGCTCAGGAAGGCGGTCCGCGACAGGAGGCTCACCGCGGATCGCGAGGCCGCTAGCCGGCCCGCAAGGGAGCGGTCGCGGATGGTCGGCGATAGCCCCGCCGTAGCCGAGGCCCTGAGGCTTATAGACAGGGCCGCCCCGACGCCCTCCACCGTGCTTATAACCGGAGAGAGCGGCACGGGCAAGGAAGTAGCCGCCAGGCTCGTTCACGAGCGCTCCGGCCGCCAGGGCGCGTTCGTCGCCGTCAACCTCGGGGCCGTTCCGGAGAACCTCCTCGAGAGCGAGCTCTTCGGCTACGAGAAAGGCGCCTTCACGGGCGCCGCGGAGAGGAAGATAGGACTGTTCGAGCTAGCCGACGGCGGCACCTTGTTCCTCGACGAGATAGGCGAGATGCCGGCCCATATGCAGGTCAAGATACTCCGGGCGATACAGGAGCGGAAGGTGACGCGGCTAGGCGGGACCAAAGGCATACCCGTGGACGCCCGGATCGTCGCGGCCACTAACCGCGACCTTGAGGCCATGGTGGCGGCGGGTGCCTTCCGCGAGGACCTGTACTATAGGGTTAACGTGGTGCGGATCCGCCTGCCCCCGCTGCGGGACAGGCCGGGGGACGCGGAAAAGCTCGCTTCCCATTTCGTCGAGTCTCTGGCGCCGACCCTCGGCCGCAAGCGGATACGGATGGCCTCGGACGCCCTCGCGCTAATGCGCAGCTATCCCTTCCCCGGCAACGTGCGCGAGCTATCGAACGCCGTGGAGCGGGCCCTCATCCTGGCGGACGGGGACGAGCTTCGCGCTTCCGACTTCCAGCTCGGTAGCGGGCGAAGGCTCGTCGAGGCTCCGGCGGAAGGAGAGGCTGGCAGCCAACCGCTCGCGCCCGGGTCGCCTTCTAGAGCGCCTTCCGGCGCGCCGCCCACGATAGCCGAGCTGGAGCGCCTGGCGATCCTTGAGGCGCTGAGGCGCAACGGCGGGAAGCGCGAGCAGAGCGCCCTGGAGCTGGGTATAACGAGGCGGACGCTACTTAATAAGCTTAAGGAGTACGGATACTCCGACTGACGACGCCGAGGCCGCCCCGGGGCACCGAGTAGCTGGCTTCCCCGCCTTCCATAGGCGCCTCCCCGCGGCGGAAACGGAGCGTGAAACGATCCCCCGCGGAGTCCATGAGGCAATCCACCGCGTCGCCGGCGAAATCGGCCCGCACGCATCGGGCCTCGAACGAGCCTTCCGCTCCCGTCGTCCCGCCGCCCGGTCCGGCCGCCGATCGCTCGAAGAAGACGACCGGAGCCGAGGCAAGATCGGGTTCCGGGCCCTCCGGCATAGGGAACCGGCCTCCCGACGTGCGCGCCCATAACGTTCCGCCCTCGCGCTCTAGCCGCCGTATCGGCAGGCAGGGACCGCTGCCCATGAAAAGAGCCACCTCTACGCTCGACGGCCGCGCCCAGACCTCGCTCGGGGCGTCGCATTGGAGGACCTCGCCTCCGACCATGACGGCGAGCGTATCGCCTATAGCCATGGCTTCCTCCAGGTCGTGCGTCACGTACACGGCGGTAAAGCCGAGCCTCCGCTGCTCGTCCACGATATCGGCCCTGAGGCGCTTCCTCAGCGAGGCGTCCAGCGACGAGAGCGGCTCGTCGAATAGCACGACCGAGGGCTCGACGGCCAGGGTCCGGGCCAAGGCGACTCTCTGCCGCTCGCCTCCCGAGAGCTCGTGGGGCCTTCTCCTCTCGAAGCCGTCGAGGTCGACGGCGGCCAGGAGCCTCGCGACTCTCCTCGCCGTTTCCGCGCGGCCGAGTCGCAGGGGGCGTAGCCCGTACGCTACGTTGCCTCCGACGTCCAGGTGGGGGAACAGGGCGTAATCCTGGAATACCATGCCGATACCGCGATCCCTGGGCTCGGCGGCCGTGACGTCGGTACCGCCTACCGCGACGCGGCCTCCGTCCGGTCGGACGAGCCCGGCGGCCATGCGTAGCATGGTGCTCTTACCGCAGCCCGAGGGGCCCGCCACGGCCAGTATGGAGCCGGCCGGGGCTACGAGCGAGACGTCTATCGTCGCGCTCGGCCAGGCCTTGCGCAATCCCCGCAGTTCAAGAGAGACCATCTCGAGCGTCCTTTAGGAAGAAGATGAAGCCGGTGGCCATCGCCAGGAGGACCGCCGCCGCGCACGCCTCGTTAAGCCGGTACGCGCCGGCGAGCCTATAGAGCAGGAGGGCCAGGGTCTCGAAGCCGCCGACCGGCGCCGCGATCATCGCGTTGGCGTCGCCGGCGCTCATCGCGAAGGCGAGGGCGAAGCCCGACGCGATCGAGGGCGCGGCGATAGGGAGCCTGACGCGGAGCGTCGCCCCGAGCGGCGAGGAGCCCAGGCTCCTCGCCGCGTCCGCGTAGCGCTCGTCGGAGAGCCCGACCGACGACTGAATGGCGCGGAGCGCGAACGGGTAGGCCGATACCGCCTGTACCGCGGCCAGCGCGAAGACCGACGGCCGGCCGAGCGCGGCGCTCCACCCGTACGCCAGCACGACGCTGGAGACGCCGAGCGGCAGGAGCGGCAAGACCTTCGACAGTATCGGGGACCTCGTCCGCTTCAGGCCGATGGAGAGGGCGAAGCCCGTCGCCGAGGCCAGCGTGGCGCTAGCGAGGCCCAAGGCCGCGGTGTTGACGACGGCGACGCCGAAACCGCGTCGCGAGAGCAGCGACGCGTAGTTGCCGAGCCCGAAGCCCCACGCGCCCCGTGACGCCGTACGGATAGTCAGAGACTCGGCTACTATGGCCGCGAGCGGCCCGACGAAGCAGACGAGCAGGATCGCGCCGTAGAGGGCCGCCGCCAGCGCGCCCCGGACGGTCCGGAAGCCGGTGGAGGGGCCGCGCTCCGAGTCGCGGCGATCGCCGGCGGCGCGCCGCTCGAAGGCGCCGTACGCCGCGAGGGCCGACATCGCGACTATCGTCTCCACGAGCGCGAAGGAACTGGCCAGGGGCCTGTCGAACTCGAAGCGGGCGGCCCTGTACAGCTCCACCTCAGGCGTCCCGACGCCCGGGCCCCCGAACAGGAGCACTATGACGAAACTGTAGAAGCACATGAGGAATACCAGCGACATAGCCGCGCCCAGCGAAGGCAGGATGGAAGGCAGGGTGACCGTGAGGAAGACGCGGGGCTCGGACGCGCCCAGGAGCCTCGCCGCGTCCTCGTGGCGCTTGGGAGACCCGGCCCAGGCGTCAGCGACGAAGCGCATCACGACGGGGAAGTTGTAGAAGCCGTGGGCCGCGACTACCCCCCAGAACGAGTAGAGGAACCGTAAGGGCGGCTCGGAAAGCCCGAAGGCCGAGACGAGCGCGCGGTTCAGGGCTCCTTCTTGCCCGTAGTACAGCACGAAGCCTATGGCGATGATGAGCGGAGGGACGCAGAACGGGACCGCCGACAGGGCCGATAGGAAGCGCTTGCCGGGGAATCGGCGCTTCGCGAGGAGGAAGGCGCCCGGGATGCCGACGAGGGCGGCCAGGACGGCGCTCGCCGCAGCCTGGGATACGCCGTAGCCGAACGAGCGCGCGAAGCGAGGGTCGGAGAAGGCCCGCGCAAGGTTACGGGCGGCGCCGCCATCGAGAATGGGCGCGAAGGCTCCCGCGAGCGGGATAGCGAGGAGCAGGCCGAACGCCGGGAACAGTACGGCGCCCAGGCCCGGCGCTCTGCCGGCTCGGGGGAGGTTCACGGGGTCTAGCGCGCCCGGAGCGCGCCGAGGGCCGCGGCGACGGCGTCGTCGAGCCCGGCGGGGTCATACGCCAGCGTCTTGGCCGGCTTCGGCGAGGCCGCGTAGCTAGCGGGAAGCCCGACGCCGTCTACGGCCGGATACATCCAGTTGGTGGTCGGCAGGGCGGACTGGAATTCGCTCGTCAGCATGAAGTCGATGAACGCCTCCGCGGCCTTCCGGTGCCTGGCCTTGGCTACGATGCCCGCGCCCTCGACCTGCACCGGATGGCCCTCTGCGAATTCTATCGCCTTATAGCGGCCCGCCGTCTCGTACTCGGCGTGGTAAGCGGCGCTGGTCGTGTACGAGATGACGAGGGGAGCCTCACCCGAGGTGAAAAGGCCGTAGCCGGTATCCCATCCGGGCGACATAGTCAGGATGGACGGCTCGAGGCGCTTCCAGTATTCGGATAGGCCGGAGCCGTAGACCGACGCGGTCCACGCTACGAAACCGAGGCCCGGGGTCGAGGTGCGCGGGTCCATGAGGATAAGCTTCCTGGCGTACTCCGGCTTCGTAAGGTCCTCGAGGGACGCTGGCGGATTAGCTAGCTTCTCGGAATCCCACATGATACAGAAGCTGCTCCAGTCGTACGGCGTCAGCCGCCACTGGGAGTCTAGGACGAGGCTGGCGGGGACGGTTTCCCTTCCCTTCGGCGCGTAGGGCGAAAGGACGCCCGCGGCCAGGGCCTTGGGCAGGAGATTGCCGTCTATGCCTACGATGACGTCGGCTACGGGGGCATCCTTCTCGTCGATGGCCCTCGCGAGCACCTGGCCCGCGTCGCCCGGAACGACTAGCTCGACCTTGATGCCGGTAGCCTTCTCGAAGGCCGGTATCACGATGGGCGCGGGGCCCCATTCGCTGGCGAAAGAGTCGTAGGCGTAGACGACGAGCTGGGAGTCGTCCTTCTGGACGCAAGAAAAACCGAGAGAGGCGAGAGCGCAGAGCAGGGCTAAGCCGAGCCTCCGCGCCAGGATGGAATGATTGAGCATGGTGCTCCCTCCGCTAGTATTACCTAGTTCAGGTTCTTCGGGTCTGTTCTCAGACGGCTTTGGATCCTACGGAACCGTACCGCCACCCCGGCGATAGCACCATACGTCCGAGGGAGCCGTCGGGTCAAGCTGTCATCTCGCCTTTCCCGCGATCAAGGGGCCGGGCTAAGCCAGGCCGCTCCTATCGCCAGGGTGATGACCGTTATCGGCAAGCCGGCCTTGAGGTACGGCCAGAAGCCGAGCCTGACCCCGCGCGTAGCCGCGCCTTCGGCGACTATGAGATTGGCGACGGAGCCTAGGAGGGTCAGGTTGCCAGCGAAAGTGCTGGCCATGGCGAGGACGAGCCAAGCGTTCCGGGGATCGCCCATCCGCATGACGATAGGCGATAGCGCCATGACCGCCGGCACGTTGGAGATGACGTTGGAGACGGCCGCCGTCGCGGCGGAGAACGCCCACGGAGAGGCCTCGGCGCCCGAAAGGACGGTCCGCTCGAGCCACGCGAAGGCCGCCGTCCGCGAGGCCGCGTCGGTAATGACGAATAGACCGGCGAAGAGCACGAGCAGGTTGAAGTCGACGCCGGCGAACTGGCGATCCGAGCCCGCCCGGGCCGAAGCGAGCAAGAAGGCCGCCGGCACGAGCGCCGCGGCTATCACGTTGACGCCGGAGACGAAGCCGACGAGCATCGCCACGCTGGCTATGAGGCTTTTCGCCGCTAGGGGAACGTCTATCCTAACCGCAGCGAGCGGACCTACGCACGCGGCCCGGGAGTCGGGCGCCGCGTCGCTGGCCGGCGGCGAGGGGAGGCCTACGCCGCTGGCCCTGCGCAGGAAATCCTTAGGGAAGGCCAGGACGACCACAGTCCAGCAGGCTACGAGTCCCAGGAGCGCGGGCGGCCCTAGGCGAAGGGTGAAATCGGCGAACGACAGGCCGCTCCTGGCGCCGATTAGGATGTTCTGCGGATTGCCTATTATGGTAGCGGCCGAGCCGACGTTGGCGGCGGTCGCGGTCGCGACGAGGTAGGGCACCGGATCGCGCCTGGCCCTGAGGCAAGCCTCGGCGACGACCGGCCCGAGGGCGAGGCATACGGTATCGTTGAGGAAAAGGGCGGATAGGAGTCCCGACGCCGTGATAATCGCGGCTAGGAAGGCTAACGGGCGGCCCGCAAGCCCCGAGAGCCTCGCGGCGACCAGGTCGAAGAGGCCCGACGAGCGTATTCCGCCAACGATTATCATCATCGATAGCAAGAGAGCGATAGTACCCGTATCGACGGCGGCGATCGCATCTCCCGGGCTGATCGCCCCCGTCGCGACGAGGAAGGCGGCCGTCGAGAACGCTATGGAGGCCCGGTTCATACGGAGCCCGGGCACTCGGCCCGCGGCGATAGCGGCCATGCCGCCCGCGATCGCCAGCCCGGAGATTATATCCTTGGTCATGCCTCGCATTATAGCGAGCGCGGGGGTGCTTTGATAATCGCGCCCGTTCGACTACAATAGAGGCATGGATCACAACAGCCTTCCCGTGTATCAGCAGAAGCAGCGCATACTCGACGCGATCGAGTCCAACCAGGTCATCGTCGTCGAGAGCCCCACTGGCTCCGGGAAGACGACGCAGCTGCCTGTAATCCTGGACGAGGCGGGGTACTCCAAGGGAGGAATGATCGGCGTCACCCAGCCGAGGCGCATCGCGGCGATCTCCGTGAGCGAGTTCATATCCAAGCAGCTCGGAACCCCTATGCCCGGCCGCGTCGGCTACAAGATGCGCTTCGAGGATAAGACCAACCTCTCGACCCGCATCAAGATAATGACCGACGGCATCCTCCTCCAGGAGATGAAGCTCGACCCGGCGCTCTCCAAGTACTCCGTCATCATGGTGGACGAGGCCCACGAGCGCAGCCTTAACATCGACTTCATACTAGGGCTCCTGAAGCGCGTCCTCGAGGAGCGCCCCGAGTTCAAGGTGATAGTGTCGAGCGCCACCATCAACGCGGAGATTTTCAGCGCGTATTTCGGGGACTGCCCCATCGTGAAGATAGAGACCCAGGTCTTCCCCGTGACGGTCGTATGGGACCCGCCAGCCATAGAGGGGAACCCGGACTCGCTCGTCGACAAGATAGAGCAGATAGTGAACAGGATCATCGGCGACAGGCGGGACGGCGACATGCTAGTATTCCTGCCGGGGGAGAGGCTGATCAAGGACTGCATGGTCAGGCTCGCCGCCAGCGATAGCCGTAACCGTATCCACATAGTCCCCCTGTACGCGCGCCTAGGCAAGGACGAGCAGGAGAGAGTCTTCGACAAGGCTCCATTGGGCAAGAAGAAGGTCATCATCTCGACGAACATCGCCGAGACGAGCGTTACCATCGACGGCGTCACGAGCGTCATAGACTCGGGCCAGGCGAAGCTCAATTTCTACAACCCCAAGACCTATACCGCCAGCCTCGTGCAGGTCCCCATCTCCAAGGCCTCGTGCAACCAGCGCAAGGGCAGGGCCGGCCGAACCGCCCCGGGATTCTGCTACAGGCTCTATACCCGGGACGACTTCGAGAACCGCTCGCTCTTCACGATGGAGGAGATATACCGAACGGACCTGTCGGAGGTCGTGCTCCGCATGGCGGAGCTGGGCATAACGGATTTCGAGCGCTTCGATTTCATATCCAAGCCGCCGCGCTCCGGGGTGCTGGGGGCCATGGACGTGCTCAACCTGCTCGAGGCCTTCGAGCCGGACCGTAGCCTCTCCAAGGTCGGGCAGATGATGTGCGCGTTCCCGCTCCTGCCGCGCCTCTCGAGGATGATCGTCGAGGCCGTGCTCAAGTATCCCGACGTCGTGGAGGAGGTCGTCATCGCCGCGGCGTTCCTATCGACGTCGAGCCCGTACGTGCTGCCTCCGGGCGAGGAGCTGGAGGCCAGGCGGGCCCATCACGCCTTCCGCGACCCGTCGGGCGACTTCATGTCGTACCTGAAGATGTTCCGCGCCTTCGCCGAGGCCAAGAACAAGGCCAAGTTCTGCGACCGAAGCTACCTGGACGAGCGCACGCTGCTCGAGATAGTGCGCATCAAGGAGCAGATAGAGCTCATAGTGCACGACCTCGGCGTACCCATCTCGTCCGGCGGCCCGACGGAGGATTACCTGTGCGCGGTCAGCCGCGGCCTCATCCAGTTCGTCTGCGCGAGGCAGGAGCGCGGCACCTTCCGGACCCTCATGGCCGAGCGCGTCCAGATACACCCTAGCTCGGTGATGTTCAAGGAGAATCCCGATTTCATCGTCGCGGGCGAGATAGTGCGGACTACGCGCATGTACGCCATGAGCGTCTCCCCGCTGCAGCGGCGCATGCTCGCCAGGATATCCCCGATCGTCTCCGATACGCTCCTGGGCCGCAGGCCGGCCGAGGCCCCGGCGCAGGCGCCGCGCGGCAGGGCCGCCGCGGGCTCGAAGTACATACCTCAGCCCGAGAGGCCGGCGCTCGAGGAGGCCCGCGACTTTACCCAGCGCGTCAAGATAGGAGGGGAGGTCTTCGACCTGGTCTCCGAGAAGAAGCGCAAGAAGGCCGTGCTCGAATGGGATAAATTCAAGCGCGCCAGGGAGGGCCTGCCCGCGGACGCGGGGCTCGCGTATAAGGGGATGCTTGGGGTCGTCGCGATAGGCCGCGACCGCATCATGGACGGCGAGAAGCTGGAGACGATACTCCGCGTCGCGCACTGGCTCGACCCGGAGAACGACCTGAAGCGGGAGTGGCCTAGGAAGAGGCAGTTCAACGTCAACGAAGACCTGGACGGACTCGTCGCCGTGCTGGACCACGTGCTACAGGCGTCATACTGGAAGCCGAAGAACCCCGAGCTCGGGTTCGTGGCGATGTTCACCGATACGGCCGGCACCTACTGGTTCCGCGTATCGCGGGGCTTCCATACCGCGCTTAACGAGAGCCTGGCCAGCCTCGAGTCGCTGGTCGACGAGGTGTCCGAGATAGCCACCCCCGAGCAGAAGGAGCGCGTCGGCTCCCTCTACCGGAAACTGTCG
This sequence comes from Spirochaetota bacterium, assembly GCA_018816345.1. Taxonomy (GTDB): domain Bacteria; phylum Spirochaetota; class Spirochaetia; order Treponematales; family UBA12059; genus SZUA-370. Next base: position 22,482 of record JAHIWG010000139.1, on the reverse strand, counting down.
GAGTTCTTCGCGTAGCGCCGGGGCCGCCGGCCCGCTAGCGCTTCTCGAAGACGAGCTCCCTGACGGGCCTGCCCTCGTTAATGGCTCGCCGCTCGAACTTAGTAATCGGGCGCCACGGCTTCCTCTCGGCCCAGCCCTCGTAGGCGTTGCGTAGCGTCGGCTCGGCGGACATCGCCTCGAGCGTGGCCTCCGCGTACTCCTCCCAGTCGGTCACGTAATAGAGATACCCGCCCGCCTTGAGGCGGCTAGCCATCAGCCCGATGAAACCCGCGCCCATGATGCGTCGCTTGTGGTGCCGTTTCTTGGGCCAGGGATCCGGGAAGAAGACGTGGAAGCCGTCCACCGTCGCCGGGGCTATCATCGATCCGACGACCTCGACGGCGTCGTGCCTGCAGACGCGAAGGTTGCGTATAGACCTAGCCTCTATCTCGGAGAGCAGCTTGCCGACTCCGGGCGCGTGCACCTCCAGCCCCAGGAACGCGGAATCGGGCAAGGCCTCGGCTATGTCCGCGGTAGCCGTCCCCATTCCGAAGCCTATCTCGATGATGAAGGGCGACTCGCGGCCCAGGATGTCGAGCGGACCGAGCGTGCGGGCGGGATCCCAGTCGAAGCCGTACTTAGGATAGAGCCCGGCGAGGGCGTCCTTCTGCATGTCGGTCATGCGCCCCGAGCGCACGACGTAGCTACGGATACCGACCTCGCGAGCGGAGAGGGGGCCGTTCAATCCGGCAGGCGAATTTTCCATGAGAAGAATCCTATCTCCGCCTTGGGCTCGAACCCGTAGACGGCAACGTAATCGGAGCCCGAGCGCCATCGCCCCTCGGGCCAGAGAGTGTCGAGCGGCGTCTCGCCGTTCGAGATAGACGCGGTATGCGCGACGTTACCGCCGGAATCGTAGAAGAACGCGGTGTTCGAAGGATACCCTGAATCGAGCGCTATAGCCGTTCCTGAGAGCCTGGCGCGCGGCGGATCGTAGGCGCTCGTCTCGGGCGCGCTCAGGGAGAACGACAGCTCCGCTCGCTCGCCGGCCATATCCACCGCGATCACGCGGTACGCGCCCCGCGGGATAGCCGGGCCCGGCGCGTCGAGCGAGTTGGCGCCTATCCACACGCCGGCGCCCTCGTCGCTCCGCCGCCAATTCTCCGGCGTCAGGGACCAGCATAGCTCCTCGCCGTCGTGGACGACGTAGAGGTACTCGATATCGGCGACGCCGTCGCCGTCCGAGACGGAGGCGAAGAGAGAGAGGCGCTCGTCGCGGCCGCCCTCGGGATCCGTGGAGACGAGGACGAGCCTCGGGGCGACGGCGGCTATGCCCGGCGGGGCGGCGGAACACCCCGCCGTCGCGGCGGCCGCCGCGAACGCCGTCGCGGCCGTCGCGACGGACGCCGCGAGCCGGCGTCCGCGGCGGGAGCCTCCTAGCACGCTAGCCCTCGAGCGCCGAGAGAGCCGCGAGCGCGGCCTCGAGGCTATCGTACTCGGCGTTGGACCGATCGGATAGGTTCCTGAGCAGCCAAGCGCCGCGGGCCTTTTCTTCGGGGCCTCGCACGAGAGCGAACCGCGCGCCCTTGATCTCGGCGTAGGCGTATTGCTGCCCGAGCTTGCGAGCCTCCGGGAAGACCTCGCAGGCTACGCCGGCGGCTCGGAGGGACGCGGCCGCGGCCTGGTACTCGGCGCATAGCGACGGGTCGGCGTTAACCACGAGCACCTTGGTGTATCCGGCCGGTTTCGCGGACTTGCCGATGGCCTCGAGCGCGGCGAGCAGCCTGTCCAGGCCGATAGCGGCGCCTACGCCAGGAAGCCGCTGCTTCGTGTAGAGCGACGCGAGGTCGTTATAGCGCCCGCCGGAGCAGACGGAGCCGATCTCCGGGATCTCGGCAAGGAAAGTCTCGAACACGACGCCGGTATAGTAGTCGAGTCCCCTCGTGATGCTCGGCGCGAGGCGCACCGAGCCGCCGAGGCCGCACGCGTCCGCCATCTCGAACAGTTCCGCGAGCCTATCCGAGTCGGGGTTGGGCCCGCCCGCTATCGCGGTCATGCGGGCGAGGGTAGCCTCGAAGCCCTCGCCGCCGCGGATGAATTCGAGTATCTCGTCGGCGGCGCTGCCGCCGACGAGTTCCGCCAGGAGAGTCCTCGTCTCGGCGGCGCCTATCTTGGACAGCTTGTCGACGACCCGGAGCGTCTCTACCGACTTATCGGCGATTCCGGCCTTCTCCAGGAAACGGTTGAAAACGCCGCGATGATTGACGTGGATGGCCGCGCCCGGCACGCCTAGGGCGCGCATCGCCAGGGCGATCGTCGAGACTATATCGAAATCGGCGGAAGCCGTGTCGACGCCGACTATGTCGAAATCGCACTGCATGAACTCGCGGTACCTACCGCGCTGCGTGTTCTCTCCACGCCATACCTTGGCCATATGGTAGCGCCGGAAGGGCAGGTACAGCTCGCTCGAGTGCTCCGCCATGAACCGGGCCAGCGGCACGGTGAGGTCGAAGCGAAGCGCTACGTCTCGGCCGCCGTTGTCGGCGAAGCGATAGATCTGCTTCTCCGTCTCGCCTCCGGCCTTGCCGAGGAGTATCTCGGAATACTCTAGCGCCGGGGTATCTATAGGCACGAAACCGGAGCTCCTGAACGTAGCCGTCAAGGCTTCGACTAGGGCGGCCCGCTCCATTTCCGCTTGAGGCAGGAAATCCCGGAATCCCTTGAGCACTCGCGGCTGAATTATTTCGGACATGCTATCTTCTCCTACGATATAAAAGAGTATGGCCTACGCGCGGCTCCCTGCGCAAGCGTCGCGTTCGCCGCGGGCCCCGTATGTCGCTCCGCCTTGACAGCGCCGCCGTCAAGGGGGGATTATTGCGCCATGTTATTCGTCATAGATGCAGGCAATACCAATATAGTCGGCGGGGTCTACGATTCGGGCCGGCTCGTGGATACTCTACGAATAAGGACCGTCCAGGGCAAGACCGAGGACGAGTACGGCGTCGTCGTCAAGGCCATCCTCCTGGATAGGGGCATAGCAGCCGCCGCCATTAGCCGGGTCATCATCAGCTCCGTCGTGCCGCAGCTGACCGCGGCCATGGAAAAGATGGCGCGGCATCTTTTCGGCGTGGAACCCGTGCTGCTCGGCCCGACGGTCTACGGCAAGCTCCCGGTGCGCGTCGTGGCGGCCCACGAGATAGGCTCGGACCTGGTCGCCGACGCCGTCGCCGCGTGGGCGAGGTTCGGCGGGGCGTGCCTCGTCGTCGACTTCGGCACCGCCCTCACGTTCACCGCCGTGGATTCCTCGGGGTCTATCATAGGCGTGTCCATAGCCCCCGGGCTCGGCACGGCCGCCGGATCGCTCTCCAGCGCGACGGCCCAGCTGCCCTCGGTTCCCTTGGAGGCCCCCGCGTCCGCCATGGGCAGGAATACCGTCGAGGCTATCCAGGCCGGCGTCGTGCTCGGCTATACGGGCCTCGTGGAGTACCTCGTCGGAAGGATCACGAAGGAGCTCGGCGGCGCCAAGGTCATAGCGACGGGAGGGCTGTGCAGGGTGCTCTCCGACCTGACGGACGTATTCGACGCCATAGACCCCGACTTGACCATAGGCGGCCTCGCAGAGATGGAGCGATATCTCTTCTAGCCTCTTCTAGCCGTCCCGCGGATCCGTCGCGTCAGGCGCGTAGCAGCTCCGACAGCTCGTCCCCGGATACGTGATCCTCCGGGGAGTCGTCGCCTCCGGAGGTGGCGTGGAGCACGTCCCTGAGCTCGGCGGCCGCCGCCCTGTGCGCGGCGGCGACGCGCTCCAGCTCGTCCGAGGAGCTCGCGAAGGTTTGCTCCAGCGGGGATCCAGGGCGCGCCAGATCGGAGAGGGCGTCCGCGAAGGCGCGCGTCGTCCTCGCGAGCAGGCGCAGGCACTCGGCCCTGTCGACGAGGTGCTCGTTCTGGAGGATAACGTCCTTGACGCGCCTTAGGGTGGCGTCCGCGAGCCTGGCGGCGGATATCACGGCGTCGCCGATTATATCGGCGTCGGGCTCGAGCCTCGCGGCGTCGCAGACGACTCGGACCAGGCCGTCCACGATGAAGAAATCGTCCTCGTAGTGTATTACATGCGGCATATAGGTATTGTAGCCCGCCAGGGGCTCTCGGTAAAGCGCCTGGCGGAATTATAGGCCGAAGCCTTGAACCGAGCCCTCGTTCTACTATATAATCGCCCGATTTGCGCCGCTATTTTCGGCGGCGCGACTCCTTATCCGTCCTTTAGGACGGATCAAAAGACCACAGGGAGGATCGATGCGACCCTACGAACTAACAGTAATCTTTCCGACGGAAGAGGAACTCTACCGTCAGGCGAAGGAAACGGTCTCCGCTACGCTCAAGGCGAACGGCGGAGAGATCGTGAAGGAAGAGGAGCTCGGCGAGCGGGCGCTAGCCTACGAAGTCAAGGGCAAGATGCGCGGCCGCTACGCGATTTTCTTCGCCAATATGCCGCCCGAGAAGCTCGTCGCCGCGGAGAAGGTGTTCAAGCTCGAGCCGAACATCCTCAAGTACCTTTTCGTCCGGGCAGAAGACTAACGGGAGGGACGCGATGGCCGATCTCAGCGTAGCAGTCCTCGTAGGTAGGCTGACCCGCGATGCGGAACTCAAGTACACCAACTCGGGGCAGGCCGTCTGCCACTTCTCCGTAGCCACGAGCTCCAGGAAGAAGAAGGGCGACCAGTGGGTAGACGAAGCCAGCTTCTGGGACGTCGACCTCTGGGGCAAGCAAGGGGAGTCGATCAACCAGTATCTCGTCAAGGGAAAACTGGTGGCGATCGAGGGCTCGATGCGCCAGGATCGCTGGGAACAGGACGGCCAGTCCCGAATGAAGGTAATCATTAACGCGAATACCGTGCAGCTCCTCGGCTCGAACTCGGCCGGCGGGCAGCAGTACGGAGGTTCGCAAGGAGCTCAGGACGGGCCCCGCGAGTATCAGCCGCGAGAAGGCGGCCGACAGCAAGGCCCGGCGGCCCAGGCTCCCGCGTCCGACGATTTCTCGGACGACATCCCGTTCTAACGCAGAGCGGCAGCAATCTAAGGAGACTATCTATGTCCGATATGAACCAGGGAAGAGACGATCGCGGATCACGCAACGACGATTCTCGTCGCGAAGGCGACGACCGCGGCGGTCGCGGCGGTCGCAAGGGCTTCTTCCGCAAGAAGGTGTGCAAGTTCTGCGCCCAGAAGCTCAAGATCGACTATAAGGATCCGGAGACCCTCAAGCGCTTCATCACCGAGCGGGGAAAGATCCTGCCGCGCAGGATCACCGGCTCGTGCGCCAAGCACCAGCGAAGGCTGGCCGTCGCCATCAAGCGCGCTCGCGCCCTCGCGTATATCCCGTACGTGACGAAGTAATAGACCGTGACCGCCGAGGCCCGACTCAAGCCCTACGCGATGCCCGTGATCGCCGGGGCGCTATCCGCCGTCCTCTATAGCACGGTGGCCCTCATGCCGCTGTTCCTCGTGCCGATCCAGTTCTCCGGCGCTAGGAAGGGCCATAGGGCTATGGTAGCGAGTTCCGCCTCGTCGGCCGTCGTCATCGCTATCTGGCAGTTCGCGCTGCTGGCGAGGGCCGGCGTCGTGAGCGTCGGCACCCTCGCTATCGGCGTTCTGGCCCCAATAGCCATGATAGTCGCCCTCGCGGGAATGGCCTCGCCGCGGCTAGGGCGCCTTTCCTTCGCGCCCCGGGCCCTGCTCGGGGCGGCCGCGGCGTCGGCCCTAAGCCTGCCCTCTATTTTCGCCGCGATTAAAGAGCCTTCAGTTCGCGCGATGTTCATCGAGGCGTTCGAGAAGACCGGCGACGCGATAGGGGCCGCGGGCCTCGATCCCGAGCTCCTATGGACGGCGCTCAAGACCGGGGTAGCCTCGAGCTACGGCGCCGTCATGTTCCTGTTCCTGTTCCTGAGCGCCTGGATGGGCTCCCGCCTCGGCGCGGGCCGCAAGGCCGTCGATGTACCGGCCGTGGAAGCGCCGGAAGCGGATGCGGGGCGCGGAATAGCTTCGCCCCCATCGTCGCTCTCGTCGTATAAGGTCCCGGACTACCTGGTCTGGGCGCTGCTCGCCTCCTGGGCGGGCCTCCTCGCCAACCGGTTCTTTCCGTCACTCGTTCTTTCGGCGGTCGCGTTGAACGCGGCCTTAGCTTTATCGATCTGCTACGGCGTCCAAGGTATCGCCGTCGCCGGCGCGCTCGCCGAACGCGTCGGCCTGGCCCCTGCCTTGCGATTCCTCGGTCCGATCGCGCTCATCCTGCTCCTCGCGAGCGGGGTGGCCGGCTTAATAGCCGTCGGATTCCTGGCTTTGCTCGGTACCTTAGAGACCTGGATCCCGTTCCGTGCAGTAACCAAAGGAGATACACCATGAAGGTAATCCTCAACAACGACGTTCCCAACCTGGGAGAGCTCGGAGACGTGAAGGACGTCGCCGCAGGCTACGCCCGCAACTTCCTCCTGCCCCGCGGCCTCGTATTCCCGTACAGCCCGTCTACGGTCGCGATGTTCGAGAAGCGCAAGGCCGAGATAGAGCAGCGCAAGGCCGAGAAGCGCGCCTCCAGCTCCGACCTCAAGACTAAGCTCGAGGCCGACGAGCTGGTGTTCGACATGCCCGCCGGAGCCAACGGCAAGCTCTTCGGCGCCGTATCCAACGCGTCGGTCGCCGACGAGCTCCTCAAGAAGGGCATCAACGTCGACCGCAAGAAGATAGAGGTCCCGGGTCGCGTCATCAAGAGCGTCGGCAACTACAAGGTCGTCGTCCGCCTCTACGAGAAGGACGAGGCCACCGTGCGCGTCGTCGTCAAGGGACACGTTGAGAAGGCCAAGCAGTCTTCGCCCGCTCCCGAGCAGGCCAGGCGCCGCCGCTACGAGGAGCAGGCCCAGCCCGCCCAAGCCGAGCAGGCCCAGGCCGCCGATACCGTCGAGCCCGTCTCTGCGCCCGAGGCTGAAAGCGCTCAGGACTAAGCCCAACAGATGATACCCGCCCAGCTCAAGGATAAGGTTCCGCCGCATAACGCGGAAGCCGAGCAAGCCGCGCTGGGCGCTCTCCTCCTGGATCCGGACGCGGTACCGCACATCCTGAGGTACCTGCGCCCGGACGATTTCTACGTCAACTCCAATAAGAACGTCTTCTCCGCCATAGTGTCGCTGTTCGAGAAGGGGCAGAAGGCGGACCTGATTACGCTCGCCGACGAGATGCGGGTACTCGGGTCGCTCGATCACTCCGGGGGCGCGGCCTATATCGCGAAGCTTACCGACGCCGTGCCGTCGAGCGCCAACATGGAGTACTACGCCAAGATAGTGCAGGAATGCTCCGTCAGGCGTAATCTGCTAAAGCTCGCGGCCGATATAAGCCAAAAAGCCCATGACGAGTCCATTGATACGGGACTGCTCCTCGACGAGCTCCAGGAGAGCATCTTCGAGGTGAACCAGGACCGGCAGACCGTCTCGTATAGGAGCGTCAGGGAGATAGTCCCCGACGCCATGAAGATGATAGAAGAGCTGGCCAAGAACAAGAACCAGTATACCGGCGTCCCTAGCGGGTACGCGGAGCTGGACAGCATGACGAGCGGGTTCCAGGATTCGGAGCTTATAATAATAGGAGCCCGTCCTAGCGTCGGAAAGACGGCCTTCGCCCTGAACATCGCCTCGCACGTCGCGCTAAGGGAGAGGGTACCCGTCTGCTTCTTCTCGCTGGAGATGTCGGACCTCTCCCTGACCTACCGCATCCTGTCCAGCGAGGCGAGGATCGATTCCGAGAAGGTAAAGAGCGGCCTCATAAAGCCTAGCGACATCCAGAGCCTGATGGACGCCGCGAGCCGGATCTACGACGCCCCTATGTACATAGTCGACGTGCCCAATATAAAGCTCCTCGACCTCCGCTCCCTGGCGCGGCGCATGAAGAGCGAGAAGGACGTAAAGATAATTTTCATCGATTACCTTACGCTCATCACCCACGAGAATTCCGAGCTGCCCCGATGGGAGCAGATCTCGAGCATATCGCGGTCCCTGAAGTCCCTGGCCAGGGAGCTCCGTATACCCGTAGTCGCCTTGTCCCAGCTTAAGCGCGAGGCGGAGGGCAAGCAGCCGTCGCTCGCCGACCTGCGCGAGTCGGGCTCCATAGAGCAGGACGCCGACCTCATCATGTTCCTGCACAGGGACCGCGAGATCGACAAGCGCAAGGACGAGCGCTCTCCGTACATACCGACGGACCTCCTCGTCGCCAAGCACCGTAACGGGCCCGTGGGCAAGGTCGGGCTACTGTTCTTCAATAAGATTACGCGCTTCGAATCGCTTGAAAAAGAGCATTCCGATCATTAGAATCATTGGCCTGAGGAGATCACGCGATGGATTTGGAGAAGAATTACGACCTTAGCTTCCTCGTCAACGATACCGAGCGCATGGTCCTTGAGGAGCTAGGCGTCCTCCTCGAGACGGCCGAGGCAGACGGCATCTGCGTTTGCCAGGATTGCGTCGTGGACATGGCGGCGCTCGCGCTCAACACGCTCGAGCCGAAGTACCATGCGTCCCTCCTCGGCACCATGTACGCCCACGCGGAGAAAGAGGGCGACTACGCGGAGAAGGTGAGGGCGGCCGTACTCGCCGCGGTAGGCCGGGTCAAGGCCAACCCCTCCCACGTTTAGGCGAAGGCCTCGCTCACGCCTCCGACGTAGACGACAAGAAACCTAGCTTCTTTATCGAAAGGTACCTGCCTGAGAATATAGCCTTGAAGGGTTCCCTCGCGAAGGACGACTTCGCGTCTAGAGCTATCTTATCGTACGAAGCCCTAGGGAGGCGTACGACCCCGGCCTGCCCGGACTTCAAGCCTAGTATATGGAACTCCAGGGACGAGTCCCTCTCCCCGTTGTAGAGGACGGCGATATCGGCGGTCGGCTCGGATTCCTCCGCCTTCCCCTGCAGGGCGTACTTGAGCGCCTCTACCGCTCGGGGATCGAGGCCGTCGCGCAGCGCCCGCGCGCGCTCGAAAAGCTCCTGATACCCTAGCAGGATCTCCGACGTTCGCCCCGGATCGGCTTTACCCCGGTAAACCGCTAGGCGATCGGCCTCGGGCAGCACGACGAGGTCGATGCCTCGCGCGCTCGAGCTGAGCCTCAACGGCAGCTCCGCCCTTACGACGGCTCCGCACCGGGGACATACGGCGGAAGGCGAATCGCCGTCGGCGAGCCGCGCTATGAACGATGGGTCCGCGTCGATATCGAAGACGTCGGGCACATCGAGCTCTACGACATAATCGCATCGGCATGTTAACTTTTTCATACGCGGCTCCTTTAGAAAGTATTCTGCGGCTATTTCTTCGAGAAGAACAAGAAATCGCCGACCGTCGAGAGTAGAAATAGCGCGGCGACCGCTACCATTCCTATAGTCTGATATCGCAAGACCGTCTTGACCTTCGCCGCCTTCCTGCGTATCAGCTCTACTATGAATAGAGTTATGGAACCGCCGTCGAGTAGCGGAATCGGAAGCAGGTTCATGGCGAAGAGCCCTATTGACAGGACGGCGAGGAAGTTGAGGGCGACGGACAGGCCGCCGCGGGAAGGATTCGCGAAGCCGTTCTTCGCGACCGTGCCTATCATCCACGTAATGCGAGCGGGCCCGGATACCGCCTTGAGCAGGTTGACTCCCATGAAGAGGGACGCTATGCCGCGATAGGTCGCGGATATAGTCTTGCCCGTCTCGGCGAGCCCGAGCGAGATCGAATCGGCGAAGCCCGTAGCCTTGACGGACCTAGAGATATATTTCCAGCCTATGCCGAGGTCGGCCATGTCTCCCCCAGGGTAGGATAGTACGAGCGTCGCCTCCGACTCTACGCCGTCCCGCTGGTAGCGGACTACCGCCCGGGGCGGCCTATCCCGTTCCAAGGCGGAGATGAGCCCCATGGTGTTCTCTACCCGAACGCCAGCGACGGAGACGATCCGATCGCCGGGCATGATGCCGGCGAGCGCGGCGGCCCCGTCGGGATCGACCGAGTCAGCGACCGGTTCAATCCAGGGATATATGCCGACGCGTCCGGCTCCAGAATCCTTATCGAGCTCGGGGCGTATGGTTATCCCGAGAAGCCTCCCCGACCTGTCTATGCCCAACTCTATAGGCCTCTTGGCGGATAACGATATCGATTCCTGTATCTCGGAGAAGGTCCGGATCGACGAGCCGTCGATAGAGACTATCCTGTCCCCCGTCTCTATCCCCGCGGCGTCGGCGGGATACGCCCCTCCGTCGTACTGGCTCGCCAGTATTACTCGGTTATCCCAGCTCTGAACCTCGTAGCCGGAGGCCATTATGACGGTGTAGACGACGAGCGCGAATATCACGTTCATGAGGGGCCCCCCGAACGCTATCAGGATCCGCTTTATGGGGGAGGCTCCGAAGTACGTGCCCTTCTCCCGCGGGAAATCCTCGAGCCCTTCCTCTATCGCCCTCTTATACGAATCCTCGCCGCTCATGCGGCAATACCCGCCTATGGGGAAGGCTGAAATCGTATACTTCGTGGCACCGAATTTCCTCGAGACGAGCCTAGGGCCCCATCCGAGCGAAAACTCCTCGACGTCTACCCCGACCAGCCTGGCCATGGCGAAGTGCCCTAGCTCGTGGAAGAACACTACTATGCCGAGGCCGACGAGGCCTAGCGCGATCGTTACGATGGTCATCGAATCTCCTTGAGGAATTTCCTGGCGACGACGCGGGCCGCGTCGTCTACTTCCGCCACCGCGTCGAGGCCGTCGAGAACGGTCGGGAACCCGCGCGCGAGGGTTGCCGCTACCGTGGCGTGGATATCGGTGAAGCGGATTCGGCCGTCCATGAACGCGTACACGGCCTCTTCGTTGGAGGCGTTGTACGCGCACGAAGCGCCCTCGCCGTCCCGGAGGGATCGGAACGCCAGATCTAGAAGCGGGTATCTGGCCGGGTCGGGCTTGGAGAAATGCATCTGAATTTCGCAGGGATCCATGTCGGCGACGCTCTCGGCTACCGATTCGGGCCACGCTAAGGCGTTAAGGATAGGAATGCGCATGTCCGGCCTGGACAGCTGGGCGTAGAGGGAGCCGTCCGAGGTCCTGACGAACGAGTGCACCCGGCTCTCGGGGTGGATCACTACGCGTATCATGTCGGGCTGCAAATCGAAGAGGCGCGCGGCCTCTATGACCTCGAGCCCCTTATTCGCCATAGAAGCGGAGTCTATCGTGATCTTTGCGCCCATGCTCCATGTCGGGTGGGCGAGGGCGTCCTTAGGCGTCATGCGCTCGAGGCTGCCTAGGGGGGCGTCTCGGAACGCGCCGCCGGAGGCGGTTATTATGACGCCCCTCACGGACGGCCGGCCGAAACGCTCTATAACGTTGAACAGCGCCGAATGCTCGGAATCGACCGGAAGGATGCGCCGTCCGGCCTTCGTAGCGGCCTCCATGGCGAGGCGCCCCGCCATGACAATAGTCTCCTTGTTGGCTAAGGCGAGGTCCTTGCCGGAGGCCAGGGCGTAGAACGACGGTAGCAGGCCCGCGGCCCCGGCGGCGGCGTTCAGGACCACGTCCGCCTCCGTGTCCTCGACGAGCCGGCGCAGGCCTTCCGGGCCCGAATGCCGGACGGCCTGAGAATCGGCGCCGCTCAGGCAGGTAGCCGCGCCGGGATGCTCCGCCGCCGCGGCTAGTAGGCCCGCCTCGTCGCGGTGGGCGGATAGGCCCGCTACGGAGAACAGGTCGGGGTGGCGCGATACGACGTCAAGAGCCTGGCGCCCTATCGAGCCCGTCGCCCCTAGTATAACGATACGCTTCATGGCGCCCGCCGACGATTAGGCGCGTTTCACGCGAGGATCCCGGTCGCGGCGAGCATCCCGACGAACACGGGGGCCGCGAACAGGAGGCTGTCGAAGGAATCGAGTATGCCGCCGCGTCCCGGTATTATGGAGCCGGAATCCTTGACGCCGGCCGATCGCTTGATGGCTGACTCGAACAGGTCTCCGGTGACGACGGCGGCTCCGCAGGCCAATCCTAGCGCGGAAAGGTACGCCCATTCCCTCGGGACTGCGGCGGGGAAGAGCAGCGGGCCCGCGAGGGCGAACCCGACGCTACCGGCGATCCCGGCGATCAGGCCCTCGAGGCTCTTATTAGGAGAGACCGCGAATATGCCTTTCCTGCGGCCTAGCGTTACGCCGGCGAGCCAGGCGAGGCTGTCGTTCCCGAACACTATGAGCGAGAACCATATCAGGATGAGCCCGGAATTCCCGGGTATCCCGAGAATAGCTATAATGGCGGAGCTGAGGGCCCCGGGATAGACGAGGTAAAGCGCGTTGGCCGAGGCGAGTCGAATAGACGAGGGAATGGCTTCCTTGCTGGACGGGAACGCTATCGGCACGGAGAATAGTACGAAGGCGACCATGACGACGGCGCCTAGCGTGACCATCCACGAGGTAACGAGCCCGGCCTGCGGGAACGAGAGCGTCGAGACGTAGACGGCCAGCGGGGGAAGCGTCCCGAGGGTCGCCGCCGCTACGGCGCGGCCCTTGGGGGCCGCGGGTTCGAGCAGGCTCTTTAGCTCGAGGCTCGATCCGAGCGCGAACGCTATGACCAGGAGCGCGATAGGCGCGTGGTTCATGAACGGCACGTAGATCGCCAAGGCGAAGAGAAACGGCACGGCTATGCCGACCATGACGACGCGCGTTACGAAATTCTTCATCGAGCATTCCCGTATCTTCGCTCCCTGAGAGCGTATTCTTCTAAAGCTTGCTGCAGGTGGGCTTCCGTCCAATCGGGCCAGAGGACGTCCGAGAAATATAGCTCTGAGTACGCGGACTGCCAGATCAGGAAGTTCGATAGGCGCAATTCTCCGCCCGCCCGAATTACGAGGTCCGGATCGGGCATGTCCGGCAGGTCCAGGTAGGATCGGAAATCGTCCTCGGAAACCCTGTCGGCGCCGCGGGGCATGCGCGAGACGGCCCGTAGTATCTCGTCCCGGCCTCCGTAGTTGATGGCTAGGTTCACCCTGATACCGTCGAATCCCGCGGTATCCTCTACGACGCGGGCGATAGCGTCGCGGACGTCGGCGGGGAGCCCGGACACGTCGCCGGAATGGGAGACGCGGACCCCGTTCTCCTTGTAGAATTCGAATTCGGCGCATAGGTACGTACTGACGAGGCCCATAAGGAATTTCACTTCATCCTGGGCCCGCTTCCAGTTCTCGGTACTGAACGTATACAGCGAGAGGTTGCGTACGCCCATTGCCTTCGCCGCCTTGACGATGCGCTTGGCGACCTTAAGCCCCTCGCGGTGCCCCTCGGTACGAGGGAGCCCGCGGGCCTTCGCCCATCGTCCGTTGCCGTCCATGAAAATAGCTACGTGCCCGGGCGGATCTCTCTGGATAGTAGGCTGCATAGCTAGACTTCCAGGATTTCCTTCTCTTTTTCCTCGAGCACCTTGTTTATCTGGGCAATATACGAGTCGGTGAGCTTCTGCAGCTCTTCCTCGGCCTTCTTGACCACGTCCTCGGGCAGCTCGCTCTTCTTGACGTCCTCGAGGCCGTCGCGCCTGATATTCCTGATGCCGACCCGCGACGTCTCGGCGTTGGCCTTCGCGGTCTTCACGAGCTCCTTGCGCCGCTGTTCCGTCAATGGCGGGATGGCGATGCGTATGACCTTGCCGTCGTTGGACGGGTTAAGCCCTAGCTCGGATTTGAGTATGGCTTTTTCGATCTCGACGATAAGGGCCCTGTCCCACGGCTGGATTACTATGAGGCGGGCCTCGGGTACCGAGACGGTCGCTACCTGCGATATGGGCGATTTCTGCCCGTAGTAGTCGACCCGGAGCTTGTCCAGGATGTTAGGCGACGCGCGCCCGGTCCTGATCGCGGCGTAATCGTCCTTGAGCGAGGCTACGGTTTTCTTCATACGCTCTTCGCACGCGCTGTATATTTCGTCCATTGCTCTCCCTTTCGAGAACCCGGGGCGTCCCGGGTTCGCTCATGACGAGACCGGCCTCAGGGCTTCCGCCCCAAGGCCGGCTCTTCGCTATTCTTCTTCTCCGACCTTCGAGTAAACGAAGTCAACGACGCTGAACGATACCCCGGCGGCCTTGGCCGCGGCCTCGATAACGGTCTTTACGGTCTGCTTCTCGTCCTTGACGAAGCCCTGGTCCATGAGGCTGTTCTCGGTCATGCGCTTCTTGAGCTTGCCGGCGAGGATTCCCTCGATGACGTTGGCGGGCTTGCCCTTGACCTTATCGTCCTCTTCGACCTGCTGCTTGAAGATCTCCTGCTGGGCGGCGATCCAGTCGGCGCCAATGCGCGACTGATCGACGAACACCGGCTTGAAGGCGGCGATATGAAGCGCCAGGTCGTGGACGAGGGCCGCGATCTCGGGATTAGAGAACGCGGCGGCCGAATCCGACTTCACGTGCACGACGACTCCGAGCCTGCCTTCTCCGTGCATATACGAATGCACGTACTCGCCGGTTCCGGCCGCGACGAAGGCGACGCGCTTCAGGGAGATGTTCTCCTTGATGACGCTCGCCATATCCTTGACGATCTCCTCGAGCTCGGGATTGGAAGCGGACAAGCGCTTTTCCAGGGCTATCTTAGCCATGCGCTCGCCGCCCTTGATGAAGTCGGCGTTGCGGCAGACGAAATCCGTCTCGCACGCGATCTCGACGAGGGCGATGGCGGACGGCGAGTCGGCTATGAAAATCCGGCCTTCCTTGGTCTCCCGTCCGAAGCGCTTCTGGACGCCGGCGAATCCCCATTCCTTGAGCTTCTCCACGGCCAGGGCGGCGTCTCCACCGGTCTCGACGAGGGCCTTCTTGCAATCCATCATGCCCGCGCCCGTCTTCTCGCGCAGGTCCTTTATATCGCTAACCTTGATATCCACGATTCTATCTCCTTATTTAGCGTAGTACTTGTCTTCCTCGACGATGGGCTCCTCGGAAGCGGGAGCCGTCTCGACGGCGGGAGCGTCGGCCGCGGCGGCCTCGACGGTGCCCGCGTAGGTGGCGACGTCTACTTCGACTTCTTCCTCTTCGTCTTCCTCGGCCTTCGCTTCCTCGGGCTCGGAGGTCTCGTCTTCCTGGAGGGTCTCGATGATCTTGAGCCCGGTCTCGCTCTCGGCCTCGACCACCGCGTTGGCGATTATCTGGGTGAAAAGCGAGATGGAGCGGATGGCGTCGTCGTTACCGGGGATAGGGTAGTTGATGCCCTCGGGGTTGCAGTTCGTGTCCACCACGGCGACTATCGGGATGCCGAGGCGCTGGGCCTCGGCGACGGCGATGGCTTCCTTGCGGGTGTCGATGACGAAGATGACGCCGGGAAGCTTGGTCATGCCCTTGATACCGGAGAGGTTCTTCTCGAGCTTGGCCTTCTCCTTCTGGAGCTGGGCCTGTTCCTTCTTGGTGAAGCTGGAGAAATCCTCTTTCTCCAGCTTTATAAGGCGCTCTATCGACTTTCGAACGGTCGAGAAGTTGGTGAGCATACCGCCCAACCAGCGATTGTTCACGTAGAACTGCTCGCAACGCTCCGCTTCCTTCTGAATGGCCTGCTGCGCCTGCTTCTTCGTGCCGACGAAAAGGACGGGCTTGCCCGACGCTACGGTCTTGCGTACGACATCGTAGGCTTCCTTTATCGACTGGATCGTCTTCTGGAGGTCGATGATATGGATGCCGTTCCGCTCCGCGAAGATGAATTTCTTCATGCGCGGATCCCAGCGCTTTACCTGGTGCCCGAAATGCACCCCGGACTCTAAAAGGCTCTTCATTGTGACTACGGCCACGTGTTCCTCCAATGGCTCCCGAGAGATACGGAAGCCCCCTTCGCTTGTTCTCGTCTTCTTACAGGCGCCTGGCGCCTGTCGGATCGACGGAAGATTCGACGTCTCCACGTCGCCTAAGAGCGACGCTCAACTGTCGAGCCGGATGCCTCTCCATACGGAAAAGGGTATCCTAACCGCGATAGAATGGCATAAAGCGCATGAAGTGGCAAGCCCACGACCCCCGAATACGACCCTTCTACCCGCTCGACGAATAGCGCGGCGCTCTCCTGTATCCTATAGGCGCCCGCGGCCCCGCGCCATTCGCCGAGGCTCGCATACCAGTCTATCTCCGTCCTTGAGAGAGGCGCGAAGCGGACCGAGGTCTCGGAAACCTCTAGCTCGACGGCGCCCGTCCGTCTATCGAGGGCGCAGATCCCGGAGGAGACGATGTGCGAACGCCCGGAGAGCGCCTCTAGCATCGATCGCGCCTCGGCCTGGTCGGCCGGTTTCCCGAACGCGGCGCCGTCTACCGTGACGAGGGTATCGGCCCCGACGGCCCATATGGGCGGGTACGGGCCTCTTGACGCTCCCTCCCTCGCCTTGAGCTCGGCGAGGGCCGCCACCCGCTCGTTCACGGGAAGGTGATCGAAGACGCTCTCGTCCACGTCGGGGGCGCATACGATTATCGGGAAGCCTAGTCTCTGAAGCGTCTCTATCCTGCGTGGAGAGGAACTCGCGAGGAGGATGGGCTCGAACGTAACGATGCTATGCATGCAGCGATGCTACCTTAATAAGGCGTCCCTGTGAAGGTTGACAACGGCGTCGATTCCGGCGTACTAATATCCAGTCGAGCGATTAGCTCATATGGATAGAGCGTCAGCCTCCGGAGCTGAAGGTGGCCGGTTCGAGCCCGGCATCGCTCATCGTACGACAGGTGCCCAAACGGAAAAGAGCCGCGATACCGCGGCTCTTTTCCGTTTGGGCGTACCGATCCGGTTTCAGGCGTACAAGTCCAGCATCGTGCCCGTCCCGTCGTCGGCGGGTACTATCTCCGGCTCGGGCTCAGGTTCCGCCGGCCTTTCGACCTGGGGGGATGGATCGATTCGCTGCTGCGGTATCTCGGAACCGATTTCCTCTATGGCCATAAGCGCCCCCTTTGCTCGTAGCTATCTTAAGAGCCCATGCTTAATATACTAATACTTTCAGTATAATAAAATACCCCGGGCGGATTTCACGTCGCCCGGGGTATTTATTATCCACGTTACGGGCTTATTTCCCGGCGCCAGAGCTCGACGCGGAGTACTTCCTAAGCTTTGACAGGAGATCCTTGGCTTTCTGCCTTACGGGGGTGATGTAGTTCCCGTCGGCTATCTTCATTATCGCCCGGATCGCGGCGGGATCCTTGATCCCGTTGTTCGCGTCGGCCAGGGCCTCGAGCGCTACGAGGCTCTCGAACGCCAGGCTGTTGTCGGGGAACAATATGTCGAAGCGATTCACGACGAAGGCTATGGTCTGCGTAACGTCATCCCCCGTCATGAGGCCGATCTTGCCTATAGAGCGGATGGCGGCCGCGATGACCATCGGCTCGGTATCCACGAGCGCGACCTTAAGGAGCGTATCCTTCGCCTCGACCGTCTTGATCTGGCCGAGCAGGAGGCAAGCCTCGCGCCGAACGTCGGGGTAGTTGTTGAGCGCGCGTCCCACGCCGCCCGCCCGTACGATCGTCATCGAGCTCTCGGTCGCGAGATAGTCGAGGGCCTTGCGTACCTCCGGGCCGGCGCGGCCTTCGTCTAGCGACTGCGTTATGTACTGAAGCGCGACGAGCTTCATGTCCTTACTGTCCGAGTATGCCTGCTCTCGGATTATCATCGTCTCGAGAGGGTCCTGCAGATAGGATTCCTCGACCGTCCTCTCGCCGCTGGTAGCCGCCTGACTCCATGCTGGCGTGAAGGCGAGGGCGGTTAGGGTGATGAGAGTGACTATACAGCGCTTCATGATTACCTCCAGGTCGCGATCTTCCATGTATCACCGATTTTCTCAAGGTTGTAAAGTACCAGCCGCTCGCCCTTCGCGTTGATCGTGATCGCGCGTATGCGGTTCGCGTCTATGAATTCGATATCATCGACTCTATCGTTCTGGCGGGAAGGATACACTACGTGGATGAAATAATCCTGCAGCGTGCGGAGCGCGATGCCCTGGCGTTTCAGTACGGGCGCCTCCGATATCTTGGCCAGCGTCTCGGTAGAGGAGTAGTAGGCCTTATAGTCGCCCGTGAGCGCGGACGACCACGCTTCGTAGTCCTTAGCCTGTATTATCGAGTTTAGTCCTTGGATAAGTGCCCGGACGTCGAAGAAAGTCGCCTGCTTGAGCTCGACGCTAACCGTCGAGGGATCGAAAGGAACGGTCTCGGGAACGGTCGCCGGTTCGACGGCTTCCGCCGGCTTCTCCTCGGGAACGGCCTCGACGGGCTCGGTCGAGATGACGGGCTCCTGGGGCAGGGGCTCGGGCGCGGTAGAGCAGGACGAGACGGCGATTATCGCCGCAGTGATGCGTGCGATACGGCGCATACGGTGCAGACTATACATATCGTTATAGTATACCTAAGATAGAGGATTGTCAAAACGAGTCGTAGCGCGCGCGTTTTTTATTGATGGTAACGATCTTTTGAAGTATGATAGCCCCATTATATGAAGACGACGACTATCGACACCATGAATATAACTCAGTTGCATCGCCTAGAATACGAAGCGTCGCCCGATGTCGTCGTTTCAGCCCCTGGGTGCATACGTCTCATAGGCGAGCATACGATACGCGGGGATGGCCTGATGATAGCCTTTCCCCTCGACAAAAGGGTTTCTATAGCGATTTCGGGTAGGAGGGATTCGTCGGTCCGCTTCTTCGCCGCCGACCTAGGCGAACGGAAGCGGACGAACCTCTCGAATCTCAAGTATAAGAGAGAGGATCGCTGGGCTAACTTCATCAAGGCCTCGCTCTCGGCCTACGTTGGAGAGACGGCGGGGGCCAAGGGGTTCAATATATCCGTCTCGGGCGACGTGCCCCAAGCGCTGGGCCTCGGTTCGGCTACCGCCCTCCAATGCGCGGCCGCGAAGGCAGCCGCCCTCGTATCCGGCTACGATCCGACGCCGCAGGACATAGCTAGAACCATCGTCGATACGGACAGGGTGTATTTCGACAAGCAGACCAGGGTCGCCGACTATATCGCTACCCTCGACGCCTCCGAAGGCTCGCTGGTGTTCGTCGACGGGGCTCGCGGCTCGGCGGAATCGCTCGAATCGGTCTTCGGCGACTCCCTGCTCGTCCTGACCGACTCCAAGGTCCCTAGGCCGCCGCTTGAAAGCGAGCTAAGCCAGCGGTCCGCCGATTGCGCGGCGGGCTTGGCCATATTGAACGGCTCGTCCAATAGGATGCTCCGAGACTATTCCACCGACGATCTCGACGAATACATGGGCGTGATGCCCGAGCGGATACGGCGGCATTGCGCGTTCTTCGTCGAGGAGATCCAGCGGGTGCGCGAGGCGAAGGAAGCAGTCGCGCACGGCGACAGGGCCGCCTTCGTCAAGGCACTGAACAAGTCGCAGGCCGGACTACGAAACAGCTACGAGATCTCCTGCCCGGAGATAGACTGGCTCGTGAAGCGGGCTCTCGAGATAGACGGAATCGTAGCTAGCCGCATGATCGGAAAGGGATTCGGGGGGTGCACTCTCAGCCTGCTCGACGCGCGGGCTATGGAGGAGTACAAGGCGCGCCTCGAGGAATACGAGCGTATATTCGGGTTTAAGCCCAGCTCCTTGGAAATTTCCATCGGCGCTGGTATTATCGCCGAATAGCCCCCGTACCTGGCGGGCCCTAGGAGCGTCGATGAAGATCCTGCTAACGAACGATGACGGCTACTCGAGCGACGGCATAAAGGCCCTGGCGAGCGCGCTCGGCGCGTCGCATGAGGTGTGGACCCTGGCTCCGGACTCGGAACGATCGGGGATGAGCCATTCGATGTCGCTGAGGCATCCTTTGAAGATAAGGAAGCTGGCGGAGCGCGAGTACTCGTGCTCCGGCACGCCGGCGGACTGCGTGATACTGGCCGCCCATGGGGTCATCCCCTTCGTTCCCGATATCGTCGTCTCGGGAATCAACCGCGGCCCCAACCTCGGCACCGACCTCGTCTATTCAGGCACGGCGGCGGCGGCGCGGCAGGCGACGCTGAACGGCCTGCCAGGCATCGCGGTGTCGCTCGCCACCTATACCGGGCCTTTCAGGTACGGCGCGCTCGCGCGGCTCGTAGCCGAGAGGCTCGATTACTTCGTATCGCTATGCGGCCCCGAGGTGTTCGTCAATATAAACGCGCCAGACGCCGCCGAGGACTTCGACTACGAGATAGCCGAGGCCAGCCCGAGCAAGCGCATATATAAGGACACGCTCAAGTTCTTCGACGGCCCGGACGGGTACTCGTACTGCTTCTTCATGGACGGCCATGTCGATACCCACCGGGAGTCGGGCAGCGACGAGGATATAGTGACCAGGGGCTTGGCCTCCGTGACGAGGGTGCTCGCGTATCCGTGCTCCTTGGCCACGACCGATACTGTACCGCCCCAGCGCGAAAGGGACGGAGCCTCACGGTGAGGAACCAGGAGGCCTCGGGATTGAAGGCCCTCGAGAAAGCCGGCGCCGAGTATAGGGCCGGCGACTACGAGTCGGCGGTGGCCACCTTAACGGCCGCGACCGTCGACGAGGGCGATTATCTCGAGCTCTCATACCTCCTCGGGCTTTCGTACGCCCGCCTCGGGAGATTCGACGAGGCGCTGCTTTACCTCGAGCAAGTCGTCACGCAGAGCGACGATGACGAGCGATCGCGGCAATGCCGCTTCACGCTCGCCTACGTCTACGCTGTGACGGGGCGATCCAAGCTCTCGGAGTACGAGCTCAAGAAGCTCGTCGAGGCCTCGATAGAGACGACGCAGGTCTGCGCGGCCCTGGGCCACGCGAACTGGAAGCAAGGCAGGCTCGAGGAGGGGCTCCGCTGGTACGAGAAGGCGCTCGCCCTGTCGCCCGAGAACCCCACGGCCCTCAACGGGTACGGGTACCTGCTCGCGTGCTCGGGTAAGGACCTGGAGAAAGCGCTGACCTGCTGCAGGAAAGCGCTGGATGACGACCCCGACAATCCCGCCTACGCCGACTCCCTCGGGTGGGCGTATTTCAGGCTGGGCATGCTCTCGGAGGCCGGTCGGTACCTGCGCGCCGCGGCCGGGGCGCTCGCGGGCGACGCCGAGTCGCGCGAGCATATAGCGGAATTAGAGAAGGCGGCTCGCGCCCGATGAGAAAATTATCGACCTTAGCGATACTGCTGGTCTCGGTCTTCACGGCGGCCGCGCAGTTCGACTATTCCATCACCTCGCCGTTGGCCGCGGAGTCGTTCCGCATAGGCGTAGAGGCCTACGGCAGGGGACGCTTCGCCGAATCCCTCTCCCAGTTCGAGAGGAGCCTCGCCAGCGAAGGCGGCGACCCTCTGTGCCTCTACTGGCTCGGCAAGGCGTATTACAGGCTCGGTCTCTCGAGCGCGGCCTTCGACAGATGGAACGAGGCCGCAGCCAGGAGCGACGCCTCGCCGTTCGTCTCCAGCCGCCTCGAGCTCGCCGGCGCCCTAACCGATCCGGCGGGCCTGCAGGCTCCGAAGCGATACGTCAGGGTATCCGAGCTAAGCGGCTCGAGGGACAAGACAACGCTCTTCTCCAGGCCTTCATGGATAGAGCCGCTCCCCGACGGCAAGGCGATGATAGTCTCTCACGGTACTAACACGGTACTGGTCGTCGACGCCAACGCTAGGATAGTCAAGACGATGAACGGCGGATCGACGGGTTTCGACCGCCCCTTCGCTTGCGCCGTCCTCGATGACGGCAGCCTATTCTTAACCGAATTCCAGTCCGACAGGATAGCCCGTCTATCGCCGGACGGCAGGCTGCTCGGCTATTCGGGCGACGCCGAAGGGCCGGGACGCCTATCCGGCCCCCAGTACATCTGCGCCGACGAGGACGGCTTCGTCTACGTCAGCGACGTCGGATTCTCCAGAGTCGTCAAGTACGCCCGCGACGGTACCATGCTGCTATCCTTCGGGACGCCCAGCGCGACGTTCGAGGGCCTGCGGCTGCCTACCGGCGTGGCCGCCTTGGGCGGTAGGATTTACGTCGCCGACGCCGCGATGAAGGCGGTGTTCGCCTTCGACCCCTACGGCAATTACCTATCGCGGCTGGATACCCCCGAACTACAGAGGCCGGAAGGCCTGCGGGCCGTCGAAGGCGGGCGCCTCATGATAGCCGACGGCTCCCGGGTGCTCGTGGTGGACCCCGAGACGGGCGCTTCCTCGGAGCTCTACCGGTCGGAGAGGAAGAGGGCCCGGATAGTATCCGCCGCCTTCGACGCTAACGGAGAGCTCCTCGTCGCCGATTTCGATGCGTCGGAGGTGGCCTACCTCTCCGATCCGGCCTCTCGCTTCGCGGGACTCTCGGTAGAGCTCGGCAGGGTATATTCCGACGCCTTCCCCCGCGTCACCTTCGATATTAGGGTTAGGGACCGGTACGGGAGGCCGCTCACCGGGCTCGGTTCCGCGAACTTCTACGTCTCGGAGAGCGTGGTACGCAAGGAGAGGCGAATCGAGGGCGACAAGGACGTGGATTACCTGAGCTCGTCGATCAGGCCCGCGGAAGGTTTCGAGTTCGAGGGATCGCT
>JAHIWG010000138.1 GCA_018816345.1 Spirochaetota bacterium | reverse complement strand
GGCGGCAGCGGGTACGCCGGCTCCGTCGAGCCCTTGATCGCCGGATTCGGCAATACTGGCGGTTCCGAAACGACTCCGGGCGGCGCTAGCGCGACTTCCATAGCCCTCGCTACCGGCCCGGGAGGCGCGTCGTACGGCAGCGCCGGCAACGGTTACGGCGGCGGCGGCGGCTTCGGCGGCAGCTCCGGAGGTGCGGGGGCTAGCGGAGCCGGTCCGGGCAACGTAGGCGGCGACGGCAACATCGCCGAGCATCGCTATGACGACTCCACGGGCGCGATCCACGGCTACGTAGCCGGCAGGCTTGGCACCATCCTAACGGACTACCCCGCCTACGGCGCCGGCGCCGATACGCTCGACGGGGGCCCCGGCTCGGACCACCTGTTCGGCCTAGGCGGGAACGACGTGTTCGTCTTCAGGCTCGACGACGCCGTGAACGGCAACGACATAGACACGATATGGGACTTCGATAGGAACGCCGAGACTGACAGGCTCAGGCTCTTGATCTCGGGCGTGGCGATTAGCGCGCCGGCGCGCGCCGCGTTGATCCTGGCGCAGGTCGCCGAGGGCGCGGATCGCAGGATCGTCTTCTCCGATGGCGCGGGCAAGCGGGTCACTATCATTATAAAAGACCTGGGCCGGGACGTCGCGGCCGCGGACTTCGAATGATAGGCGACGTCGCTAAGGGTCGGTTCGGCGCTTTCGCCAAACGTCGACGCCGCGCTCCGGCCGGCGTCGACGCAGCGCTTATTAAACCGGGGCGGCTGGCCTCGCCGGTCGCTCCGGCCTGACCAGGCGTTTCCAGCCCAGGAAGGCCGCTCCAGCGGTAAAGAGCGCCGTCATAACGGCGCCTAGCCATTCGAGGCGCATGAAGAAGAGCGATACCGCGAGGGCGGCGATGGCGAAGCCCGCGAGGGCGATCGCCGCCTGCTTTAGGGCTCCCGGCATACCGTCCTTCGCGGCCTCTTCCAGGAGAGCGGGAAAGGCGCTGGCGCTCGCCGCCAGCATGCTCGGCACCGCCAGCGTGAAGACCGCGCTCCGGTCTCCCCACGAGGAGATGGAATGGGCTATCCCGAACATCGTTAACGAACCGGCGACGAAGGCTACGCAACGCTCGTAATCGTCGCCCCTGGCCAGGCGCGAGAAGCCGACGGCGGCCGCGTAGGCCGCGGTCGTGAGCCCGAAGGGAAGTAACCAATACCTCAGGAAGAAGCCTACGACAAGGAGGGGCGAACCGTAAACCGGCGAGTACGCCGGAGCCGCCAGGAGCCAGAGCAGCACGGCGGGAATGCCGAATAGGGCGCCTCGGGCGAAGGCCCGGGAGACCGCCTCGCTCGAGCGGAGCGCCCACGCGGATGCTACGAGGAACGATAGCGGCATCGATAGGATGAAAAACGCGTACATGGGCACAAGGCTACCACGGCGCGGCCGCCGAGGCAAGGCCGGGAGGCGGGTGCGCCTGGGCTACGCTAGAACATGGCTAGCAGGTCGAGGTGGTCCTGGGCCCAGCTCGCGAATTTCCGGCTGGCCTCCGCGACGGCCTTGACGGCGAGCCGGCTATCCTCGTCGGCGAGGGAGGCGGCGAATACGTCCAAGCGCTCCGCGAACGACAGCTCGTGAGCCACCAAGCCCCGTAGGACGTCCTCGGGCTGGGCTCCCTCCGAGATCGCCACGCGATCGCCGCCGCACTCGAAGCCGGCCTCTATCGGCCGGAGGATGGCGGCGTGCTCAGCCTTCTGGTGAATCACGGACTCGATGACCTTGCGGATAGCCGGAGACTGGATCGCCTTGCCGTATTGCCGGTAGCGGGCGACTGCCTCCTCGCATACCGCGGAAGGAGATTCCCCGGAACCCGAACGTATTTCATTCATTAGAAGAACGATAACACCGCGGCTATGTTATGTCAAACGAGCTAATCGCGCCTAAACCGCTCCTACCCTTTGACTCGACGCGGAGCTCTATGCTAGAATAACGGGCACTATAGAAATTTGCAGGGTAAGCCGAAGGAGGTCCATTGGCGGACAACAAGAACCTGCGGACCAACGATCAGATCAGGGTCCGTGAAGTGCGGTTAATTGACGATGCGGGAGAGCAAAAGGGCGTATTGCCCACGGCGGAGGCCCTTCGCATGGCCAAGGAGCTTGGCCTCGACCTCGTCGAGATAGCGCCGCAATCGAACCCGCCGGTTTGCAAGATCCTCGACTACGGCAAATTCAAGTTCGAGCAAGAGAAGAAGCTTAAGGACAACCGGAAGCACCAGAAGATCGTCAAGATCAAGGAAGTCCGGATGCAGCCGAAGATCGACGACCACGACCTGGACTTCAAGTCCAAGCACGTGCGCGGGTTCCTCCTGGAGGGGAACAAGGTCAAGGTGACCATTCGCTTCAGGGGCCGAGAGCTGGCCCACACCGAGATAGGCGAGGACGTGCTCAAGAGCGTCCTGACCAAGATCGAAGGACTTTACGTCATGGAGAGCCCTCCCAGGATGGAAGGGCGTTTCATGTCGATGATGCTTATTCCCAAGGCTCCGGTCGTCAAGAAGCCGGAAGCCCCGCGGCCCCAAGCGGACGCCGCGCCAGAGACTACTGCGTGAAGGATGGATTTTAATGCCCAAGATGAAGACTAAGAAGTCGGCCTCTAAGCGCTATACGCTCACCGCGGACGGCAAGGTCAAGTACAAGAAGATGAACCTGCGCCATATCCTGACCAAGAAGAGCTCTAAGCGCAAGCGCAAGCTTCGCAAGGCCGGCTTCGTCGCCAAGGGTCCCGTATACCAGATCAAGAAAAAGCTGCTCCCGTACGGTTAAGCCCGTAGCGGCCCTTAGCCCCGTTAGGGCCGCGCGCGGATTAGCCAGACAGGACGTTCTGAGCCCCCAGGGGCGCCCGGCTGATCGCCCCGACGCTCGGTCGCCGAGTTTGCTATACCATCAAGGAGATTTACCATGCCTAGAGCAGTAGACGGTACCAGGCGAAAGGATCATCGCAAGAAGATCCTCAAGCTCGCAAAAGGATACTACGGACGCAGGTCGACGAACCATAAGACCGCCAAGGACGCGGTCGCCAAGGCGCTCATGTATGCGTATCGCGATCGTCGCGACAAGAAGCCGACCTTCCGCGCGCTATGGATCACCCGTATAAACGCCGCGTGCAGGGCCGAGGGCATCACGTACAGCCGCTTCATCGAGGGCGCCGCCAAGATCGACCTCGCCCTTGACCGCAAGGTGCTCGCCGATATCGCCGTCCGCGACCCCGAGGCCTTCAAGGCCATCGTCGAGCGCGTCAAGACGACGGTAAAGGCCTAAGACCGTGATCAGCCTCGAGCAGGTACGCGCCCTCGAGTCGCGCGTCGAGAAGGCCGTAGCGCTCATAGCGTCCCTCCGCTCGGAGAACGCGTCGATGCGTTCCGGCCTGGCCGCCGCCGAATCGCGCGTGGCCGAGCTCGAGGGCCTCGTCGCCGACTTCCAGAAGGATCAGGCGCGGATAGAGGCGGGCATCGTAGAGGCGCTTCGCAAGCTTGATTCCTTCGAGGACGCGGTTCACGACGCGACTGACGCCAAGCAGGCTCAGATCGTCGCGAAGGCCGTCTCCGAGGAAGCCCCCGCCGTAGCGGCCGACCCCGCGGAAGCCGGGCCCGTCCCGGAACCGGTCATGGAGGAATCGGCCGACGCGAGCGAGGAAGACGGGGGCGTAGAAGCGGCCAGCGCGGGAGCCGAGGCTTCCGCGAGCCAAGACGGCGCCCTCGACATCTTTTAGGATGCCCATCGAGACCGTGCGCGTAGAGCTGCTCGGCGCCTCGTTCACTATCCAGACGGACGAGAGCCGGGAGTACGTCGAGTCCTTGCTCGCGTACCTCGGCTCGAAGATAGAGACCGTAAAATCGGCGTCCAAGGTGGACGACCCCTTGAAGGCGTCCATCCTGGCGGGGATATTCCTCGTCGACGAGCTTTACAGGGAGCGCGTTGACGCCTCGGCCCTATCGGGGGCCGCAAGCCCCGAGCTCGACGCGGGCACGGTCGATAGGCTCATCGCCAAGATCGACGATACGCTGCGGGTAGCGTCGGAACCAGTCAAATCGCAGGACATAATCGGAGGGGAACCATGAGCATGCCGCTAGAGGATCTTTTCGAGTACGACGGCAACGCGTACGAATTCACCGTCGCCGTCAACAGGCGCTCCTACCAGCTGGCCGTCCTCAAGACTCCCGAGGTCGAGAAGAACAACGGCAAGGTCGTATCTCTGTCTATGCGCCAGGTCTTCGGCAAGCAGATTGAGTATCGTTTCGAATAAGGTCCTAGTCCTATTCGGCCCGACCGCCGTCGGCAAGACGGCGACCATCGAGCGCCTCGAGAACGACGACCGGCTTCCCAGGAAGCCGGTCGTCGTCGTATCGGCCGACTCCGTCCAGGTCTATCGAGGCCTCGACATAGGCTCCGCCAAGCCGAGCCGCGAGGAGCTCGGGAGGATCAGGCACGAGCTCATCGACGTCCTGCCGCCATCCGAGCCTTTCTCCGTAGGGGAATTCGTGAGGCTCGCGGACGAGGCCTGCGAGCGCGCCGCGGCCCGGGGAGCCCTACCCGTCCTGTCGGGCGGAACCGCGTACTACGCCAAGGCCTTCCTTTTCGGCCCGCCTCCGGCGCCCCCGTCCGACCCGGCGGTACGGGACGCCGTCGCCTCGGAGCTCGCGGCCCGAGGCCCCGACGCCCTGCGCGCGGAGCTAGCGGCCGTCGATCCGGAGAGCGCCGCGCGCATCGCGCCGGCGGACCTGTACAGGATATCGAGGGCCGTCGAGGTATACCGCTGCTCCGGGAGGCCCCTCTCGAGCTTCGCGCCCCCGGCCGCGCCCCGCGAGCGATGGGACGCGCTCGTGGTAGGCCTCGACCGGCCGCGGGACGAGCTGTACGCGCGCATAGAGGCGCGCGTCGACGCGATGATGGAGGCGGGCCTCGAAGCCGAGGTCCGGGCGCTGATAGAGGCGGGCTACGGCCCCGGGGATCCAGGCATGAAGGCCATAGGCTACGCCGAATTCCTGGACGGCTCTAGTAGCCGCGACGAGGCGGTCGCCGCCATAAAGCTGCATACGAGGCGTTACGCGAAACGCCAGCTGACGTTCATGAGGAGCATCCCCGGCGTGCGATGGTTCCAGGCGGACGATTACGATGGAATATCGGCGGCCGTAGGCTCGTGGCTAGGCGACGGCCCGGCGCGCTCGCCCTAGTGCCCCCTAAGCCTGGCCCGGGGCGCCGCCTCGCGCACGATGGCCAGCAGCCCTTCCAGCCGCGCCTCCGTATACGGCGAGACGCCCGCCGCCCAGGCGGCGTCGAGCACCCTGCCCGGCCTGTACCGCTGGAGGAAGACCGCGTCGCCGGGCTCGAGAAGCTCGGCTACCGCCCTGGCGTCCGCCTCCGCGAAGACGCCAGGGGCGCAGGTGATCCTGAATTCATAGTCCGCGCCCGAGGCCCTGACGGCCGCCACGCCCCGGGCTATTATTTCGGCCGCGTCGGGGGGCGCGCCCGGCCATAGTTCCGGGTAGCGCCGGGGGGCCGTCTTCAGGTCCATAGCCACGTAGTCGGCGGCGACCGGAGCGATGCGATCGGGCCTCGTGCCGTTGGTGTCGAGCTTGACCGCGAGCCCGAGCCCGCGAATCGCGGAAGCCAGTTCGGGCAGCCCGTCGTGCATCGTAGGCTCGCCGCCGGAGATGACGACGCCCGAGAGCACGGCTTTCCTCGTCTCCAGGAAAGCCAGCGCCTCGTCGATAGACGCGAGCGGTCCCTCGGCCCCGGACGGCGAGACGAGGTCGGGGTTATGGCAATACGGGCAACGAAGGCCGCACCCCGCCGTAAAGAGCACGGCGGAGACGCGGCCCGGATAATCGACGAGGCTGGTCTTCTGGATGCCGAGGAGCACCGCCTACGCCGTCACGGCCTCTCGGGAAGCGCCGCGATAAGCGTCGCGGGAAGACTCCGCGGGCGCTGGCGAGGACGCGTCGAAGGCGGCTTTCAAGGCCGGGCGCGCGATCGCCTCCAGCTGGGCGCGCGAATAGGCGCGGGAAACCTGGTCGCCGTCGGGGCCTAGCATGATGGCCGTAGGGGTGGATAGAACCTCGTAGCGCCTGGCCAGCTCGAGGCCCTCGTCGGTATCGACGTCTACTATAACGCCGGACATGCCGCTGGAGCTCAGGTAATCCTTAACCGGGGGGCAGTTCGGGCACGCGGCCCTCGAGAAAAGCATGTAGGAAGCCGCCGTCCGCTCGCCGCGGAGACTCGAGGGGAAGGCGTACTCGCTACGCTTGCCGAATTCCTCGCGCTTGCCCGCGTTCCAGTTGCGGACAGAGCGGTAATACCCCACTATGCGGCTATAGACCTCCGTAGGCGTCCCCTCTACGGTTAAGAGCCCCGCCTTCAGTTCCGCGAGCCTCGACTCTTTCTGCTCCCTCGTTACCATCTTTCCCTCCCGAGAAACGTTTTCTATTCTCCTAATCAATCCGCCTGGGCCAGTTCGTTCTCCAGCGTCAGTATCTCCTCCCGGATGCGGGCCTCCTTCTCGGCCTTGCACTTCGGGCACGAGAAATGCTCTCCGGACACGTATCCGTGCACCGGGCATACCGAGAAGGTCGGCGATATCGTGTAGTACGGTATGCGGTACCGGCCCGCTATCGTGCGCACGAGGTCCCGGAGCGCCTTCCAGTCTTCCACGGCCTCGCCGAGGAACACGTGGAAGACGGTGCCGCCCGTATACTTGGACTGGAGCGACTCCTGGTGGTCCAGGGCGTCGAACATGTCGTCGGTGAAGTCGGCCGGCAGCTGGGTCGAATTGGTATAGTAAGGCTCCTCCGAGCCGGCCGACAGTATTTCCGGGTAGCGCTTGCGGTCGTGCTTCGCCAGCCTGTACGAGGTGCTCTCCGCCGGCGTCGCCTCGAGGTTGAAGAGCTCGCCCGAGTCGACCTGGTAATCCTGCAGGCGCTTGCGCATATGCTCGAGGACCTCCTCGGCGAAAGCCTTGCCGTCGGGATCCGCGATGCTCCGGCCCATGAAGTTGAGGCAGCACTCGTTCATGCCCACGAGGCCTATGGTCGAGAAATGGTTGTCGAAGCTCCGCAGGTAGCGCTTGGTATACGGGAACAGTCCGCCTTCCAGCAGTCGCGAGCAGACCTTGCGCTTGATCGACAGGCTCCGCGCGGCCAGGTCCATGAGCCTATCCAGCTTTCGGAAGAAATCGCTCTTGCCGTCCGCGAGGTAGCCTATCCTGGGCATGTTGAGCGTCACCACGCCGATGGACCCGGTCAGCTCGTCGGAGCCGAACAGCCCTCCCCCGCGCTTGCGGAGCTCCCGCTTATCGAGCTGGAGCCTGCAGCACATGGAGCGGACGTCGCCCGGGTCCAGGTCGGAGTTGACGAAATTCTGGAAATACGGGGTGCCGTACTTAGCGGTCATCTCGAAGAGGAGCCTGGCGTTGTCGGACTCCCAGTCGAAGTCCCTCGTTATGTTATAGGTGGGGATGGGATACTGGAAGCCGCGGCCGTCGGCGTCGCCGCCCAGCATCAGCTCTATGAACACCCGGTTTATCACGTCCATCTCGGCCTGGCAGTCGCCGTAGGTGAAGGGCTGCTCCCGACCTCCAACGACGGCCGGCCTGTCGCGCAGGTCGTTCGGGCACACCCAGTCGAGCGTTATATTGGTGAAGGGGGCCTGGCTACCCCATCGGCTGGGCGTGTTGACGCCGAACATGAAGCTCTGCACGCATTGCTTGACGTCATCGGCCGTCATGGCGTCGATCTTGACGAAGGGCGCCAGGTAGGTATCGAAGCTGGAGAACGCCTGCGCGCCGGCCCACTCGTTCTGCAGTATGCCCATGAAGTTGACCATCTGCTGCACGAGGGTGGACAGGTGCTTGGCGGGGGCGCTCGTGATCTTGTCGGGCACTCCGCCCAGCCCCTCGGCTATAAGCTGCCTGAGCGACCATCCCGCGCAGTAGCCCGAGAACATGGACAGGTCGTGGATATGGAAATCGGCCTCCCTATGGGCCTCGGCTATCTCCTCCGGATAGATGTTCTTAAGCCAGTAATTGGCCGTCACCGTGCCGGAGTTGTGGAGCACGAGGCCGCCTAGGGAATAGTTGACGTTGGCGTTCTCCTTGACCCGCCAGTCGACCTGGGCCAGGTACCCGTCCATCGTGGTATTTATATCGAGCATCAGGCGCTGGGCGTCGCGCACGGCCTCGCGCTTGGCGCGGTAGAGTATATAGGCGCGGGCTACCTGCGTCTCCTTGGCGTCGATGAGGGCCGTCTCGACGAGGTCCTGGATCTCCTCTATGGCCGGTATCGAGTTGGGGTGCCTGCCCGACAGCAGCAGGGCGAGCCGGGACTCGACGTCGGCGGCTATGCGCGTCACCTGGTCCTTGTCGGCGACGCCCTTGACCGCCTTGAAGGCCTTGTCGACGGCCGTCTCTATCCGGCCGCGGTCGTATCGCTCCACGCTTCCGGAGCGCTTGGCGACGAAGCGGCCGGGGCCGTCCTCCGTCCCGAGGAAATTACGCCATTCGGGGAAGACCTGCTGCGTTTCGGACATACTCATTCTCCCTCGCGAGCGTTCTCGAGGCGCTCTATCTCTTTCATGAATTCGTCCATGGACTCGAACTTCCTGTACACGCTCGCGAACCGTATATAGGCGACCTTGTCGAGGTCGTAGAGCTTATGAAGGGTCATCTCGCCGAGCGACGAGCTTTGCACCTCGTTGCCGCCCTTGCCTAGCATCGCCGCGTCGTCCTCTATCTCGTTGAGGATATTCTCGATGGTCATCTGGGAGACCGGCCGCTTCTCGAGGGCCCTCTGCAGGCCGCGCTCCAGCTTCTGCCTGTCGAAGGGCTCGCGCCTGTCGTCCCGCTTCACGACCATGAGCGGCTTCTCCTCGATGCGCTCGTAGCTGGTGAAGCGGAAACCGCACGAGAGGCACTCTCGGCGGCGCCTGATGCTCTCGCCGTTTGCGAGGGTACGGGAGTCGGTTACGCGATCGTCCATCGATCCGCAATGCGGGCATCTCATTTTTTAAAAACCTCCAAAGAAAATAGGGAACGGAAAGCGGGCGGAGCACAACTTTGGTACGATTCTTGCTATGCCGCATATACTAGTTATAGTAGTCTATGAAATTTCGGTAGCTAGATATAGTGTCATCTCGTCGACATGTCAAGATATCACGAGTTGCGATAAACGTCATTGCTTTTTTAGTCAAAACGGGCGATTTTCTAGTGATCCATAGAATCTCTTTTGCGGAGGATAGCGGCATGACTTTTTCTGAGAAAATGAGGGAATTCGTCGATCAAGGCATCAAGTCGTCTAAGGACCTGGTGAAGCAGGCGGGCGACAAGGCCCAGCAATGGGGAGAGATGGGCGTCCTGAAACTCGAGATAGTACAGCTACGTAGCCAGTCCGAGAAGCTGACCGCCAGGCTAGGCGCCGAGGTCTACGAGGTGCTCGTCGAGAAGGGGCAGAAGACGGTCGGCAAGGACTCCCCCGCCGTTCGCGATACCATAGACAAGATCGAGGAGCTGCAGCGCCTCATCGACGCCAAGGAAGAGGCCTTCAAGAAGGCCGGCGGCAAGGAAGAGGACCTCACGCCCCAATAGGCAGCTTCCGTATCCTGGCGACGTACAGAGGTCCCGCGCCGGCGGCCGCATCGGGCAGGTAGCGCACTCCTAACTCGGTACGCTCGGCGCCGTCCGCTGCCGGCAGGGGATCCTCCTCGAGCAGGCCCTCGTACTTCCCGAGCAGCCTCCGCACCGGGCCGTCGTTCTCTTCCGGGGACAGGGCGCAGGTCGCGTATACGAGAGAGCCGCCTGGAGCCAATAGGAGGAAGGCGCTGGACAGGAGCGACCACTGCCTGCGCGACAGGAACTTAATCCTCGCGGGCGTCCACGCCGCCAGGGCCGAGGCGTCGTTGAGCACGTGGCGCTCGCTGGAGCAGGGCGTGTCCAGGAGGATGGCGCCGAACCGGCCCCGCTCCGAGGCCCGGCCGCCCGCGGCGGCGGCGTCGAAACCGGATACGGCCACCGAGGCCCTGAGCCCCGGGGGCAGGTGGCGATCCAGCACGTCGGAGAGCCGCCTGCGCCTATCGCTCGAGAGCTCGTTGCAGAGGAGCCTCGTTCCCCTCGCCATCCTGGACGCGATGACGAGGCTCTTGCCCCCCGGCGCCGCGCACGCGTCTAATATCTCCCCCGACTCCGGCAGGCGCAGGGCGGCCGCGGCAGCGACGGACGCGGAATCCAGCCTGTACGGCTCCGCGAGCCCCTCGGCGTAGTCGACGGCGTCGCCGGGCTCGAGCAGGGCGGCGCGCAATGCTCGCCACCGCTCCCCGAATAGCGAGCCGAAGCGCTCGTCGAATTCCCGCTCACCCATGTCTCCCCCCATCCTCCGCCGGCCCCGCGGTTGACCCGTTCCGGCCTTTATTCGTACTGTACATCGATACGGCATTGCAAGGATTACCGATGATACGAGCCTTCTTATTCGACCTCGACGGCACCCTCGTGGATACGCTCGAGGATATAGGGACCGTCATGAACGGCTACCTCCGCGCCAGGGGCTGGCCGGAGCATCCGGTCGGGGCGTACCGCCTGATGGTCGGACGCGGCCTCTTGAACTTGATACGGGCCGCGGTCCCGCCGGCCTGGGCGCCCCGGGCCGAGGAACTCTACGACGAGGTCTTCGCCGTATACGAAGCCGCGGGCGTCGGCCGCTCGAGGCCCTACCCGCACGCGACGGAGACGCTCCGCTCGCTCCAGGCCGCGGGCGTTCCGGTGGCGGTCGTCTCCAACAAGCCCGACGCCATCGCCAAGAAGGTAGTGGCCGGCCTCTTCGGCGACGTCCGCTTCGCGCTCGTCCGCGGAGGGCGGGAAGGAACGCCGGTCAAGCCCGACCCCGCTATGGCCCTCGAGGCCGCCCGCGCCTGCGGGGTAGACCCGTCGGAGTGCGCGTTCGTCGGCGACTCCGACGTCGACATGAGGACGGCCGCGGCGGCGGGCATGCTGGCCGTCGGAGCCGCCTGGGGCTTCCGCGGCGAGGCCGAGCTGCGCGCCGCCGGGGCCGCGCTGATCGCCGGCTCGATGGCCGATATCCCCGGCCTCGCGGGCTAGGCGCCTCCCTTCACTTAGGCGACCTTGGCCAGTATACTTATCGGACTTTAGACGGAGGTGAATGATGGACAAGGACGCGATACTCGTACGAGCGCGGGACTATATAGCCAAGGAAAGCGATTCCGGGTTCAAGGCCCAGGTAGAGGCCCTGATAGCGGCCGGCGACTACAAGGAACTCGAGGATCGCTTCTACCGCGACCTCGAATT
Source organism: Spirochaetota bacterium (assembly GCA_018816345.1). Classification (GTDB taxonomy): domain Bacteria; phylum Spirochaetota; class Spirochaetia; order Treponematales; family UBA12059; genus SZUA-370. Next base: position 17,764 of record JAHIWG010000138.1, on the reverse strand, counting down.
CGGCACGGGCGGGCTCCGCGGCGTGATAGGAGGCGGCTACAACCGCATGAACTCCTACGTCGTCAGGCGCGCGACCCAGGGCATGTGCGACTACCTGAACGCCACGGTTAAAGGGAAGCCCCTTTCGGCCTGCATCGCCTACGATTCCAGGCGCTACTCCGACGTCTTCGCCATGGACGCGGCTCTCATATTCGCCGCCAACGGTATCAAGGCCTACCTGTTCACGTCCCTCCGCCCGACGCCCGAGCTGTCCTTCGCCATCCGGACGCTCGGCGCCGATACGGGCATCGTCGTCACGGCGAGCCATAATCCGCCCGCGTATAACGGATACAAGGCCTATTGGAACGACGGGGCCCAGGTCACCGAGCCCCATGACGTCGGCATCATAGAGCGCGTCGGCGCCGTCGAGGCGATACGGTCGATGCCCAAGGGCGAGGCGCTCGCCAAGGGCCTCCTCGTCATGATCGACAAGGAGATCGACGACAAGTACGTCGCGATGGTCCGATCCAAGCTATTCCGCCCGGAGCTCATCAAGGCGATGGCCGGCGACGTCAAGGTCGTCTACACCCCATTGCACGGCACCGGGGCCATGCCCTTCGAGCGCGTCATGGGCGAGCTTGGCCTCTCCGTCGTCACCGTGCCCGAGCAGAGGGCCCCGGACGGTGACTTCCCGACGGTCGCCTATCCCAACCCCGAGGAGTCCGCGGCGCTCAAGATGGCCCTCGAGCTAGGCGCCAAGGTCAAGGCGGACGTCGTCATGGCCACCGACCCCGACGCCGACCGCCTCGGCATAGCGGTCCCCGACGGCGCGGGCGGCTATACCCTCATAACGGGCAACCAGCTCGGCTCGCTGCAGGCCGACTATATGCTCCTGTCCCTCAAGGAGCTCGGCCGCATGCCTAAGAGGCCCGCGACCATAAAGAGCATCGTCACCACGGACCTCCAGGCCCGCGTCGCCCGGGCCTACGGCGCCGAGTGCCACGAATGCCTGACGGGCTTCAAGTGGATAGCCGACGCGATGCGACGCTTCGAGCGGGAGGGCCTGGACTTCGTCTACGCCACCGAGGAGAGCTACGGCTACCTCGTCGAGGACGAGGTCCGCGACAAGGACGGCATCTCCGCCGCGGCCATGACCGCCGAGATGACCCTGTACTGGAGATCCAAGGGCAAGAGCCTCCTACAGCGCCTGGACGAGCTGTTCATGGAGCACGGCTATCACGAGGAGCGCGGCCTCAATAAGTATTTCGAAGGCCCGACCGGCATGGACGTCATGCGCGGTATCATGGACGCCTACCGGGCCAGCCAGCCGAAGACTCTCGGCGGGCTCGCGGTGGAGAAGATCCGCGACGTCAAGACCGGCAAGGTCTGGGGCGTCGCCGCCCCCGGCGAGGCCCGGCCCGCCGGCCTGCCCTCCAGCGACGTGATCCAGTGGTACCTCTCCGACGGCACCCTCGTCACGGTACGCCCGAGCGGCACCGAGCCCAAGATCAAGTATTACGTGCTGGCGCGCACCGAGGTCGGGACCGGCGGGCTTCCCGCGGCCAGGGCGGCGAGCGCCGCGAAGGTAGACGCGATACTGGCGGATATAAAGAAAGTCGTCGGATGAGCGGGTACGGCGGCCGGAGCTACGGCGAGCGCCAGGGATACGGCGCCCGCGGCCGAGCCGAGGGCCGCTCTCGCCCCTATTCCGGAGGCGGCCCTCGGGCTTCCCGGCTTAGCCTGGACGACGTCGACGCGCTGTTCTCGGCCGTCGGCCGGGTCAGGTTCGTCGCCTTCGACTTCGAGACGACCGGCCTGTCCCCCGCTTCCGACCGCATCGTGGAGATAGGCGCCGTCGCGTTCCGCGCGGCCCAAGAGAACGGGTCGTGGCGGGCCGTGGAAGACGGCCGCTACGAGACTCTCATACACCCCGGGAGGCCCATACCGCCGGAGGTCTCGGCGATCCACGGCATAGACGACCTGGCCGTCTCCTCGGCCCCATCGTTCGCCGCCGCCGCCCCCGGGTTCATCGCCTTCATCGAAGGCTCCATACTCGTAGCCCATAACGCCCCCTTCGACCTTGGCTTCCTCAAGGCGGAAACGGCCCGCTCGGGGATTGAAAATCCATCGAACCCGGCATATGATACTATCGCTATCGCGAAAACCGCGATTTCCGGCTTACCGAGCTACTCGCTCAAAGCGCTCGCGTCGTCTTTTAACATAGCGCAGACCGCTGCGCACAGAGGCGGCGATGACGCAAAGGTATGCATGGAATTGTTCATGCACTGCATAAACCTAATCCAAACAAACAATTAATCGATTCGACATATTTGTCGTATTCGACATTTTTGTCGAATACGATTTTTTTTTAACTTTCGGTTCTTGTAACAGCCACCAGACATACCTATTTTATTTCTGTCGCCAATATTGTCGACATCGACATATTGGTCGCGTTGTGGTATGTTAATATTAAGATAGTGTGTTTCTAATATAACGTAAGGCTTTTTCCGATATTCGAAACGGGTGTTTTCTCGCCCGAACTGGGCTACACGGGGGGTTTTATGAAGATTGTGCCGAAGGCCGATATCGCTGCTAGACTACTTATGATCTTCACGACGGTTCTCGCGACGCAATCGATTTCCTGTAAGAGCCCGCTCTTCGGTCTAGGCGGCCAAGTGGACACGGCGGTTCCCGGCATCACGGTCGCCGAGATAGAAGAAGGCGGGGCCCCGAGGACTCTCGTGAACGGCGACTACGTCCGGGGAAGCATAACCCTGCGAGGCACGGTCTCCGACGACTTAGGCATCGAATCCGTCTCTCTCGTCTTCAAGGACGGCTCCACTGACGTGACGATAGCGGCCGCCGTCGACTCGTCCGCCCAGACATGGGAAGCCCCCATCGATACGACGGCCTACCTAGACGGCGGCAAGGACTTCACCGTCACCGTGACCGATACCGCCGCTAAGAACTCGACGAGCCGCTTCGTACTGTACTTCGACAATAAGCCTCCCACCGTGCTCTTGACGGTGCCAACCGCCTCCGAGGGCACCGTCTCAGATTCGCTCTACGGCGTTATCGACATAAAAGGCAGCGCCGCGGACCAGTTCGGCATCAGGAAAGTCATCGTCTACGTATACGGCCCCTCGGGCGCGCTCCTATACTCATCCCCCGACGACGCATCCATAGGGACTAACTCCTTCGCGCTCCGACTGGACTCGAGCGCGCTGCTAGGCAAGAACAGCCGGGAGCTCGGCTACGTCTACGTGAGAGCCTGGGATCGCTCCGGGAACACGAACGTCCAGTTCTATAGGCTCGACGAGATTAGGGCGCTCAACTCTAACCAGGGCGCGACCGTGGAGGAGCTACATGCCCTCGAGACGGGATCCGCGGCTAGCGCCAACGGCATCAGCCTCTCCCAGGCGGTTAGCGCCCGCCGCTACCAGCCGGGCATAGGCTACGACGGGGCGAGCCTCGCGTCGTATTACTTCGACCAGAGCGCGAACCTGCCTATCGTCACGATATCGAACCCCGAGGGCGGCAGGACCGCGGAGCAGAATATACTATCGCGAACCGCCAAGGCCTCCGGCATAGTCGAGGACGCTAACGGCGTAGCGGACGTCAAAGCCCAGTTCCGGCTGATCGACGGCTCGGAGACGGTATGGTTCTCGGACGCCGCGGTGGGAGCCGCCGGGGGAGACATAGACGTCTCAGGCGAGGGGCGCGTCGTGAACTGGACCACAAGGACGCTCGTGGAAAGCGCTTCCTACGGGCTCTCCGTAGGCGTCCAGGCGATGCGCGTCCAGGCTACGGACTCGCTCGGGAATACGAGGATCTCGGATTGGGTACCGTTTACCATAGACGCCGACGCCCCCGTGGTAGAGATAACGAGCCCGGCTCCGGGAACATACGTCAAGGGCGACCCGATATCGATCACCGGAACCGCCGACTCGTACGGCACCGCGACCGTGGCGAGCGTCGCGCTGACGGTAGCTGGGAAATTCGACTTCTCTCCCGCCACCCTGGCGGGGGGCGGGACGCAGCACGCTACGTGGTCTTTCGGCTTGACGGCGGCGAACCTGCCAAGCGACGGCCTGTATACTATCAAGGCCCGCATCACCGACAGCCTCGGCAAGGTAGCCTATAACAACATAGTCGTCACCGTCGACAGGACCGCCCCGGGGCAGCTAGCGTTCATCTCGCCATCCAGGGGTTCTAGCGTTAACGGCTACCCGACGCTCATGGGCCAAGCCAAGGATAACGTCCTCCTGAAGGAGGTATACCTAGTCTTCGAGCTGAGCGGCGAGGAAGTATTGCTCGCCGACACCTATAATTGGAGCTATCAGCTAGACGCCGGCGCCCTCGCGAACCCGGCCTACGGCTACGATATGGGCAACAACATCTACCGCGTGCCGATCAGGATAAAGGCGGTAGACCAGGCCGGGAACATCGCCTGGAGCAGTTCGTTCGGGGCAGACAAGGACAATCCGGAGACTGGATCATATTACCTCGACGTGGACCTGGACGGCGACAAGCCGACGATCACCAATATCCTCTCGCCGGGCGGGGAGAACGAGCCCGACGCCCCCCATCGGATCATCGGATCCGTAAAGGTCCAGGGCGTGGCCTTCGATGACGACAAGCTCTACCGCGTCGAGATGGCGTTGATCGCTCTGGCGGGCGCTACGGAGAGCTGGAGGAGCCTGGACGGCGCTTCCGAGGTGCCGGCAGGTACCTACCACTCGATCGGCAGCTCCGCGCTATGGAGCTACGTGCTTAACGAAAGCGGCGCGCTCTACGCGCTTGCGGGAGTTCCCGGCCATGCCGGGGATTTCAAGATTATGGTCCGAGCGGTAGACACGAAGGACAACGGCCTGACCCCCGATATCACCGGCGACCCAAAGACGATATACGCGCGCTTCGACAATACGCTCCCGGGCGTCCTTAGCCTATCGCCCGAGGAGGGGACGGTCCATAGCGGGACTATCCCGCTATCGTTCACGGCGCAGGACAACAACAGCGTAATCCTCGCCCAGATAAGCTACAACAACGGCGCGTCGTATACGACGCTACCGATCACCCCGGGACAGTCGCTACCGCTATCCGTTTCCATCGATACTAAAACCGTCAGCGATAACGCCTTCGCGACGGCTACGGGCACGCTGTATATGCGCATTCGCCTCAAGGACGACGCCGCGAACATTACGGAGAAAAGCTTCAAGTACCTGATAGACAATATCCCGCCGACCGAGGTGGATGCGCCTACGGTAACGTCTATACGAAACGACATCCAGCTCGACGGCGAGACCTATCTGGCCGGCATACTCGGAAAAGTCAACGATACGGGTACGGGCGGCGGCATAGAGAAGGTAGAGGTCTACTTCGAACGCCTCGGGTCCATATATAGGATGAAGCCCGGCGCCGCGCCGGATAGCGTCGTAGGCCAGAACTACGCCTTCTCCTATGGCGGTACCGCGCTGTACCCGTATGCCACCGAGCCGGACGACTATGACGACTACAAGATAATAATCGACAAGCCGGAAACCTATGTCGATAGCGACGGCGACGGGTATCCGGAGAACTTTACCCAGGACACTACCGGCTACGCCTGGGGCGCGCGCTTCGATTCCTCCAAGATCCCCGACGGCGACGTGAACGTACATTACGTCGCGTGGGACGAGGCCGGCAACTCGTCGCACTTCCAGGTCGCGGGCGTCGTAAAGAATAATCCGCCGGCCATCGAAACCATTACGATAGGTACGAACCTAAACGGCGACTCGGACGCTACCGACGACGGCGAGCGGGTCAGGCTCATCAGACAGGCGGACGGCTCGTGGCGCGGGTACACGCTCGACTCGGCCGGAGCCCAGCTCGGCGCCGAGCGCGCCTACGACCTCTCCTCCCCGGCGCTGACCGTCAGGAATTCGCGCTTGACCGTCGATACCACCGTGACCGGAGGCACCCTCCCGATACAGTATAGCGCGACGGCGCCCGACGGGTCCTCCTCCCTCCTGGCATGGTCCGCGACGAGCGCTTTCGAGGAGCTCTCGTTCTCGGGCTCCGGCTGGACAGAGGGAGTCGTCAACACCATCACCCTTCGGGCCAGGGACGACGCATCCGGTACCCCTCTCCAGGCGACGCCGGTCGCGATTCGGGTGATCTTGAGGAATTCCGACCTCATACCCCCTACCGTCTCGCTCGAGCGACTCGGTTACGACGACTACGCGACGTCGGGGCCGGACGCGCTAGGCCACATAGAGCCGTGGAACCAGAGCCCGTACGGCAACGTCGACGCCGGGTTCGATAAGTCCAGCGAGATCTACGGCAACGACGCCGACGTCAGCGGCACGATCATCGTATCGGGGGTCGCCGGCGACAACCAGCGCATCAAGGAGCTATGGGCATGGATAGACCTGGACGGCGACGCCGTCGTCGACGCGTCCGAGGAGAGGCTCGTCGCCTCGTTCTCGGGTACCTCCCTGCAGAGCGTGGCAAACCCCCTCGGCGACCTCGCGATAACTAGCCAATCCCTCGGCCAGGACGGCCATGAAGCCTCGTTCGCCTTTACGTGGGATAGCTCGAGCGTGCTCGACTCCGCGAGGGGAGACGTCGCCATACGCTTCAGGGCCACTGACTTCGGGCCCTACGGCTCCGTCCAGAGCCCGTCGACCCTCGCCGACGCCTCGCCGATCGCCGCGGGCTTCAACGCGTTCAAGGTCGACGTCGTGCCGTATATCACGGGCATCGCGACAGAGCTGTCGGGAGCGTTCGCGAGCGCGCCCTCGGCCTTCGCGCGAAGCTCGTCGGGCGTATACCCGGTTCGCGAGGGAGAGACCGTGGAGGTATCAGGCTATAATCTCGACCCGGCAACGCTATCCGGCGAGATACAGGCCTCGGTGGCCGCGAGCGCCCTGCAGGCTACGAAGAAATACCGCGTCGAGAGCGTCGGCTCCACGAACTTCGTAGCCCTCGGCGCGGCGTCGAACGCTGTCGGGATCGTTTTCACCAAGAACGCCACGGCCGGCACGGGCACCGGCACCGCTACTCCGTACATGGACGCGACCGACGCGTCGGGGATCATGGAATTCTCGCCGCACTCGGGCTCGGGCCCGTTCTTCGTGACGGTGAACGGCGTCCCGTCCGTCAACAACCTCAAGACAACCAAGCACGCGTGGAACCTAGAGCCCAACGGCTATAACAACGACAGGCTCGACGACAGCCGCGCGTTCGCCGTCTGGGACGACACCGTCGTACGTAGCGATTCGACCGTGCGCTACCCCGTCATGGCTATCTCTCCCGCGTCGGGCGAGGAGGTCGGCTGGGCCTTCGACCAGAGCGAGAATAATTTCTACATGACGAGGAAGGGCTTCGCGCCGGAGCGGTTCCAGAGCAACCCGACGAGGTACTACCATACGGCCTTCGCGTTCGACGAGCGGGGCTTCACCTACGGCGCCGCCCAGAGCGGGGATATCTCGGCCGGCGGCGGCACGATCAGCGGCTGGTCCAGCGCGACGTTCCTTGCCCACAGGCCCGGGACGCAGGCCAACACGTACATGGGCGCCTACCAGGACGGGACTAACCAGAACCGCATACTGCAGCTTACGAGCGACGGCACGAGCGGCAATACGGATTCCGAGCGGTTCAGGTACCCGTCCATCGTGGCAACCCTTCCCGACGCCGGGGCCGACCCCTCTGACGGGGCGAACAAGACGGTCGTCTACCTCGCGTACTACGACAGCATCCTGAACGCCCTCAGGCTCAGGGTCGGGGGCGCCGGCGCGGACGATACCGACGTGCTCATCGACGGGGACCTCTCAGATCGCTATCCCGCCCAGCCCACAAACTACTCCTACGTAGCGGGAAGGACCGAGACCTCGGGCGCGGTCACCATCGCGGACGGCGCGACGGCCAAGCGATCAGGGCAGTACAGCGCTATCGCCTTATCAGGCTCGACGCTCGTCATCGCCTGGTACGACCAATCGAACAGGAAGCTGTGGTTCAGCTACAACACGGACCCGACCAACGACGCGGAGGCGGCGCAGTGGCAGGCCCACGCCATTACGGTGGACTCCGATAGCTCGGGCTGGTTCGTGGACCTGGCGGTCGACGCCGGCGGAGGCATCCATATGGCCTATTTCGGCTCTTCGAACGGCGATCTCCGATACGCGTACCTGGAGAATTATCTCGATACGAGCGCCGCGGCCGTCACCGTCGATAGCTTCCTCGCGGTCGGCGAGAACGTCGGCATAGACGTGAAATGGGACTCGGCAGTATCTAAATACGTTCCCTACATCTCCTACCAGATGACTACCTTCCTGAGCACGCCGTACTCCATCAAGCTTGCCACGCGCGTCGATTTCTCGACCGCGAACCCGAAGGCGGGAGTCGCGAGCGATAAGTATACCGGAGCGTGGGAAGTGATGAGCGTTCCGACGATATACGCCGCCAAGGATTTCAAGGTGAGCATCGGCTTCAAGTCGTTCAACGGCAAGGCGAAGCAGCCGGTACTCGGATACGCTACCGAGGAAACCCTCGAGTATACGCAGCTACGGTGATAGGAGTCGCCGTACGGAGGGGAACGTCCCCCTCGCTTGACCCCCTCCCCGCGCGCGGCTAGACTGGCGGTCCCGCGCGTCGGGGGAAGGGGGAGCGTATCGTAAAGCGCGCGTTCGTGTTGGCGGCTGTTATAGCGGCGTGCTGGCTCCTCGGGGTCGCGATGGTGGCGATGGCCACGGGCTACGAGCGGTCGGCGGCCTTCTCCAGGGGGCTCGCGCCGGATGCCGACGCTCCGGGAACGGTACCGGAACCCGACCGGCCCGGCGCCGAGCCCTCGAGCCGGGCAGTCCCGGCCGGGCTGGGCGAGCTGGAGACGATACGCTTCACCGCGGCCATACTAGCGCCTAAGCGGCTCGAGGGCGTGGCTCCCGCGCTCGCCGGGGCGCGCGCCGCCGAGTGGGCAAAGGCCGTCGAGGCGGGAGGAGTAGACGCGCTCGACGCCATAGGCGAGATACTGCCGCCGGCGCTCTGGTTCCAGGCCCGGCTCGTGACGAGGCGCGACGAAGATTCCGTGCGGGCGGACGCTACCGCGGGCGGCGCGTACGGCAAGGCCTACGCCGAGCTCAGGGGCGCCCTGGCGGCGACTAAGGCCTCGGCCGGAGCCGTCGAAGCCGCTATAGGCGAGATATGGCGACGCTCAGCCTCGACTCCTAGCCCCGAGAGCGCCAAGTCATCGGTATTGAAACGCTCGGACCGCTGGGTCCCCGGCAACTCAGCCCTCAAGGCGTCTCATCAATACGCGCTCGACGTCTTCTTCACGAGCCTCAAGCGGCACGGCTCCGAGGAGACCGGTCCGGCTATCAGGAGCATATCCGGCGGCATAGTGGTCGCGGCGGCCTCGGATTGGCTAGGCGGCGACAGGCCGTCGCTATACCGGTCCGGCGGGCTGTCGCCCAAGGCGGGCAACGGCGCCATCGTTTACGACCCGGAGGAAGGCCGATACTACGCGTACTTCCATATGAGCGAGGTGAGCGCGCGGGTCGGCCAGGTCGTGGCCGCCGGAGCCGTCCTCGGAAGAGGCGGCAATACCGGCGTCAACGCGCGCAAGAAGGGCCACGGCGGCCACGTACACGTGGAGATACACGACGCTGATTCCGGCGCGTGGACCGCCTACCGAATACGGGACCTTATCTTGTCCTCCCGCTGAACAACTTTTGGTTTATTCGCACCGTAGTGGTATATTATGGGCCTGCGGCGGTCGTGAACGAGTTCCCGCCTGCCGCCGTCACAGGAGGTACCATGAAGCGTTTCGTATTGATATCGACGATGGCCCTAGTCGCTGCGGGAGCCTGGGCCCAGGACCTGAAGACGTTCCAGACCGGTTTCGAGACATTCGCCGCGGATATGGCCCCTACCCTGTCGTATAACGCGACGGTAGGCAACAACTGGTCGGACGCCTATATTGGCAACTTCCCGCACCTCGGCGTCGGCGTCGCCGTAGGCTTCACCTCGGTGCCGCTGGCCAGCATCGAGCCCCTGCTCGCGACGATAGCCTCCGGTATCGCCCTGCCCGAGATAGTAAGGAGCATGGGCCTTCCCATCCCCGCGGCCGCCCTCGCCGCTAAGATAGGCGGCTTCATACTGCCCTTCGACATCGGCCTCAAGGGCATGATGCTGCCCGAGACCGTTACCGCGGGCCTCTCGTCGATGGGCTTCAACTTCGACTACACGCTCATCGGAGGCAATATACGCTACGCCGTCATCAAGGAGAACCTTTTGCTGCCCGACGTATCCGTCGGAGTCGGCTATAACAGGCTCGCGGGGTCCATATCCATGCCCTTGGGCGTCACGGGGCAGTCCTTCACGTTCACGACGCCCGCTCCCGACAGCCAGTCGCATACCCTCGCCGTAACCGATCCCGCGCTGGCCCTGCAGTGGGCGACCGATAGCTTCGACTTCACCGCGCAGGTCTCCAAGAAGATCCTCTTCATCGAGCCCTACGTCGGAGCCGGCCTCAGCCTCGGTAATTCTTCCGTCAAGGGCGGTATAGAGAGCGCCCTCACGTACGACGGAGCCCCCGTGACGGACGCCCAGGTCGCGGCCATAAAGGAGCAGCTCGCCCTCGCAGGCATCACGGTCCCCGACCTGAGCGCGGCCGGTTTCCTCTTCGGGGCGGAGAGCGCGGCGCCGGTATTCCGCGTCTACGGCGGGCTTACCCTATCCCTGTTCGTCGTCAAGCTGGATACCTCGGTCACCTACGTGCCGCAGACGAACAGCCTCGGCGCCCAGGCCATGGTCCGCGTCCAGCTATAGTCGCGAAGCCGGACATCTTTAGGCGCGTCCCTACTCCGGGACGCGCTTTTCTTGGGGCCTTGCTGTACGTCCTTGCCTCCGGCCCCGAGCCGGGTTATTTTAGGTCGAGGACCCTGCGGTCCCCGAAAGGACTCCTATGTACGCTTGGTTCTCGAACCTAGACCACACGGTACAGGCTCTCATCGCGACGATATTCACCTGGAGCGTCACAGCCCTCGGCGCGGCCATGGTATTCTTCTTCAAGTCTATCAACCGCAAGGTGCTCGACGGCATGCTCGGCTTCGCAGGCGGCGTGATGATAGCGGCCAGCTTCTGGTCGCTCCTCGCCCCGAGCATCGAGATGGCCGAGTCGATGGGCGTCCCGGGCTGGCTCCCCGCGGTAATAGGCTTCCTCGCCGGCGGGGCCTTCCTCAAGATAGTCGACAAGATAACGCCTCACCTGCATATAGGCATGAAGACCGAGGACGCCGAGGGGCCTAAGACGACCTGGAAGCGCAGCATACTCCTCGTCCTGGCCATCACGTTGCATAATATACCGGAAGGCCTGGCCGTCGGCGTAGCGTTCGGTGCCCTTGGCGCGGGCATGGGCTCCGCGACCCTCGCGGGCGCCGTAGCGCTCGCCTTGGGCATAGGCCTCCAGAACTTCCCCGAGGGCGCCGCCGTAGCCATACCGCTGCGCCGCGAAGGCCTGTCGCGGGGCAAGAGCTTCTGGTACGGCCAGCTCTCGGGCGTAGTCGAGCCAATCGCCGGCGTCCTAGGCGCCTTGCTCGTGGTCGTCATGAGGCCCATGCTGCCGTACGCGCTCGCGTTCGCGGCCGGGGCCATGATATACGTCGTCGTCGAGGAAGTCATCCCGGAATCGCAGGGTTCGGGCAATTCCGATATCTCGACGCTCGGCGCCCTCGGCGGCTTCGCGCTGATGATGTTCCTGGACGTGGCGCTCGGTTGACAGCTCCGGCTTGACCGCTCCGGGTCGATTTCGACGCCTTAGCTTGACAGCTACGGCGACGCGGCTTAGTATTGGGGCACCGTGAAGAACGAAAAAACGAAAGTACTGGTGGTATTCGAGGACGGACGAGAGCCGCTCGAAGCTATCGCGAAGCGAATGAAGACGTCTCTCGTCGACAAGGCCACCGTGAAGACGCGTTGCGCGTCCGAGGTGGCCGTCGCGGAGATCCTCGCGGCGGACGCCTACGCTTTTGGCGTCTCGGATTCGTCTGCCCCCGCGTGGGCGGAGATAAAGCGATTATTCACCGGGATGAACCTGGCGGGCCGCAAGGCGGGGTTCTTTACCGAGAAACCGGGCGTAGCGGACGGGCTAAAGGCCTCCTTCGAGCCGGCCGAGCTCGCCGTCTCCGCCCAGGCGCTCGTAGCCGACAAGCCAGACGCCGCCGAGGCGTGGATCAAGGCTCTTATCGTCGCTAAATAGAAGCGCCGAACACATCAAAGACAGCGCGAGGTGTATATGTCCGCAGGCTTCAACTTAGACGACGCTATCAGGAAGGTTCCCGATTTCCCTAAGCCGGGAATACTCTTCTACGATATAACGAGCGTCCTGGCTAAGCCCGACGCGTTCCGCTATTGCGTCGACTCGATGGTCAAGCTGTACAAGGGAGCCGATCTCGACGCCGTAGCGGCTATAGAGTCGAGGGGCTTCCTGTTCGCGGCCCCGCTCGCGGACAGGCTCGGCATACCCCTCGTACTCGTCCGCAAGAAGGGCAAGCTACCGGGAAAGACTCTCTCGCGAAGCTATAATCTCGAATACGGCACGGCCGAGATAGAGATACACGAGGCCGATATCCCCAAGGGCGGCAAGGTCCTGCTCGTGGACGACCTGATAGCCACGGGCGGCACGCTCAGGGCCGCGGCCGATATCTTCGTGCAGGGCGGCGCGGTTCCCGTCGGCGTCTTCGGCGTCATCGGCCTACCGTTCCTCCACTACGAGGAGGCCCTCAAGGGCCTCGAAGTCCGAACGCTCATCGAGTACTTCGGAGAATAAGGAGACCCCATGTCCATTTCCCTCAAGAAGAATAGCGCCTGGCACGCCAGACGCGGCCCCGTCGTGCTCGTGATAATGGACGGCGTAGGCTATGGGAAGTTCGCCTCCGGCGACGCCGTCGCAGACGCCGACATGAGGCATTTCCGCGGCATGGAAGCGTCCTGCCCCTCCACGAGGCTCAAGGCCCACGGCAAGGCGGTAGGGCTTCCTTCCGACGACGACATGGGCAACAGCGAGGTGGGCCACAACGCTATAGGCTGCGGCCGGGTCTTCGCGCAGGGGGCAAAGCTCGTCTCCGCCTCGATACAGACCGGGGCGATGTTCTCCGGCGCCACCTGGAAAGCTCTCGTCGCCAAGCTCGGCGTCGCCAAGCTCGGCGTCGCCAAGCTCGGCGGGCAGGACTCCGCCAACGCGCTTCATTTCATAGGCCTCTTCTCTGACGGCAACGTCCACTCGCACATCGACCACCTAAAGGCCATGATAACGCGCGCCAAGGCGGACGGCGTCCGGAAGGTCCGCGTACACGTCCTCCTCGACGGCAGGGACGTAGGGGAGCAGAGCGCGCTAGAGTACCTCGAGCCCTTCGAGGCCTTCCTCGCCGGCCTCTCAGGCGGCGGATTCGACTACCGGGTGGCCTCGGGCGGCGGCAGGCAGTACATGACCATGGACCGCTACGGGGCCGACTGGTCCATGGTGGAGCGAGGCTGGAAGGCCCACGTCCTGGGCGTCGGCGCCCGCTTCAAGAGCGCCAAGGAGGCGATACTCCATTACCGCCAGGAGAAGCCGTCGCTGATCGACCAGGACATGCGCGAATTCGTCGTGGAAGAGGACGGGAAGCCGATAGGCGAGATACGCGACGGCGACTCCGTCGTCTACTTCAACTTCAGGGGCGACCGGGCGCTCGAGATGACCGCGGCGTTCGAGGACGACGACTTCGACCATTTCGACAGGGTCAGGCGCCCCAAGGTGATGTACGCGGGCATGATGGAATACGACGGCGACCTGCACGTCCCCTCCGCCTACCTCGTCAGCCCCCCGTCTATCGACAGGACCGCAGGCGAGTACCTCGCGGGCTCCGGCGTGCCGATGCTGGCCATATCCGAGACGCAGAAATTCGGCCACGTCACCTATTTCTACAACGGCAATCGCCAGGGCAAGTTCGACGATACGCTGGAGGACTACGTAGAGATAAAGAGCGACCTCGTCCCCTTCGAGCAGAGGCCGTGGATGAAGACCGCGGAGATTACCGACGCGGTCATAGCCGCCATAGAGAGCGGCAAGTACCGCTTCATCCGGCTCAACTACCCTAACGGCGACATGGTAGGCCACACGGGCGTGTACCAGGCCGTCGTATGCAGCCTAGAGGCCATGGACCTGCAGCTCGGCCGCCTTAAGCTGGCCGTGAAGAAGGCCGGCGGCATCCTCCTCCTGAGCGCGGACCACGGCAACTCGGACGATATGTACGAGCACGACAAGAAGACCGGCGACGTGACCGTTAAGCCCGACGGCGAGCCGAGGGCTAAGACCAGCCACTCGCTCAACCCCGTGCCCTGCGTCGTGTACGACCCGGAATACGCGGGCGAGTATAGGCCCGAGCTGAGAGAGGGCCTCGGGATCAGCTCGCTGGCCGCTACCTGCATCGAGATGCTCGGCTTCGAGGCTCCCGAGGGCTACGACCCGTCCGTGCTCCAGCCGGCCCGATAGGCGAACGAAGCCAGCCATGATGGAGATAGAGCTCAAGGCGAGGGTCAGGGACGCGGCGGCCGTAGCGGAACGCGTCTCCGGCTTCGCGAGCTACGCCCGGGACTTCGACAAGTCCGACGAGTACTGGCACGGCCCCGACTGGCGCTTCGTTCGCGGCACCAAGGGCTTCAGGCTGCGCATGGACGGCGAGCGCGCCATCGTCACCTTCAAGCAGAAGCGCAACGACGGCGGCATTGAGATAAACAGGGAGACCGAATTCGAGGTCTCGGACGCCGTGGCGTTCAAGGCGCTCGTGGAGAGGATCGGCTGCGAGCCGTTCTACCGGAAGCGCAAGTCGGGCAAGGCCTACGAGTACGACGGCTGCACGATAGAGCTCGTGAGGGTGGACGGAGTCGGGGACTTCATAGAGATAGAGCGCCTCGTAGAGCGCGACGACCCCGCGGAGATAGCGCTGGCCCAAGGGAGCGTGAGGGCCATACTCGCCATGTCGGGCGTGCCAGACGGCGAGATAGAGGGTAGGAGCTATTCCGAGCTCGTCCTGGCCGCTCAAGCGCCTAGCGACTCCTAAGAGCCATGGCCCCCGCTACGGCGGGCCCGCGCCTTTGGCCTCCTACGATAGCCGGACGTAGCGCATAGAGGCCGATTCCGGTTCGGGGTAGGCTCCGCGCCGGTCCTCCGGCAGGAGTAGCGAGAGCCGGTTCATCACCGCGTCGGTCATCTCGATCCTGACGCTCTTAGGCACGCTCCGGCGATCGGGGACCTTGGCCCCGCCCAGGCCTGCCGCGCCGTCGCCGGGTATTCCGTCCCCGGACGGCGGCACGAGGGTGAACGCCTGCCCTACCCGTATGGTAAAGCTGGTCCGGCGCAGCGACTTGAGGTTCTTCCAGAAGCGCTCTCCGCCGAAATGGGCTATCGGCAGGATACGCGCCCCGCTCTTCAGCGCTATCTGCACGACGCCGCCATGGCCCTTCTGCAGCCTGCCATGACCGCTCCTCGTGCCCTCCGGCGCCAGCACGAGTATCTTGCCGCTATCCAGCACCTCGAGCGCGCTCCTCATCGCGGCCAGGTCGGAGGCGCCCCTGTCTATCGCCAGCGCGCCCCACGAATCGGCGAGGGCGCCGAGGAGCGGGTTGTCCCAGGTCTCGCGTTTTATGATGCCTACGATATCGCGCGGGAAGAGCCTCGTATAGAGGATGGGGACCTCGAGGAAGTTGACGTGGTTCGTCACGATGATCAGCGGGCCGGAGCGAGGCACGCGCTCGAGCTCCGACGCGTCTATCCTGCATAGGCCCGAGAGTATCAACTTGATTAAAGGCGTCAGGATTCGCGCTGAAACGGTCATGGAGCCGAGCCTAACCCTGGTCGTCCGCCTGGCGTTTCCGAGCCCGCTCGCGATCGACCCTCCCAGGGTCGCACACGATCGAGAGGGCGTTGGGGACGCACGCTACGTCGAGCTCGGTACCGTCGACGCACACCGTCTCCCCGTCCGCGTGAACGATGAGCCCGCCCTCCGGTGCCCGGATCGAGAGCCTGGAGGCGCTCATCGTCTTGATCTTGGAATGGCCCGCCTGGGTACCCTTGGTGTACCTGACCATGAGGTCGACCATCTCCCTGCGATTGAGGCGCTCCGCTACGCATAGCTCGAAGCGTCCGTCGTGGTTCTCCGCGTCGGGCGCCATGAAGAAGGTGCCGCCCATGCGCTTGCCGTTCATGACTGATATCTGCTGGCTCCGTTGCTCTATAACCTCGCCGTCGTACTCGAGGCGCACGAGGGGCGCGTCGGGGAACATGACGAAGGTCTTGAGCGCCCCGAGCACGTAGGCCATGAAGCCGTGCACGCGCTTCATCTTGGCGGCCTCGAGGCCGACGATGGTATCGAAGCCTACGCCCATGCCGTTCGCGAAGTACTTGCCTTCGGGGTAGTCGCCGCCCTTGACGAAGCCGACGTCGAGAGGGCGCCTAGCCCCGGCCGCGAGGACCTCCACGCAGCCTTCCAAGTCGCCCGGCAGGTCGGCGCCGTACGAGAAGTCGTTGCCGCGCCCGACCGACAGCACGGCCAACGCGGGCAGGGGCCCGCCCGCGGCCCTGGCGATCATCAGGCCGTTGACGACCTCGTTCACGGTGCCGTCGCCGCCCGCCGCTATGACGACTCCGTAGCCCTCGCCTCCGGCCGAGGCCGCGATCTCGGCCGCGTGGCCGACCCTCTCGGTCAGCCGAAGATCGAAGGCCAGCCCCTTGGCCGACATGAGCCGGCGTATCTCGCCTTGCCTCTCGCCGGCCTTGCCCTGGCCCGCGACCGGATTCAGTATAAGCAGCATCCTAGGTGTATCGTTCATTGCACGATACTATAGCCCGATACGGGAAATCCCGCTAGTGAGGAACTACGATCGCCCGAGTTCCCTGGCCAAGGCCTCGGCCGCGGCCATGTTTATCCTCGCGGCGTCGCCGAGGAGCCGCTCGTCGACGTCGAAGCGGGGATGGTGATTGGGATGGGTAATGCCTAGGTCCGGGGCCTGGGTGTTATAGAACCAGAAGCATCCCGGCACCTCGCGGAGGTAGAACGCGAAGTCCTCGCCGCCCATGCTCGGGACGGTCATGAGCTTGACGCGGTCCGCGCCCAGGACGGCCTTGGCCGCCTCCATGGCTATCCCCGTCGCGTGAGGATCGTTGGAAAGCGGCGGGTAGCCTTCTATCCACTCGAATTCGTGCCGGAGGCCGTGCGCCGCTGCTATGCCCGCGCAGGCCCGCTCTATGCCCGCGCGGGCCATCTCGCGCTCGGCCGGCTCGAGCGTGCGGGCGGTTCCCTTGAAGCGCGCCTCGCCCGGTATGACGTTATACGTGGTGCCGGCCGACAGCTCGCAGACGCTCACGACGAACGGCTTTCGCTGGTCGGGCGCGCGATTGCGGAAGGCCTGCAGAGCGTCGACGAACTGCGCGAGCGCCGGGATGGGATCGAGGGCCTGGTGGGGCGCGGCCCCGTGGCCGCCCGAGCCTATGAATTTGCCGCCGAACATATCGCTCGACGCCATCAGCGGGCCGGGCAGGAATCCTGCCTGCCCGGGCTCGAGCTCGGCGGAGAGGTCTCCGACGTGCCCCCCGACTATGGCCTCGACGCCGTCCAGGCAGCCGGCCGCTATCATGGGCGGAGCGCCGAACCAGCCCTCCTCGCCGGGCTGGAACACGAGACGGACGCGATAGCCGCTCGGCGGCGCCTTGGCGTACGCCTCCGCGCACGCTATGAGCGCGGCCGAGTGGGCGTCATGCCCGCAGGCGTGC
>JAHIWG010000137.1 GCA_018816345.1 Spirochaetota bacterium | reverse complement strand
GTGCCGCTCCGGTCGAGCCCTATAAGCGCGGCCGCCGCCTTGGAAAGGTCGATGATACGGCCGGCCACGAAAGGGCCCCGGTCGTTTATCCTGACCACGACGGAGCGGCCGTCGTCGACGGCCGTGACCAGTACCAGGGTTCCGAAGGGCAGGCTCTTGTGCGCGGCGCTCATCGCGCGCATGTCGAAGACCTCGCCGCTCGCCGTCTTACGGCCGTGGAACGGCTCGCCGTACCAGCTCGCGATGCCGGTCTCGAAGGCGGCCTGCGCCCCGGGCGCCTGTACGACGGCGAGGCCGATCGCCGCGCGGATCGCGGCGACGGCTAGGATACGCCGGATCACGCTCGGGTCATCGCCTCCGCGGCCGCGAACACTTCCGCGTACAGGTCGAATACCTGCGATTCGTCCACGCTCGAGAACGCCACGCGCAGCCACTTATCCTGTATCGATATGACGCCCACGCCGCGCTCGTCGAGGAGCCTCAGCCTCAGCGCCTCGGCGGAGAAGCCGGAGCACTCGAAGCACATGAAATAGCCGGAGTTGAACGGCAGGGCCTTGAATCCCCTGGGCGCCGGCGTCGAGGCGAGGAAATCCTTGACCTTGCGGTAGCGGCGCTCGAGGACGGCGCCGAACTCCGCCTTCTGGCTCTCGTAGCGAGGATCCGCCATGGCCTTCGCGAGTATGTGCTGGGTCGGGGCGGTCGAGTTGGAAACGCTCGAGCGTACGACGCCCATGAGCTTCTTGACGAGGGCGTCGTAGCCCTTATCGCCGAGGTCGGGGTTGGCGAACGTTACGAAGCCGCCACGGAAGCCCCATACGTAGTCTTCCTTCGTCTGCCCGTCCACCTTGGCCGCCAGGATGCGAGGATGGGCGGCGGCGAAGCGGGCGAACATGGACTCGCGCAAATTCCCCGGCTCGTACTGAAGCCCGAAGTACGCGTCGTCGGAGATGACGAGGATATCCACGCCGGAGTCCGCGACCCGTATCAAGGCGGCCTTGATGGCCTCGGCCTCGGTCTCGCTAGGGGTGTAGCCTGTCGGGTTATTGGGATAATTGAGTATGACCACGGCCTTCCGGCTCGTCTTGGACGCCTCAGTCGTGGCGCGCTCGAGCCCGGCCACGTCGAAGCCTCCCTCCGGCGTGAAGAAGGCGTACGAGGCGAGCCTGGCGGCCTTGCGTTCCTCCATGATCAGGCGGTAGTTAGGCCAGAACATATCCGCGACGATGACGGGATCCCCTTCGTCGACGAACATGTCGGCGAGGTACGATATACCGGCCGTCAAGCCGGGGACTACGACGGGAAGCGAGAATTTCGCGCCCGATAAAGAAGGATTCTTCTTTATCATCTGCTTGCGCCACGCCTCGCGCGTCGCGGGCACGCCGGCGGTCGGCGCGTAGGCGACGGCCTCCCTCCTTGACAGCCCAGGCAGCTGGTCTAGAACCGAGTCCAGGGCCATCGGCTCGCCGTTAGAGAACGCCATGCCGATCGTCGCGTTATAGCGCTTCGCGCGCTCGGAAGCCTCCGCGCTCTGGGACAGGATACCCTTCGGGAAATACATCCTGGTCCCGGTCTTCGAGAGCAATCGACCCGCGCAGGTCCCGTCAAGCGATCGGTTGAGTTCTTCGGCTAAGACGTTCATCTAGTCCCTCCATACCATTAGGTGGCTCATCATAGAGTGATGAGCCGTGACAACGGTATAGGCGGGCCTCCGCGCATTGTCAAGTCCGCTATGTTACACTTCTAACGGATATTGCATCCGCGGGGGCGCGAACGTATACTTAATCGTCGATAGCCCGAAAGGAGGCCTGGCGATATGATAAAGAAGCGCTACGCCCGGGACGGCGCCTCGTGCACCGTCACATTCAGCATACAGGCGGAACAGGCCGAAGGCGTCAATACGGCCTTCGTCGCGGGGGACTTCAACAATTGGAGCAGGAGCTCCCTGCCTATGAAACGGACCTCCGAGGGCGGATTCGAGGCGAGCGTCAAGCTCGACGCCGGCAAGGAATTCCATTTCAGGTACCTCCTGGACGACGTCAGGTGGGACAACGACTGGCACGCTGACAAGTACGTCCAGAGCCCGTTCAGGGACGCGGAGAACAGCGTCGTCATCGTCTAGATCGTCGAGGCTATTGCTGAGCAAATCTATTGACTTTATCTATTATTGTAAGTCTAGTATATTAGCTTTTTTACCTGCGGCGACGACGCCGAGGAATATCTTTTTACGGGAGGACCTATGAAGAAGAGTATCGCGACGCTCATGGCGTTGCTGGCGATGTTCGCCGTAGTTTCGGCGGGAGCCCAGGCCAAGCCGAAGGACGGCTTTTATTTCGCCGAGGAATCCGAGTTCCAGTCCAGCGGGTGGAAGGATCAGGTGGTCCTAGAGGTGAAAGGCGGCAAGGTCGTCTCCGCCGTATGGAACGGCATCAACAACAAGGGCCTGATGGATAAGAAGGCCGAGGCCGCCGCCGGTCGCTACGGCATGGTCAAGGCCTCGAAGATAGGCAAGGAATGGCACGAGCAGGCCACCGCCGTGGAGAACTACCTCGTTTCCAGCCAGGACCTCGCTTTCTCCAAGTATACGAGCGCCGAAGGCTATACCGACGCCATCTCGGGCGCCTCGATGCACGTCAAGGGATTCTTCGAGCTAGTCAAGGCCGCCATCGCCGCCGGCCCCCTATCCAAGGGCAGCTATAAGAAGAGCGGCTGGTTCTACGCCAAGGCTCCCGCGTTCGACAAGAGCGGCTACGCGGCGACCGCGCTCATCACCGTCGTCAACGGCCGCATCGTCAGCGCCAACTGGAACGCCGTCCACAAGGACGGCGGAGACTCCAAGTACGTCCGCGCCGTCAAGGGGACGTACAAGATGAACGCGAAGCAGGGCGAGTGGAACGTCCAGTCCCCCAGGGTCGAGGCCGCCCTCGTCAAGGCGCAGGATCCCGCGAAGATCGCCGTCAAATCGGACGGCAAGACCGACGCCGTCTCCGGCGTTTCGGTTACCGTCAACGACTTCATCGCCGTAGCCGTCGAGGCTCTCAAGGCCGCCAAGTAAAGCGTCCCTCGGCATTCGTCTGAGACGAACCCGGCCGCCCGTCTGGGCGGCCGTTTTTTTTAGAAAACGTATTCCATGCACGCCGGAGTGACACGCGCCGGAGTGACATGCGCCGGAGCGACACGCGCCGGCGAGCGACGACGCAGACGCCTCGATATCGATGAAAAGAAAAGAAAAGAAAAGAACGGTATGCCTGGACGTCTGCGCATACCGTTCTTGAGTCAGGCTGTTTTTGCCTATGGATATTATCGGTAGCGCGAGCCGCATTATTAACGCTTTTATGCAGTACTCGTATTAGGCGAGGCTTCCCGAGTGCCACCTGGCCGTCTCGGCGACGGCGCCGTAGAGGCGCGCCGTATGCTCGAGACTCTCGTCCAACGTCCTCGCCCTGCCCCCTATCGCTTCGGCCGCCGAGGTGAATAGGAAACCGACGACTTCGCTGGCCCCGCTCCTCAGTACGTCCTCGTCGATCCGCTCGAGCTCCGCCAACGCCGCCGCCAGCGTCGGCCCGCTCGCGCCCGAGGCCCGCTCGGCGATGAGCACGGCGCGGTCGGATAATTCCGCGAGGCGGGACAGCTCCTCGCGGAGGCCGTCCAGGATATCGTCGACCGTCTTCCCGGGGTCGGGCGCCGAGCGTTCCGCCTCCCGAAGCGCCTCGCTCAAGCGGGCGTCTATCGTCGCGCGGATTAACGGCAGGCGCAGGATCGTCGCTACGGACGCGTACGGCATGCCTTCGATCGCGAGGCCGCGGCCCGACAGGTTGAAGGTAGGAGCCTCCGGGTGCGCGGCGGTCTTGCGGGCGAACCAGGTCGAGTACAGAGACAGGCGCTCGTCGCTGGTTACCGGCGACCCGTCGTTGGCGCTCGCGAGGAACGGGCGCCCGCCCCGCATGGCCTCGAAGGACGCGGAGGAAGCGGGCGACAGCCGAAGGCTCTCCGCCAAGGCCCGCTGCTCGAAGAGGCTGGCGCGCGCGTGGGTCCTTCCGCCCGGAAAAGCCAGGTCGAGCCCCGCCATGAAGATGGGCGCGCAACCCGTAATCCTGGCGAAATCCCATGCCGTAGTCGCTACCGAGCCGCCCGCCCCCAGGGCGCCCTTGGGGGGGCCCAGCCTAGCCTCCACGTATCGTCCCAGGGGGTAGATCGACGAGCATAGCGCGGTCCGCCTGGAGCCGAAGCGGAGGACCGAGGGCCATACCGCGGCCTCGGTGACCAGCACGCTTCCCGGCGACTCGCATCGGTCTAGGTGGCGGGCGTTCCAATACTGGGGATCCACGACGACTATGAAATCCGGCTCAACGCCGGCCGCCAGGGCCGTCCGCAGGGCGGTATCGACGCAGACGACGAGCGCTCTTCCCTTTATCGCCCGTAGCGACGGTACGACCTCGTCGAGGGACGGCCCCGCGGCCAGTACGACGGCCGGCATCCCGGCGAACGACCCGGCGAAGGAGGATACGCCCGAGAAACCCGCGGCGACCCGTACGTTCCTCGAGAGGTTCCTCACCCATAACCGGCCGAAGCGCCTCAGCGTGGCGGCGTTTATCTCGTCCTTCTTCCTATACCTGGCGACCTGGGCGCGTAGCTCCTTGGCCGCCTCGGGGAAGAGCGCCATAGCGGCGGCGTTCTCGATAAGCGCTATGGAACGCGGCGCGGCCGCCTCGAGGAAAGCGCCGAGCCCCTTGCCGCCCGGGCAGAGCAGCAGCGCGCAACGTTCGTCGGCGATTAGGCCGGAGAGGTCTAGGAGCCTTAACGCCGCCGCGAGCGATGACGGATCGGCCTCTACGACCGCTACGGCGGCCCCCGCGGAGAGCGCGGCCTTGGCCGAATAGCCGAGCCCGAGCCCGAGCATGACGATGAGCTCCGCGCCGGTGGCTATGGCCTCGTCCGCGACCTTGCGTCCCTCGGACACGGGGTCGTAGCGGGAATGCAGCCATCCGTCGCCTGCCCGGGCGCTAATCGCCCCGCTTCTCGCGATCGCCGCCTCCAAGCGAATCGGCGTCGCCGAGACGACGGCGGCCGCCAGCTCTGGCGATCTCGCGCGCAGGGCTTCGACGTTGACGTTAAAAAGCTCGTTTGCCGTCGCGCTCACCCTAGCCTCACCCTAGCCTCACCCAAGCCTCACACTGGCCTCACTCGAGCCTAAGGAGCACTGTAGAGCCGGCGGGCACGGGCTCTCCCGGCGCGGGCGATTGTTCCTTGACCCAGCCGTCGCCCTCTATCTCCACCGCGATGTCGTCTCGCTCGAGCAGGGCCGTCAAGGCGCGCTTCGGGACTCCGCGCAGGTCGGGCATGGTCGCGCCTATAAGCGCCGGCGCGGGGCCGGAGACCGAGACTCGGCCGCTATGCGTCGCGGAGGCCGACTCCGAGCGGGCGACGCCGTAGAGATCGGCCACGGCGTTCGAGACATCCTTGACCAGAGGCGCGGCGATGCGGCCGCCGTACGTAGAGGCGCCCTTAGGATTGAAGATCGCCGCGTATACGATATACTCGGGCGCCTCGCTCGGGAAGAGGGCGATGGTGCTAGCTATGAAATCGGTGTCGGAGTAGCGCCTCGTGGCCGGGTCGATGACTTGGGCCGTGCCCGTCTTTACCGACATGCGCAGATCGTCTATCCTCGCGCGATGCCCGGTACCGGTGGAGAGCACGGCCGCTTCCATCGAGCCGAGGATCGACTTAGCCTCGAGCTCTCCCATGACCCTCCTGACTAGAATCGGCTGCGGATCCTCTATAGTCGCCCCGTCGGCTCCGACTATCCGCTCCAGGGTCCTGGGACGGACCAGCTGCCCTCCGTTGGCTATCACCGTGGCCGCGCTCGCCATCTGCATCGCCGTTACCAGCAGCTCCTGGCCTATCGCTATAGTCGGCTTGGTGCGTCCTGACCAGGACTCCGGCCTACGGATCATGCCGGGGCTCTCTCCCGCCAGGTCCGCTCCGGGCCTCTCTCCGAACCCGAATTCCCTGACCTTAGAATAGAAGTCGATCCCGGACACGGTATCGGAGGCGTAGGCCGCGCCTGAGTTGCACGAGTATTCGAGTATCTTCGTCACGTCTACGACGCCGTGCGATCCAAGGCACTTGATGACTATGTCCTCCCCGGAAGGCATCCTCCTCTCGTAGCGCCCGTCGCACGAGAAGGTAGAACGCTCGTCTATGCCTCCGAGCGACATCAAGGCGCCCATGCTATATACCTTGAACACCGAGCCCGGCTCGTAGGCGTAGATAGAGACGCGGTCCGTCCACGTAGCGCGGTCGGCGGCCAGGAAATCGTTAGGGTCGAAGTCGGGCAGTGAGACGTAGGCCAGGACCTTCCCCGTCCTCGCCTCCATGGCCACGAGCGCGACGCCGGCGGCGTCGTTCCGCTCCATCGCGTCGAGGGCCAGGGCCTCCAGCTTGAACTGGAGGTCCGCGTCTATGGTCAGGTAGACCGAGTCGCCGTACGCGTATCCTCCGGTCGCCTTCGCCGGATCGGCGGAGAGCGAGGAATCGAACGCGGCCTCCGCGCCAGAGAGGCCTACGTTCTCGGTTCCCACGAAGCCGACGAGATGGGCCGCGAGGTCGCGCTCGGGATAGACCCTCCCGGAGACCCTGTCGAGCCTGACGCCGTTCATGCCGGCTTCATCGACCGCGCGTGCTACCGCCTTGGCCGCGTCTCCCGATATCCTCCGCGCGAGGTAGGCGAAATCGGGCCCGCTCCCCGTCATCTTCGCCAGGATCTCCGTATTGTCGCCCCCGACGGCCTCGGCTATCGCCGCGGCGAGCGAGGCCTCCTCGCCCTTGGATAGCGACGGCTTCCAGACCGAGACGTCGTAGAGGTCCGTATCGACGGCGAGTAGCCGGCCCTCCCTGTCGTAGATCGGGCCGCGGATAGACACGACGCGCGCCGCCGCGGCGCTTGGCGAGGCGGCCTGGCCGAAGGCGAGGCGGCCGTACCGGACGAGCGTGGCGGCCGCTACGAGGGCGAGGGCCGCGAGGATTATGTAATGCCGGATGAAGCGCTTATCGATCGACATCGTCCGCGGCGTCCTTAGGATTGTCCGTTTTTTCCGTAGCGCGGGCTGGCCCGCCCGAGTACAGTAGCACTTTTCCGAGTATCGTCTCAATCGGCACCGAACCGTAGTCCCGGGAGTCGAAGGACTCGCCTCCGTTATCGCCTACCAGGAACGCGCGGCCGGCCGGTACGTAGGTCGAGCCGGCTAGCCTCGCCGACGAAACGGGCCCCAGGGCGACGGAACCGCCCCGGCCGCTAAGCACCCCCGCCTCCGCCCTCATATACGCCGGCCCTGCCTCGAAGACGCGCTTTACAGCGCGCCTGGGGCCTTCGGCCAAAAGCCCGACGAGCACTATCTCGCCAGGAGCCGGCTCGGCCCAGCGAGCCAGGTATCCGCTCGAGAACGGTAATCGTATACCGTAGGCGCACCTGGACACGAGCGCGACCGAGTCCGGGCGTATCGTCGGGCTCATCGACACACCCCTGACCAGTATGAGGTCGCCGATGAAGACCTTTACGAACGTGGCGGCCGCTACCGCCGAGGCTACTATCCACGCGGCCGAGATGTTCCTTCTACTCCTTCGCCCTAGCGCCACTGAAAACCTCTCCCCGTAGCTAGCGTTCCGCTCCCGCGACTAAATGGCGAGACCGTTCTAGCCGATAGTGTAGCGTATGGAAATGCAGAACGTCATCGGAGAGCAATATATCGCCCCGCGGCGGAAGCCGACGAGAATCATGCTCGACAAGGGGCTCGTCCGCCCGGCTAGCAACGGCCGGATATCGAGGACGCGCGTCCCGAGGGACCTCTTCGCCGAAGGCGGCCCCAGGGGACGGCGATCAGGAATCCCCCTCGAGCCCGGCCCGGCCGCCGCCAAGGCCCGAACCGGGCGATCCACGACGTGGCGCTCCCTTAGCGCGGCGGCCGTCGATAGGCTCTCAATCCTGCTGGAGTCCATGGCGGCTCCCAGGCTCATGACGGCCATAGCCGTGTTCATCGGAATAGCGCTCTTCGTAGTCGCTATATCCGCGGTCGGGGCCATAGAGAAAAAGGCTGATCTCGCGGGATTCTTCCTGCATGACGACGGTACGATGACGGGCCTGCTATTAGATGCGGTCTCCGCCGAGGCCGTCGCGGACGTGGATCCTGAATCGGCGATGCCGGGACTTCCGACGCAGCTTTCGCTATCGAGCTATAAGGTCGCTAGGAACGATACTCTCGACGCCATCTCGAAGCGTTTCGGCCTACGCCTCGATACGCTCATAAGCGTCAACGGCATAGGCGACGTCAGGCGCATATCCGCCGGAACCACGCTCAAGATCCCTAACATCGACGGCGTAGCGTATACCGTCAGAAAAGGCGACAGTCTCTCTAGCATCTCGGCCGCGCGCGGAGTTTCGATTCTCGACATCATCGATAGCAACGATATATCGAGCCAGACTATCCAGCCGGGACAGACGCTTTTTATTCCCGGCGCGCGCTTATCCTCCTACGACCTGAAGAAGGCGCTCGGCAAGCTGGTAATCTGGCCGATATCCGGTAGGATCAGCTCGAATTTCGGATATAGGCCCAATCCGTTCACGGGAATCCGGCAATTCCACAACGGCCTAGATATAGTAGGCCCATTAAACATGCAGGTTCGCGCGGCTATAGACGGCCGCGTCGCCGAGACGGGATACAGCGCGGTGTTCGGGAATTTCATCATCCTAACGCATCCCGAAGGATACCAGACTCTCTACGCGCACCTATCGTCTATTGGCGCGAAACAAGGCGCCAGCGTAGCGCAGGGCAGCACTATTGGTCTCGTTGGAACCACGGGATACAGCACTGGGCCTCATCTTCACTTCGGCGTATTCAAGAACGGAATCGCGATCGACCCGATGAAGCTGCTAAAAGGAAGATAGCGACGATATCCATCGCGGACATCGCGTCGCGACGGTACTGTACATCGGTATGGGGGGCGTATGAAGAGGCTAGTCATCTCGATACTCGCGGTGCTCGCGATATTCACGTTCATCAGAGAGTATAGCGCTCCTCTACCGAGGCGCCTCGAACATGCCCAGGTCGAGACCGCGCCGGCTCGATAGCTTAAAATAGGTTTGGCTAAACCGCCCGCCCGGGCGGTTTTATTATCTTTTTCTAGACTCCTAAAAACCTGTTTTGTGCACATAAGTATACTTATTTTTCATTTTTTTTATTTTCCCATGGAAACAATTCGCTATTTTGTTCGCGAATATACAAATGATATTTATTATTAATATCGATACGACTTGGCACGAATAATGCATATATAATCATAGAGGTAACAGTCTATGAGCATTAAAAGCGATACATCAAAGACAGAGGATACATTAAAAATCTACTATGAGCGGGTAAAGCAAATACCGCTCTTGACGGCCGAGGAAGAGCGCGACCTATCGATGCGCATCCAAGCCGGCGAAGAGGCCGCTCGCTCGCGCTTGATAGAAGCAAATCTCCGCCTGGTCATAAAGATAGCACGCGCGTTCGCGAATTTCGACGTTCCTTTAATGGATCTTATCCAAGAAGGCAATATGGGCCTGATAAAAGCCGCGGAACGCTTCGATTATCGCCGGAACGTGCGGTTCTCTACATACGCTTCCTGGTGGATCAAGCAAGCCGTTACCCGCTCGCTCGTTAACTCCAGGCGAGCCATTCGACTACCCCATCGTAAAGAAGAGCTTATAAAGCGTATACATAAAACCTACGGCGTCCTATCTCAGATGCTTTCGCGGGAGCCTACCCGCGGCGAGATAGCCGCCGAGCTGGGAATCGACGAGCGCCGCGTCCACGAGGCCTTAGAGATGTCAGGCAGCATCATGCCTCTCGAAGGCGATAACGACGACGAAGAGTCGGGAAGCGTCCTCGACGTATACGCCGACGAGACTTACAGCCCGGACGTTACGTTCGCCAAGAATTGCGTCAGGGAGAAGACGATCGCCCTCCTCGAGGCCCTCATGGAGAAGGAGCGCCAGGTCCTGGTCTATCGTTTCGAATTCTACGGTAATAAGAAGAGGACGCTCAAGGGAATAGGCCAAACGATGGGTATCTCCGCCGAGACCGTCCGGCAGATAGAGAAGAGAGCGATACGTAAGCTCCGTGATCAAAGCGACTACGCCGAATTCATAGGCGCTTAACGCGCCAAACGTATGCGTCGGGCGCGATCGGCCCTTGCGAGGACGTTTATCGGCGTCGTATAGTCCGAGGATACGATGCCTAAGAATAAGCCACGCAGGGCGTCCCGCTCAGGCGGCGCGTCGCTACTGCTATATACGAGCGCGTTCCTCGTCCTCATCGCCTTCGGCTTGGCGCTTGCGTTATCGACGCCCGGAGAGGGTCCTTTCGCCGACAGGGCCGACGAGGCCCTACTCCGCACGCCCGAACCCGTCGCCGCCGCCCCGCGCGAGTCCTCGCCGCCCGCGGCCTCGCCGACAGGCGGCGCCGCGACCGTTGACGAGGGCCCGGCTATCGCCCCGGCCAGGCCGGGAAAAGAGAAGATGCCGGCAGTCAAGTCCAGGGGCGTACTCGTCTTCGTCATCGACGACGCGGGGCACAACATACGCCAGCTAGAGCCGTTCCTCGCCTTTCCGGGCCCGTTGACCATAGCGGTGCTGCCCGGCCTGCCCTACACGAGCCGAGCGGCGGCCATGGTCAGCGCGGCGGGCAAGGAGCTGATTCTCCATCAGCCGATGGAGGCCCTCGCCGGGCTCGACCCGGGACCGGGGGCCATAGGCTCGGAGATGGACGACGCTACTATCAGGCGCGTCGTGCGCGATAATATCGCGCAGGTTCCCGGAGCCGTCGGCATCAACAACCATATGGGCTCCAAGGCGACATCGGATGTCAGGGTGATGTCGACCGTCCTCGGCGAGGCCGCGGCCTCCGGGCTCTATTTCCTGGACTCTTTAACAGTTAACGATTCCGTGGTACACTCCGTGGCCTCGCTTATGAGACAATCAGCATGGGAGCGTAGCGTGTTTCTAGATAATACCCCCGATAAGGCCTCGATACTGCACTACGTAGCAGAGGGCACGAAGATTGCGGAGAAGCGAGGCTATGCGGTCATGATAGGCCATGTGTGGTCCGCCGGGCTCGCTCAAACGCTTGCGGACCTCTATCCGCAATTGATGGAACAGGGCTTCAGCCTATCGACTATCTCCCGCATAATGATGGACTCGGACGACGATGACGATCTTGGGGATTGAGTCGTCGTGCGACGAATGCGCGGCGGCCGTCGTAATCGACGGCCGCCGCGTCGTTTCGAGCGTCGTGGCCACTCAGATCGCCGAGCACGCGCGCTACGACGGCGTCGTGCCCGAGATAGCCTCGCGACTGCACACCGAATGGATACGCGACGTCGCGGAGCGGGCCCTCGCCGAAGCGGGGACGGGAATGTCGGGCATCGACGGCATCGCCGTAACGGCCAGGCCAGGCCTTGCCGGCTCGCTCCTGGTAGGCGTATCGTTCGCCAAGGCCCTAGCCTGGTCTACCGGAAAGCCGTTCGTAGGCGTGAACCACGTGCTAGCCCACCTCTACGCGCCTCTCCTGTCCGAGGACGTCGGGTACCCGTTCATCGGGCTCATCGTATCGGGCGGGCATACGCTACTCTGCAGGGCAGACGGGTTCGACGATATCACCGTGCTCGGCACTACCATAGACGACGCCATCGGCGAGGCCTTCGACAAGGTCGCCAAGCATTACGGCCTCGGCTACCCCGGAGGCGCGGCTATAGACAGGCTGGCCCGGTCGGGAGACGCGGCGGCGTGCCGCTTCCCCTCCGCCAACCTCTATAAGGGCGAGCACCGCTACGA
Source organism: Spirochaetota bacterium (assembly GCA_018816345.1). Lineage (GTDB taxonomy): Bacteria > Spirochaetota > Spirochaetia > Treponematales > UBA12059 > SZUA-370. Next base: position 4,495 of record JAHIWG010000137.1, on the reverse strand, counting down.
CGTCTCGTACTCGGGCATCAAGACGGCGGCCATCAGGCAGCTGGATCAATTCTGGAACCCGGCCTACGAACGCACGGACGCTAACCTGGCCGCCGCCTTCGAGAAAGCCGCCGTCGACATGCTCGCGTCTAGGCTCATCAAGGTCGTCGACGATACCGGCATAAAGACGGTAGTAGCCGGCGGCGGGGTAGCCGCGAACACCTACCTGAGGGCCAGGCTCGCTAGGCGGACCGACCTTAGGACGATCTTCCCGCCCTTGTCTCTATGCGGCGACAACGCGGCCATGATAGCGGGGCTGGGCTACCATATGCTCGCCCGCGGCGACCGCGACGGGCTCGGCCTGAACGCCTCGCCGCGGGTCGCCGCCTTCAAGCGCGCCGCCTCTAGCTAGCCTTCATTCCTTCATCCGCGCGCCCTCCTCGACGCTGCGTACGGAGTCTATCCTGTTGACGAGGCCGCGGCGGCGATACGCCAGCTCCCCGATATAGGCGCGCTTCTCCCCGTCAGCGCCCGGGCTGACGAGGATGAAGCGCTTCACGCCGGGACTAGGCTCACCCAGGTCGTAGAGCTCGTAATTTCCGCGCGCGATGGGACGGACGCCAAAGTCGGACTTGAAATCGGGGCCCGTCAGTTCCGTCACGGCCGAGGGGTCGCCGGACGCGACGGCTCGAAAATAGCCGGCGACGAGATTAGTCTTGGCTCTGTCGCTACCGGCGTACATGGAGAACGCTACGATAATCGCCGCTGCGAGCGTCACTACGCCCGCCGCTACCGCGATCGACACGAGCTTCGGGTTACGCATCGAATCCTCTTCCTTACTTCCTCAGGGCGCCTAATTCGGCGCCTACCTTGGCGAAAGCCGCTATCGCCGCGTCTATCTGAGCCTCGCTATGGGCGGCGGAGACCTGGACCCTGATCCTGGCCTTGCCGCGGGGCACCACGGGGAAACTGAAGCCAATGACGTAGATGCCCTCGTCCAGCAAGCGATCGGCCATTTCGTGCGCCAGGCGCTCGTCGTAGAGCATTACGGGGCATATCGGGTGGACGCCGGGCCTGACGTCCAGGCCCGCCCTGGCCAAACCCTCGCGGAAGCGCCTCGTATTGGATTCGAGCCTATCGCGCAGCGCCGTCGAGGAGGAGAGTATCTCGAGAGCCTTGAGCGTCCCCCCTACGATGGCGGGCGCGACGGTATTGGAGAACAGGTAGGGCCTGGCCTTCTGCCTCAGGTACTCGATAATCTCGGCCTTCCCGGCTATGCATCCGCCCGAGGCCCCTCCGAGAGCCTTCCCGAACGTCGTGGTTATAAGGTCCACGCGGTCGGCTACTCCACGGTACTCGTGCGTCCCGCGTCCCTTAGCGCCGACGAAGCCGGTCGCGTGGCTATCGTCGACCATGACGAGGGCGTCGTATCGTTCCGCGAGGTCGCATACCTTCTCGAGCTCGGCGATATCGCCGTCCATGGAGAAGACGCCGTCCGTCGCGACGAGGCGCAGGCGCTTAGAGGCGGCCGACTTGAGCTTCGCTTCCAGGTCCTCGAAGTTATTATGCTCGTAGATGTAGCGCTCGGCCTTGCTTAGCCTGACTCCGTCGATGATGGAGGCGTGATTGAGGCTATCAGCGATGATGGCGCAATCGGCGTCCAGGAGCGGCTCGAATACCGCCCCGTTAGCGTCGAAGCACGAGGAGAACAGGATGGCGTCTTCCGTGCCCAGGAAATCGGAGACCGCGCGCTCCAGTCGCTTATGCGGTTCCTGGGTGCCGCAGATGAAGCGGACGCTCGATAGCCCGTAGCCCCACTCGTCCATCGCACGCTTGGCCGCCTCCCGTACGGAAGCGTCGTTAGCGAGCCCTAGGTAATTATTAGCGCAGAAGTTGACTACGTTCCTGCCTCCCTTAACGGAGATCAGAGCGCCTTGCGGCGTCGTTATCACGCGCTCGTCCTTATAAAGGCCCTCGGAGCGTATCGCCTCGATCTTTCCCCGTAATTCCGCCTTCAAGCTTCCGTACATGAATCGTTCTCCTTTTCGCTCTCTATTCTATCCCGGCGCAATTACCTGGGCAACGGCCATCGGCCAAGGGCCGCTACACGTTACTCTCCAATATTGACTCGACATCCGACTCGATGCCGTCGAGGGCGGCCAGGAGCTCGTCTATCCGGCGGGCGCGCGACGCCGCCTGCATCGACTCGAGCTCCGCGAATGACTCGAGCGCCTCCGCCGGCCCCGGCCCCCGCCGTAGCGGAACGCCGCAGTACGGGCAGTAGGCGAATCCCTTCATGGCTACGCGGCCGCAGGAAGCGCAGAAGTCGATCTTCACCGCAGTATCACCGCAGTATCACCGTAGTCTCACGGCAGGCTCACAGCAGGCTCGAGGCCAGCTCAGCCAGCTCGCTGCGCTCCGTCTTCTGGAGCGTCACGTGCCCGAACACGGCCTGTCCCTTGAACGCGTCCACGAGGTACGATAGGCCGTTGGAGTTGGCGTCCAGGTACATGTTGTCTATCTGGTACGGATCGCCCGTCAGGACGACCTTCGAACCCTGGCCTGCCCTCGAGACGATAGTCTTTATCTCGTGGGGGGTCAGGTTCTGCGCCTCGTCGATGATGATATACTCGTTTGGGAGCGAACGGCCGCGGATATAGGAGAGCGCCTCTATCTCTATCTGCTTATCCTTGACCATCTGCTCCACGGTCTTCACTTTCTCGCGCTTATGCGCCCCGAGTATGTACTCCAGGTTATCGAACAGAGGCTGCATCCAGTTTGACATCTTCGCCTGCTTCTCGCCGGGAAGGAAGCCTATATCCTTCCCGACAGGGACGACGGGCCTCGTCACGAGCATCTTCGAATAAGCCTTCTCGTCGAACACCTTTCGGAGCCCGGCCGCGATGGCTAGCAGGGTCTTGCCGGTACCGGCCTTCCCTATGAGGGTGACCAGGCTGAGCCTATCGTCGAGCAGCAACTCCAAGGCGACGCGCTGCCTCGAGTTTAAGGGGGATATGCCGGAGACCGAGCCGAGGTCCTCCTGAACGGCCTCGATGACGCCGTCCTCCGGATTACAGCGCGCTATACGCTCCCGAGTTCCTCCGCGCTCCCTGAGCACGACGAATTCGTTGGGTCTCAGGCGGTCTTTCCAAGGCAGGCTGCCGGTCGCCTCGAAGGCGGCGAACTGGTCGGAGGCGACCTCGGCCTCGATCACGCCCTGGTACAGCGTCGCTATATCTACCTTTTCCTTCTCGTAGTCCACGGATTTGACGCCGAGAGCCGTAGCCTTCACTCGAGCGTTGATGTCCTTCGACACGAAGAAGACGTGCCTACCGCCTTCCTTCAGCGCGGAGGCGCACAGGATGATGCGGTTGTCGGCCTTTCCGAGGTCGAAGCCCTTGGGAGCCTTATCCGACTGCTCCAAGGAGACGCGGAGGCTTGAGCCGTTCTCCAGCTTCACGCCGTCATGGAGGTCTCCGCGCTTGGAGATGGAGTCTAGGAAGCGTATGGCGTCCCTGGCGCTCTTCCCGCGTTGGTCCGAGTACGTCGTCAGGTGATCGAGCTCCTCGAGCACCTGGAGAGGTATTACGATCTCGTTATCCCTGAACGATAGGATCGACTCCGGGTTGTGAATGAGGACATTGGTGTCTATCACGAAAATCTTGCGTTCAGTCGAGTCCGCCATTCCGCCTCCTGTCTTCGCGCGAGCTATGCCGCCGGGAGATCCGCGACGCCGACGGCTCTATACCTTCAGTATACTAGCGGCGCGCCAGGAATCAAGCTCGCTCGCGCGGTCCGGCCGCCGCGCTTAGCGCTTGGACGGCCTCAGGTAGCCGAAGATGCTTCCGCAGAGTCCTCCGATGATATGGCCGAACTCGGAGATATTATTGGCCTTGAACGCGTTGAAGACTTCCTTCCCCAAGTACAGGAGCAGCACGAGGATGAAGGTCAGTGGCAACTCTCCCTTATTGAAGTTAGTGAACGACGCGAGGAGGATCATCATGAAGACTATGCCGCTCGCGCCCATGAGCCCGGTAGGGAACAGGAGTATGTTAAGCAGGCCGGTGACTATCGCGGTGATGGCAATCATGATGGACATGCCGCCCGACCCGTACGTATGCTCCAGGATCGGGCCTAGGAGGAGTATGAACGAGAAGTTGGAGAGGAAATGGTTAATATCGGCATGGCCGAAGATATGGGAGAAGAGCCGTACGTAATCCCTGATAGAGTGGGAGTCGAAACCGCCACGCCCGGGAACGGAGAACCATTCGGCGGTCAATCCTCCGAAGATCGTATTCAGGGCCAGCACGGCGGCGCACAGCAGGGTGAACGTAAGCGTCGTCGGCGCGTTGTATCGGATGGTCATAGCGGTCTCCTCGATTTAGCGGCTTCCCGGGGAAGTCGTCAGATGTCAAGCTCGAGCGTAACGGGGCAGTGATCGGAGCCCGTAACTAGCTTGCGTATAGCGGCCGTCCTCACGGCCGGGAACAAGCCCTCGTCGACGCAGTGGCAGTCT
>JAHIWG010000136.1 GCA_018816345.1 Spirochaetota bacterium | reverse complement strand
CATGCCGAGGATGGACGGTTTCGAGGCGACCCGTGAGCTGAGGTCGCTGGAACGGGACGGGCGGCGCGCCGTCGTCATCGCGATTACGGCCAACGCCCTGCAGGGCGACCGCGAGAAGTGCCTCGCCGCGGGCATGGACGATTACCTTGGCAAGCCCGTGGAACCGGCGAAGCTCGCCGCGATGATCGAGTTCTGGCTATCGAAGGCGTCGCGCCCCGAGGATTCCGAGTACGGATTCCTGGAGCCCGTGAACGGAGACGACGGGGCGCTCGACGCGGCGACCGCGCCGGCCGCGGCGATATTCGATAGGGCCGCGTTCCTTTCCCGGGCCATGGGAGACGAATCCATGGCCGAGGCCGTCATCGAGACGTTCCTGCGGGACATGCCTTCCCAGATCGCGAGGCTGGCCGAGGCGATACAGGCTCGCGACGCGGAATCGGCGGCGATCCTATCCCACAAGATAAGAGGGGCCGCCGCTAACATGAGCGGCGAAGCGCTAGGACTGGCGGCCGGAGAGGCGGAAGCCGCCTGCCGCGACGGAGATTTCATCGCGATGGCGAGGCTACGGGAAACGATAGCGAGCCGCTTCGCGGAGCTGAAGACTGCTATGGAGGCCGGTCAATGAGAATACTCATCGTCGAGGACGACGCGACGTCGCGCGAATTCCTATTGCAGCTCGTCGAGAAGCACGGATACGAGGGCGTCCCCGCGGAGAACGGGGAACGCGCCTGGGAAGCGCTCTCGGCGGCCGACGCCCCGAGCCTGGTACTGCTCGACCGCGTCATGCCGGGCATGGACGGCGAGGAGCTCTGTAGGCGCGTAAGGGCGGCCCCGCGCACCGTGCCGCCCTATATAGTCATGCTGACCGTCAAGGGCGAGAAGGCCGATATAATCTCCGGGCTGGACGCCGGCGCCGACGACTATATATCGAAGCCGTTCGACCCGGACGAGCTGAGGGCCCGCATCAACGTGGGACGCCGGGTGCTCGACCTCGAGACGGCGCTGGCCGCCCGCGTCAAGGAAAAGGAGCTCCTGCTCCAGGAAGTCCATCACCGCATCAAGAACAACATGAACACTATGTGCAGCATCCTCGAGCTGCAGTCCTCCCGCATCGATAACCCCGCGGCCTCGGCCGCCCTCAGGGACGCGAACTCCAGGCTCGTAAGCATGGGGGTACTGTACGACAAGCTATACAGGCAGGAGAACGTACGGGAGATGCGCGTCGCCGAATACGTGCCCGCACTGCTCCGCGAGATAATAGGGCAGTTCCCCAACCGCGGCTCGGTCAGGGTAGAGCTGGATATTGGCGATTTCTCGCTACCGCCTAAGACCCTCTCTTCCATCGGCATCATCGTCAACGAGCTGGCGACCAACGCGATGAAATACGCCTTCCCCGACGGCAGGGAGGGGGTCATCCGCTTCTCGGCCTCCGCGTCCGATAGCCTCGCGGCCTTTTCGCTCGAGGACGACGGGATCGGCATCCCCGCGTCTGTAGACTGCCGTGGCTCGAGCGGCTTCGGGCTCGGCCTGGTGGCGCTCATGGCCGAGCAGATAGGCGCCTCCATCGAGATAAGCCGGGAGGCGGGCACCCGCTTCGAGTTCCGGCTTACTATCTAACCCGGGAGGCCCGCCGGCGAGCGGGGACTACGCCGGCGGGATCGCTGAGAGTTATACCTTTAGGGCTACCTTGAGCTCGCCGCATAGCCTCGCGAACTCGGAGCAGGCGGCCTTGATAGGCTCGGGGCTGGACATGTCGACGCCCGCGACCTTGAGCGCCTCTATCGGGAAGCGAGAGCCGCCCGAGCGGAGGAAATCGTAGTAGCGCTCCGTGGCGCCTTTCTCGCCTGAAAGCACCTTCTTTGACAGGGCTATGGACGCGGAGATGCCGGTGGCGTACTTGTAGACGTAGAACGAGTTATAGAAATGGGGGATGCGCAGGCCCTCGAGGTCGCTCGTCTCCTCGAGCCGCATCTCCGGGCCGAAATACTTGGTCAGGAGGCCGCGGTACTCGCCGCGGAGCGCGTCCACGGTCAGCGGCTCGCCAGCCTCGAGCATGGAGTGGGCCCTATGCTCGTACTCCGCGAACATCGTCTGCCTGAACAGCGTCGCCAGGATGTCGTCCACCCTGGAGGCGAGGAGGTAGGCCTTGAGCTCGGCGCTACGGGCGTTCTTCGTCATGTAGTCGAAGAGCAGGGCCTCGTTGAAGGTGCTCGCCACCTCCGCCTCGAAGATGGTGTAGCCGTAGTGCATGAACGGGTTCGACTCGGCCGAGTAGTAGGAGTGCATCGAGTGGCCGCCCTCGTGGACGAGGGTGAACACGTCGCGGATGACGTCGCTCTTGTAGTTCATGAGGATGTAGGGGTCACCGAAGAACGAGCCCGCGGAGAAGGCCCCGGAGCGCTTGCCCTTGTTCTCGTAGCGGTCGGCCCAGCCGCCGAGGAGGCCTGAGCGGAGCGTGGAGACGTACTCGGTTCCGAGCGGCGCGAGCGCCTCGGCGATGACGCCTACGGCCTCCTCCCAGCTATGCTCGACCTTGACCTGGCCGACCAGGGGCGCGTAGACGTCGTAGTGCCTGAGCTCGTCGAGCCCCAGGGCCTTCTTGCGTATCGCGTAGTACTCGTGGAGGACGGGGAGGTTGTCGTTGACGGTCGAGACGAGGTTGTCGTAGACGCTCTCGGGCACGTCGTCGGCGAATAGCTCGCGGGCCCTGCTCGAGGAGAAGCCCCGGACGGACGACTGGTACGAGTCGAGCTTGCACTGGCCGGCGTACAGCTGCGCTATCGTGTTCTTGTGCGCGTCGTACTCGGCGTAGAAGCGCTGGTAGGCGGCGCGGCGCACGCTCCTGTCGGGATTGTGCATGAAGCTCGAGAAGGTGGACTGGGACAGCGGCCTCGGGCCCTCGGGCGTGTCCACCGAGCCGAAGTCGAGGTCGACGTTAGTCAGGACCGAGAACGCCTCCTGCGGGGTGGTGGCGGAATCGGCCGCCAGGGCCAGGAGCCGCTCCTCTCCCTCGGAGAGGACGTGGGGCTTATAGCGCAGTATCTTGGCCAGGAAGACGCGGAACTCCGCGTAGCGCTCCTCGGCCATCCAGGCCTTGATAGACTCGTCGGGGACGCGCTGCAGCTCCGGCGCTAGCCAGCTCCAGGCGCCCGAGCCCTTGGTCGCTGCCATCATGTACCTGGCCATGCGCCCGCGAGAGCCCGAGTCGCCCTCGTCCTCGGTCTGCCGGAGGTGGGCGTAATGGCCCAGCCGCTCGTCAGCCATGGAGTATTCCTTGTTGAAGGAAAGGGCCGCGTACAGCGAGTCGGACGACGCGGCCAGGGTGCCCCGGAAGCCAGGAATCCTATCCATCATGGCCTCGAAGGCCTTGAGGCTCGCGTCCCATGACGCGTCGCTCTCGGACAGCTTAGAGAGGTTCCATCGGTATTCCGCCGGTACGTCGGCTCGCGCCGGGATCTCGTGCTCGTTAGCCATTCTGTCGTCTCCTTTTGCGCGTCTTTGGGGGCGGCGAACCGCGGCCCGCGGTATTTCCTCCGCCGCCGCGTTCCAAAACGCGAATTCTTGGGGTACACTATAACCTCGGCGCGGATGCGCTCCTAGCCCACTATAGCGGACGGCCCATGGCGAACGACAAGGACCAGGCGATACTCGGCCTCCTGCTCTCGCTGCTCGGCGCGGGGCGCTCGACCATGATAAGCCTCGATTCCAAGGACGTGATTACCGGGGTGCTCCCGTCCGACAGGCCCTTCGCCGGGCGCGAGCCTGCGTCGCTAACCGGCAAGCCCTTCGCCTCCGCGATGAAGGCCGATTTCGTCAGGGTCTTCGACGGCCGGGACGGCTGGGACGAGTTCGGCTACTTCGCCGACGGGTCGGGCGAGCGTATCCCCCACCTCGTCAGGCGCTTCGAGGGAGCCTCGCAGCCGTTCTCCGGGCTCTTCCCCCCGTCCGCCAGGTTCATCCTGGCCTCGCCCCTGGCGGCGTACGCGTCGCTCGAGGATATGCACGAGCGCGCCGGGGCCCAGCACGAGCGCGAGCTCGAGGAGATTAACCGAAAGCTCAAGCGCCGATCCCGGAAGCTCAAGAAGGCCATAGGCATACTCGAGACCCGGAACAGGCAGATGATAGCGGACCTCAACCTCGCCGTGGAGCTTCAGAAGAGCCTCCTACCCAAGTCCTATCCCGATTCCGACCTGATATCGTTCACGCATCGCTATATCCCGATGGCCATGGTGGGCGGGGACTTCTTCGATATCGTCAAGCTGTCGGACCACGAGATAGGCGTCATGATAAGCGACGTCTCGGGGCACGGAGTGGCTCCCGCCTTCATCACCGCCCTCATAAAGAGCTCGTTCGACTACCTCGTCGCCAAGGAGAGCGGGCCCGCGGCCGTCATATCCCGGCTCAACGAGGAATTCTCCAAGATAATCGAGACCGACCACTACGTGACCGCCTGCTTCGCGGTATTCGATTTCGACGCTATGCTATGCCGCTACTGCAACGCAGGCCACCCGCCCCAGCTCCTGGCCCACGCGGACGGCTCGTTCACCGAGCTCCCCGCCAACAACCCCATAATAGGCATGCTCGACGACTACGAGTACGAGGAGGCCGAGGTCCAGTTCGCCGGGGGCGACGTCATTTGCTTCTATACCGACGGCATCATGGAGGCCCGCGACGGCGACGACGCCCTCTTCGGCGTCGAGGGCGTCAAGGCGAGCGTGGCCGCGGCCCTGAACGAGTCCCTGGACGGCATGGCCGACAGGCTGATCACCGACCTCATACAGTTCATGAAGGACCCCTACTTCGAGGACGACATAACGATGCTGTTCGGGCAGGTTATAGAGAGCCTCTAGCGCCGGCCGACGCTCGACGGGGCCCGCCAGGCGGCGAGCCGCGCGAGGAAGCGGGACACTACGCCGAACGCCTCGTCCCCGTATTGGTCGACGGTATCGTCGGGCCCGTGGAGGCGGCTCCACGTCCCCGGGGCCCGGTCGCCCGGCTCGGCCAGCGACGCCCAGGCGGGCAGCGTCCCCAGGCCCGCGAGGGCCTCGGCCTCCGCCCTCGGGAGCACGGTCACCGTGAGCGCGGGCACGCCGGCCAGCATGAAGCCGAGGTCCTCCCCGAAGGGCACGGCCGCCCTGAGCACCGGGGCCCTGCCCGCCATCAGCCTCGCCGCGGAGCAGGCCATGGCGTCGGTCTCGGCGGCGACCCTTTCGACCGCGCTCCGCCTCAGGGCGCCGTCGGCCCGCGCCGCCAGGGTCTCGGAGGCCCGCGACAGCACTAGGGCGTCGCCCCGGCCCGTCACGTCCAGGGGGAAGACCATGGGCGAGCCTATATCCATCCCGGAGAACGCCTTTCCCAGCTCGAACGATCCCTGCCTGGCGGCGCCCGGTCCGTCGGGCCGGGCCGGGCGCGCCGACCCGAGCTCCTCGCGGTCGGTAAAAATAACGAGCGTATTGAAGGCGCCGCGGCTTTCCGACAGGAAGTCCACCAGCTGCAGGCAGGCGGCCGAGTTGTCCAAGGCGCCCGGCGTTCCCGGGACCCTGTCGTGATGGGCGGTCACGACCTTGATCCTATAGCGGGGGTCGCGGAGGCCTTCCTTGGGCCAGGCCGCGACGAAACGTCCGCCGGAGAGCTCGAGCGTACGCGCCGCCACGCCGCGGGCCTCGAGGGCGCGCGCCAGCTCGGCGCTCCTATCGGAGCCCGGGGCCATGAACCGGTCGAACCAGGGAGGCAGGCGCACGGGCTAGGCCGAGCCGATTCCGGCCGAGGCGTCGCCGCTTCCGCTCATCACTACGTAGTTATACATGGCGCCCCCGCTCCCGCTGGTCTATAATATGTTCGCGGGCGGTAAAAGTAAACCGCCACCGCGATATCAAGGAGTAATCATGCATCAAGTGACAATCCGCTATCCGTCTGGAAAGTCCGTCGCGTTCCCCTCCGGCATCAAGGTCTCGGAGGCCATCGGCGGCTTCGGCCCGCTATCGCAGCCGATAGCGGCGGTCCTCGTCAATAACGAGCTCCAGGCGCTCGACTCCCATATCCTGACCAACTGCGCCATGGAGCCGGTACTCATCGATTCCTCCCAAGGAGCCTTCGCGTACCGCCGGTCCCTCTGCTTCCTCGCCGCCATAGCCGCCAGGGATCTGTTCCCGGATCGCGACCTCGTGGTGGGCCAGGCCATAGGGTACGGCTTCTACCACCGCTTCGAGGACGGGCCGACGACGGAGGCCGACCTGGCGGCGCTCGAGGCGCGCATGCGCGAGCTCGTCGCGAGGGACATACCCATAGCGATGCAGTGGTGGAGCTACGAGGACGCGATGGCCTACTTCGGGAAGAACGGCCAGGAGGATACGCTGCTCCTGCTCGAGCTGACGAACGAGCCGCGCATAGCGCTCAACGAGTGCGCGGGCTTCCGCGACCTGCACGTGACGCCGCTCGTGCCGTCCACGGGCGTACTCAGGACCTTCGAGCTGCGTCCCTACGACCTCGGGTTCCTCCTTCGCTATCCCCGCAAGGAGAAGCCGGACGAGATACCGGAATTCCAGGACGATCCCCTGCTCTATAAGATCACCGACGAGGCCCGGCGGCGGTCCGGCGTGCTGGGCGTCTCCAGCGTCGGGGCGCTCAACCGCCTGAGCGCGCCTAAGAAGATAAAGGACTACGTCACCGTCGCCGAATCCCTGATGACCAAGAACGTCGCGGAGATAGCCGATATGGTCGCCGCCCGGCGGGACAGCGCCAAGGTAGTGCTCATCGCGGGCCCCTCGAGCTCCGGCAAGACGACCACGTCGAAGAAGCTGTCCATCCAGCTCCGCGTGCTGGGCTTCGAGCCCATGGTCATAGGGCTCGACGACTACTTCGTCGATCGCACCCGCACGCCGCGCGACGAGAGCGGCGAGCTGGACTTCGAGTGCCTGGAGGCGCTCGACGTCGAGTACCTGAACGAGCAGCTCGTGGAGCTGTTCGCCGGCAAGGAGGTGGAACTGCCCGCCTTCGACTTCAAGACGGGCGAGCGCAAGCCCTCGGGCAAGCGACTCAAGCTGGGCGAGCGCACCATATTGATTATGGAAGGCATCCACGGCCTCAACGAGCGCCTGACCCCGCGCATACCTAAAGAGCAGAAGTTCAAGATATACGTCTCCGCGCTGACCCAGATAAACCTCGACGAGCACAACCGCATCTCGACTACCGACAATAGGCTCATACGCCGCATGGTCCGCGACAACCAGTTCCGCGGCAGGACGGCGCGAGACACGATACGCATGTGGCCGAGCGTACAGCGCGGAGAGCGCCTGCATATCTTCCCGTTCCAGAACGGGGCCGACGCCGCGCTCAACTCCGCGCTCGACTACGAGCTGGGCGTCCTCAAGGTCTACGCCGAGCCGCTATTGCGCTCGGTGAAGCCCATGGACCCGGAGTACTGCGAGGCCAAGCGCCTGTTAAACTTCCTGGCGTTCTTCGCGCCCATCCCCGCGCAGTACGTGCCGCAGGACAGCCTCGTGCGGGAATTCATCGGGGAGAGCTCGTTCAAGTACTAGGGCGCCCCCGCCCCCGGCGATGAAAAATATCATCGCCGGGGCCTCTTCCATGACCTAAAAAAGCTTCTACGCATAGTCACGTAACTATATATAATATCAAAACATAGACCTTTATGGCGATTTGCTTGATTTTTACGTCGCCGCATTAACTGATTCTTTACAAATTCGTATTCATGCTACACAATGCCGTATCTTTTCTGTTCTCATGTAAGGAGGTTTTACATGAAGAAGGTACTAGCCGCGCTGGCAATAGGCTTGTGCGTCGTAGCCGCTTCGACCGCCCAGGTAAAGAACGGCGCGATAGCCGACAAGGTAATCTATACCGTCAGTATGGATCAGTCCCTAGCAATGAAGGACGTCGTCGAGGGCAAGGCCGACGTATTCTTCCAGGCCGTCCCGCCGAACATCCTGCGCACCCTGAGCGAGGCCGACAAGGCCAAGCTCGACATCTACGCGGTACCGTCCGGCTCGTGGTCCCTGCTCCTCAACCCCATCCCGAACAAGGCCCCCTACACCTGGACCAAGACGGACGGCGTCACGGAGTTCAACCCGCTGGCCATCCGCGAGGTACGCTTCGCCCTCAACTGGCTCATCAACCGCAAGAAGCTGGTCGACGAGATCCTCCTGGGCGACGGCGACCCGATGTTCACCGCGATGACGCCCGGCCAGCCCGGAACCTATCGCTACAACCTCGTGGCTTCCAAGCTCGGCATGACCGCCACCGGTAACGAGCGCAAGGCCATAGGCGATATCGAGACCGCGATGACCGCCGCCTCGATGCTCCCCGAGAACAAGGGCAAGCTCGTCAAGGTCGGCAAGTTCTGGCAGTACAACGGCAAGGACATCGCGATCAAGTTCATGATCCGCGTCGACGACCCCAACGGGCGCCTCCCCGCCGGCCGCTACATAGCCGACCAGATCGAGAAGGCCGGCATCAAGGTCGAGCGCCTCGAGTGGGACCGCTCCAAGTGCTCCAAGCTCGCGTACTACGGCAATCCCGCCGACTACGAGTGGCACATGTACACCGAGGGCTGGGGAGCCGGCGCTACCCGCGCCTGGTGGGACATCACCGTCAGCCAGATGTACTCCCCCTACTACGGCTATATGCCCGGCGGAGCCGATCCGGCCAACTGGAACTATACCAACGATAGGCTCGACGAGATCGGGCAGAAGGGCATGAACGGCCAGTTCCTGACCCCCGACGACTATTGGGCCTCCAATCTCGAGGGCGTAGAGCTCGGCCTCAAGGACGCGGTACGCATCCAGCTCGCCACCCAGCTCGACAAGTACGTAGCCAACAAGGCCCGCTTCAACGGCCGCATGGCGTACGGCATGGGCGACGGCCTCAACGGCTGGTCCATCCGCACCGCCGACGTCAAGCCCGAGACCTCCGGCGCCGCCAAGGGCCAGAAGATCCTCCGCGTCATACAGTTCTCCGCCCGCGGCTCTCTCTTCATGAGCTCCTGGGACCCCATCGGCGTCGACGGCTTCTCCGACGTATACGCCGGCGCCATCATCGACCCGATCTGCGACGCCAGCACCTTCGAGTCGCCGAATAACGCCTCCGACACGCCGCTGCGCACCAAGTACGACGTGAAGAAGGCCAAGATCCAGCCCAAGCTCCAGGCCGACGGCTCCATGGGCGGCACCGTGCCGGTACCGGCCACCGCAGTGCTCTACGACAGCGCCACCAAGACCTGGAAGACCGTAGGCGCCGGCAAGACCGCCGCCGTCGAGGCTACCGGATCCTACATCGGCGGCAAGTGGCACAACGGCCAGGCCATTACCATGGACGACGTCCGCCACGCGATGGCGTTCCAGGTCGAGTGGGCTACCAAGGACGGCGAGGGCGACAAGTACTTCGACGACGCCTACTCCGCCCAGTACGTCCCGGCCCTCGCCCCCAACCAGGGCTTCGTCTTCAACAAAGACGGCTCCATGACCAGCTACGTCAACTACTTCTTCGCCCCCGAGCTTAACCGCACCGTCGCGACCGTCGCGGCCGTCGCCATCAAGGCCGGCAACCCCGGACGCCCGCAGGTAACGGTCCCCTGGGAAGTCTCCGAGGCCCTCGGCCTCCTCGTGGCGGAAGGCTCCAAGAGCGGCACCGTCTACAGCTTCACCAACTCCGACGCCGTCACCGAAGTCGACGTCGTAGCCGCCAAGTGCGTAGCGGACATCAAGGCCAAGCTCGAGGACATGGTAGCCAAGAACCACGTGCCCGCGTCCCTCAAGGGCCTCGTGACCTCGGCCCAGGCCGTCCAGCGCTACAAGGCCACCATCGCCTTCATCGACAAGTACGGCCACGCGTTCGTCTCCAACGGCCCGTACATGATCGCGAACCTGGATACCAACACGAACTCCGTCACCCTCGACGCCGTCCGCGACTATCCGTATAAGAGCGACTACTGGCCCAAGTACTTCCGCCAGCAGATCACCACGATCGACAACGTGAAGGCCCCGACCACCCCGTCCAAGAAAGCGGACGCCGTATTCGAGATCAGCGCCTCCAGCTTCGTCTATCCCGAGACCGCCTCCACCCCGCTCACGAGCAAGGCGAAGGTAGAGCTCAAGCTGCAGCTCGACGACGGGACCGAGAAGGTCTACGCCGCCAAGTACACGAAGCCCGGCATGTTCACGGGGACCATCCCCGCGAAGGACCTCGCCGCGCTCAAGTCCGGCAAGGCCTACACCGTGGTCGTGATGTCCTACTTCGGAGCCGAGGCTCCCGCGGTCGTACCGACCAGCCTCGTCCTCTTCTAATCCTCGTTTGAGGTTCAGCGGCGCCCTTCGGGGCGCCGCTTTCGGTTCCGGCTGTTTCTTGATAAGCGAAACGACCTTTTAATAATCAAAATAAGAAACGAGCCGTGACCAATCGAGCTATGTAGGTGGTGTTATGTATAAGTGGTATGCGTTCAAGCGCATTCTCCGCGGCGTGTTCATGTTCGCGCTACTGATGTGCCTGTTCTCACTGCTCTTCAACCAGGTGAACGAACAGACGCAGCGGTCGCAGATCAACGAACAGGTCAAGATGGAGTCGATGAAGCTCCGCAACATGCGTTCAGAGCAGTTGACGGCGTGGCGCGACAATCGCCTGGATCAGCTGACCAAGCTGTATAAGCTCGACAGGCCCCTCGCCGAGCGAGTGCTGTTCCGGGCGTTGAACACAATAACGTTCCGGTTCGGCAAGTCGACCATCATCAAGTCTTCCAAGGGCGACCAGGACGTCTTGACCATCCTCCTCGAGGCCCTGCCGCGGACCATGGTGCTCTTCAGCGTCGCCATCGTGTTCGAGCTCATACTCGGCATATGGCTCGGGCTGAAGAAGGCGCAGAAGCCGGGCGGAAGGCTCGATAAGAGCACGAGCTTCGTGACGATGATCATCTACGGCATGCCGTCGTGGTGGCTCGGCATGATGCTCATCCTCCTGTTCGTCTACGTGCTCAAGCTATTCCCCTCGGGCGGCGTCAATTCCGTCCCGACGCCCCAGGGCTTCGCCTTCGTGCTCGACAGGCTCTGGCATATGGCCCTGCCGATCATGACACTCGTCATCCTGGGCTTCTGGAGCCTCGCGTTCGTCATAAGGAACCTCGTCCTCGGCATCCTCCAGGAGGATTACATAATGAGCGCCCGCGCCCGCGGCGTACCCGAGAGGAAGGTGCTTTTCGGCCATACGCTCAGGACCGCGGCCCCGCCCATCGTGACGATGGCCCTCCTTTCGCTCCTAGCCTCGCTATCGGGCGCCATAATCTTCGAAGGCATCTTCTCCTGGCCGGGACTCGGCAACCTGTACTGGGTCGCCGTCCAGCAGAACGACATACCGGTACTGATGGGCGACCTGGCCATCACGACCGGCGTATACCAGGCCGGCCTCGTATTCCTGGACCTCATCTACGGATTCCTGGACCCGCGCATCAAGGTCGGAGGCAAGGCATGAGCATGAAGGACTTCACGTACCGCCTCGGCGAATTCTGGGCGGATTTCCGCAAGGAGACCTCCGGCCTCATCGGCCTCGGCATCCTCGCGCTGTGCGTCGTCGTGGTTCTCCTAGAGCCGGTGTTCCTGCCGTACAAGGACATCGACGGCAACTGGCGCGACATCACCTACTGGGAGGACAATCCCCCGGCCGCGCCGCCGGCGTGGACCAACCTCTTCGCCAAGGAGAAGTCGGCTACCACCATCCGATTCGAGTCTCCCTCGGTAAGCGACGAGGAAGATCCCGAATACGGCCCCGTCCGCGTATTCACGTTCAAGTACCCGTATAAATTCGACAAGTCTCCCCTGGATATCATCATGAGGGCCAAGGGCACGGGAATGCTCTTCATGAACATCTCGATGGAGAGGCCGGACGGCAACAGCGTCTTCCTCGGCCAGGTGTACCAGGACGGGCTCGTGGGCGACCAGATTCGCTTCGCCGTCGACACCGACGCGCGCGGCTCGGTCTACGAATTCATCCGCGACCACGCCAGCGAGGAGGCCATCTCACAGTCGGACTCCTCCAACGTCAAGCCCACCGAGATCATCTTCGCCCAGACGGGCGAGAAGATGCTTTCCGAGCGGATACCGTTGAAGGGCGACTACCTCTACAAGATCAAGATACCCGCCTCGCTCTTCGAGGACGGCTCCAACTCCATAGAGGACGTGAGGCTCGTCGTCACCGGCCGCGTCTCGGGCGTCCTCGGCACCGATACGTCCAAGCGCGACATATACTCGGGGATCATCGCGGGGCTCAAGTGGGCGCTATTCATAGGCCTCATCACGAGCATAATCTCGGTCCTGGTCGGCGTCATGTACGGCATAATCTGCGCGTACTTCGGGGGAGCGACCGATACCATCATGTCGTTCATCTTCGAGGTCTTCGTCTCGATGCCCATGCTGCCGATCCTCATCGTCCTCTCCGCCATCTTCAAGCCGAGCATCTGGATAATCATCGGCTCCATGATAGCGTTCTACTGGGTCGGCCCCGTCAAGACCGTGCGCTCGATGGCCCTGCAGATCAAGGAAGAGACCTATATCGAGGCCGCCAAGGCGCTCGGATCGAGCAAGTGGCGCATCATCTTCAAGCATATGGCTCCGCTCCTATTGCCGTATTCCTTCGCCAATATGGCGCTCTCGGTACCGGGAGCCATCGTCGCCGAGTCGTCGCTGTCGCTCCTGGGCCTCGGCGACCCGACTATCATCTCCTGGGGACAGATCCTGCACGACGCGCAGCTATCCGGCGCCACGCTCAACGGGCTGTGGTGGTGGATCGTGCCGCCGGGACTCTTCATCGCGGTCATGGGCATGACGTTCGCCTTCCTGGGTTTCGCCATGGATAAGATCCTGCACCCGAAACTTCGCACGAGGTAAGCCATGGAAAAACTCTTAGAAGTCAAGAACCTGAGACTGTACTACCACACGTCCAAGGGAGCGGTACGCGCCCTCGACGACGTCAGCTTCGACCTACGCAAGGGCGAGACCCTCGGGCTCGTCGGCGAATCCGGCTGCGGCAAGACCACGACCGGCGTCGCGCTCCTCAAGATGCCCTCGCCCCCGGGACGCATCGAGGAAGGCTCGAAGATAATCCTGAGCGGCCGCGACATCATGACGCTCCCGGAGAGGGAAGTCCGCAAGAACGTCCGCTGGGAAGAGGTCTCCATGGTGTTCCAGGGCGCGATGAACTGCCTGACGCCCGTCTACACGATAGGCAAGCAGATGCTCGAGACCCTGCACGAGCACCGCGACATGGACAATAAGCAGGCGGAAGAGCTGATCACGGAGTACCTTGCGCTCGTCGGCCTGCCTCCGGAGGTCATGGGCCGTTATCCCCACGAGATGTCGGGCGGCATGAAGCAGCGAATCGTCATCGCGACGGCGCTGTTCCTGAAGCCGAAGCTCGTCATACTCGACGAGCCGACGACGGCCCTTGACGTCATCGTCCAGGCCCAGATAATCAACCTCCTCAAGAAGCTCAAGAAGACCTTCGAGCTGTCGTTCATCTTCATTACCCACGACCTGTCGCTCGAGGCCGAGGTGTCGGACCGCATCTGCGTCATGTACGCCGGCAAGATCGCCGAGCTGGGCACGAACCAGCAGATATACGGCAAGCAGGGCCCGATGCATCCGTATACGGAGAAGCTCCTGCAGGCTACCCCGCTCCTCCGCAAGAAGGTAGACAGCCTATCCTACATCCCCGGTACGCCGCCGGACCTGATAGACCCGCCCAAGGGCTGCCGCTTCCACCCGCGCTGCCACAAGGTCATGGACAAGTGCAGCCAGGAAGAGCCGCCGCTCTTGGAGATCGAGCCCGGGCACATGGTCGCCTGCTGGAGGTGCGGAAAATGAGCATCGATAAGAACGACGTGATCCTGGAGATCAAGGACCTCAAGAAGCATTTCGCCCCTCACCAGAGCCTCGCCCAGACCCTGACCGGGAAGAACCGCAAGGTCGTCAAGGCCGTGGACGGCATCAGCTTCGACATCAGGCGGGGCGAGATATTCGGCCTCATAGGCGAGTCGGGATCGGGGAAGACGACCACGGGCAAGCTCGTGATGAAGCTCATAGACCCGACCAGCGGAACGATAGTGTTCAACGGCGAGGACGTGACGAACTCCGACAAGGCACGCACCCACGCGTACCGTCGGCAGGTCCAGATGATCTTCCAGGACCCGTACGCGTCCATGAACCCGCGCTTCAAGATCAAGGACGTGCTCGAGGAGCCGCTGATAATCCACAAGATACCCGGCGACCACGTCGCGCACGAGAACATGATCATCAAGGCGCTCACCGAGGTGAAGCTCAACCCGCCCGAGGAGTTCATGGGCCGCTACCCCCACATGCTGTCCGGGGGCCAGCGCCAGCGAGTGGCCACCGCCCGCACGCTCATCCTCAACCCGATGATGCTCGTGGCGGACGAGCCCGTGTCCATGATCGACCTGTCGACGCGCGCCGAGATCCTGCACATGATGAAGGACGTCCAGCGCGACCTCGGCCTGACGTACCTGT
Source organism: Spirochaetota bacterium (assembly GCA_018816345.1). Classification (GTDB taxonomy): domain Bacteria; phylum Spirochaetota; class Spirochaetia; order Treponematales; family UBA12059; genus SZUA-370. Next base: position 15,053 of record JAHIWG010000136.1, on the reverse strand, counting down.
ACATCACGCACGACCTGTCGACGGCCCGGTACTTCACCGACCGCATCGCCGTCATGTACCTCGGCCGCATCGTGGAGATGGGCGACGCGGACGACGTCATAGACAACCCGCTGCACCCGTACACGAAGGCGCTGATAGACGCCGTGCCCGAGCCCGAGACGGGCAAGGTGGATGTCATCAAGGAGCTGCCGATCTCGGGAGAGATCCCGTCGCCGGCGAACATACCCCCGGGATGCCGATTCCACACCCGCTGTCCCTACGCCAAGCCCGAGTGCTCGGCGGAGGCGGAGCCCGAGCTCATGGACGTCGGCAACGGCCACTTCCACGCGTGCAGGAGATATAAGGAAATATAGCGATCGCGGACGCCTATGGCACCGTGATCGCGACGCCCGGGATCGAGCCGACGCTCAAGCGCGGCTCATCTCCGGGCGCAGGCGGTACAAGGTAATCTGATCTGAAGACCGGCGCGCAGGGTCGCGCGCCCTATAACAAATCGGGCCGCCCTTTTAGGGGGCGGCCCTTACTATATACCGTCAGTCGCGTGAGATTGAATTATTCCAAGAAATCGCTATTCCTGTCGAACTGCGTTACTACCGATACGCCGCCGGAACCGTCGACCGATACCTTGACGCACCCGTCTATGCAGGTGACGAACGCCTCGGAGCCGGCCTTCCTATAGTTCCTATACACGGACATGCTGGCCAGGTTGTCGTGCATCATCACGGCGACCCGCGGCGAGACCGCGCGTATCAATGACTTGCTCGACGAGGTATCGCTCCCGTGGTGCCCCGCCTTCATGACGTCGGACCTGAGGGCGTCGCCGAAGGAGCCTATCAAGTCGAGCTCTCGGGAGCTGTAGACGTCCCCCATGAACAGCATCGATGACGATCCGTAGGCGAACCGCATAACCAGGGACCTGTCGTTGACGAACTGCGTACCGTTGGCCGGATAGCCGTCGTAGTACGTGATCCCGGGTTCGGGGTTGAGTACGGTCACCTCCACGCTTCCGCCGAAATAGAACGTATCGCCGGCCTCCAGGTATACGATCCTGGCGTTATTCTCCCCCGCCGCGGCGAGGAAATCGGCGAACGCCCTGGTAGGATACTCCAGCCGGCTCATATATACGACGCCAACCCGGAATTCCCTGAGTACCGCCGCCAGGCCGCCTATATGATCGACGTGGGGATGGCTCGCGACGACCACGTCGATTGCGTCGAGGCCCATGGCCCTGAGGTAGGCGGAGACCTGGCTCCCGCAGGAAGGCGCGCCTCCGTCTATGAGCATAGTCTTACCCTCCGGGGAGACTAGGAGGGCGCTATCCCCGGATTTTTCGTCCGAGCCCCCCGGCAGGCTCAGTTTCCAAAACCTGGCGACCAGCTTGCCGGCGTCTCCCGACGCGTCGAGTACCGAGCCGAGCCGGTCTACCCGGAGCGCCTCCTGGGCGAAGGACGGTACTGCCGATCCTGCGAGCAGCGCTACCGCGATCGCGAGCGCCGAGACGGCTCGCTTGAACCCGCTATAGAGCCTCATTTAGACGCCGCCTTAGAGAAGCCCGAAAGGATATACTTCTGGAGGACCACGAACAGCACGATGATAGGCACGACGGCCATCACGGCGCCGGCCATTATCTGGTTCTGGTTCATCGTCTCGAGCCCCGCGTACGAGCGCTTGAGCTCGTATACGCCCTGGGCTATCGTCCTCCTAAACGGAGTCGTCGTTACCATCTTGGGCCAGAAATACGAGTTCCATCCGTCTATGAACGATATTATGCCGACCGTAAGCATGGTAGGCTTGCACATAGGCACGAGTATCTTGAAGATAATGCCTATCCGACCCATGCCCTCGAGCCTGGCCGCCTCGAGGAAGCTATCGTCCACCGACTTGAAGGTCTGCCTGAGCATGAAGATCATGTACGCCGAGACGGCGTGCGGCACGATGAGCCCCGCGAAGGTATTGATCCAGTGGAGCTTGGCGACCATTCCGTAGATAGGCACGAACGTCACCTGGATAGGTATCATCAGCGCGCCCAGCACGACCACGAAGAGCGCGTCGCGGCCGGGGAAGCGTCCCTTCGAGAAGCCGTACGCGGCGAACGACCCGATGACTAATTGCAGGCTCATGATACCCATCGTCATCACGAGGGTATTGAAGAAATACTTTCCGAAGGGCGCCATCGCGAGGGCGTCGGAGTAGTTCCGCCAGCGGAACTCGGCCGGCCAGAGCGACGGCACGGGCCGTAGCAGCTCCTCGCTCGTCTTGAGCGACGAGATGATCATCCAATAGACCGGGAATACCACTACGACTACCACGATGGCGGCGAGCGCGTATTGCAGTACCGTCGATACGAGCCTGGCCCGCTTGGCCCTGACGTTCGCCGCGAATGAATCGTTTGCCATGCTCATGCCCCCTTAGGACTCGTAGTGGACGCTCTTATTGGATATCTTCATAGTCGCGGCGGTGAAGGCCAGGAGTATGACGAAGAATACGCTCGCGACGACCGCGGCGCGATCCACCCTGAACTGGACGAAGGCCAGGTCGTAGATCCAATAGACCATGACGTTGGTGCTCTCGTACGGCCCGCCGCTCGTCATGACGTCTATGGACTGGAATACCTTCATGGAGGCGATGAAGGTAGTGACGAAGAGGAATAGCGTCGTCGGCGACAATAGCGGCAGCGTGATATGCCTGAACCTAAGGAAGGCGTTAGCGCCGTCGAGCTCGGCGGCCTCGTAGTAGTCCTTGGAGATGCCCTTCATGGCCGACAGGTATATCATCATGCCGTAGCCCACGACCCTCCAGCCGGTGAGTATCAGCACCGACGTCAGGGCGGTACGCTCGGAATTCAGCCAGGCGACCGGCTCCTTCCCGAATATGCCCATCACGAAGTTGAGGAAGCCGTACTGGTCGTTGAGTATCCACATGAAAACGATGGCCGACGTGGATATGGCGATATACTTGGGCATGAACACTATCGATCGCATCGCGGAGAACGCCTTGCTCTCCCTGTTGAACAGCGCGGCGAGCAGCATGCCTCCGGCCAGGGTTATCACTATCTCCCAGAAGGTGTAGGAAAAGGTGACCTTGAGGGACGCTAGCCACGTATCGAAGCCGGAGCCCTTGAAGAGCCATTTGTAGTTCTTGAGTCCCACGTACTTATAGTCGTCGCGTATCAGGTTCCAGTTAGTGAAGCCTATGCGGAATAGGTCTACCAACGGATAGTAGACGAAGACGGCGAAGAAGGCCAATGCCGGGGCTACGCAGAGGAAATCCTTCGCCTTCTCCCTCTTCCTATGGCTTGCGCCCCGCCGTCCAGTAATCGCGTTCCCGTTTGCCTTCACGTTATAGTCTCCCCCGGCCTTCTGGCGTCATGCTAGATGAGGCGGGGCGCGCGCCCGGAAGCGCCCGTCCCGCCTTGTTATTCCTCAGGCGATAGCGCCTAGTCCTGGAGCGCCTCGTCAATGAGCGTGGCGGCCTTCTTCATGGCGGCCTTGACGTCTCCGCCCTCGATGATGACCTTCGCGAGCTCCTGCATCCAAACCTTGGACAGCGCCGTATAGGCGGGATGCTGGATGCGGGGGTTGATGTGGTCCAGGTTGTCGAACACCGCCTTGAACGCGGGCTTCTCCGCCAGGAAGGCCTTGCCTTCCGCCGTCTTAGTGACCGAGTTGCGCGTCGGCATGTATCCCGTCTCCCTCGCCCACAGCATGTTGACGTCCTTGCCTGTGAGGTAGGATATAAGCTGCCAACCGGCGTTCTTGACGGCCTGCGAGTTCTTCCTGGGTATCAGGAGCACGCATCCGCCTATCTCGGAGTCCCTGGAGGTATTGCCGGGAAGGTAATGCATGCCCACCTTGAATTTACAGTTGGTCGCGTACATGTTGTAGAGCGACGTGGTATGAATCACTGAGAAGGCCTTGCCGTCCATGAAGTTCTGTCGCATAACGCCCGAGGCGTCCTTGCCGTAGGCCCAGTACGCGGCCTTGTCGTCGCACCACTGCTTCAGCTTCTGCGCCACCGCCACGGCCTTGGCGTCGCCGAGGTCGGTCGTCTCCCCGTCCTTATTGACGATCTTGACGCCGTTATTGAGGAAGAAGGTCTCGTAATACCATTGGTCCCAGCCGGGGAACACCGTGGCGTAGCGCTGGGTCGCGCCGTCCGATACCTTGGACGCCTTCTTCATGAACGCGTCCATCTCCGCCCACGTCTCGGGGAGCTTGATTTTCTCGGCGTCGGCCATGTCCTTGTTATAGAACATGATCTGCGTCGAGATGAGGAATGGCAGGGAAACCTGCTTGCCGTCGTAGCTGGAGGCCGTCCTCAGGCCGGCGCCGAAATCCCCGATATCGAACCGGGTGGCCTTGATATACGGGTCGAGTACCTCGCACACCCCCGAGGCGCCGTACTCAGCGATATAGGGCGTGTTAGCCACCGTGACGGCCGGAAGCGTCGTGCCGGCGGCCTGCGCCGCGATGAGCTTCTCGTTGAGGTCCTTATAGCTACCCTGATAGATAGCCTCGACGTCTATCATGGGGTTCTTCCGCTCGAAATCGGCGACGACCTTCTCGACGAGCGGCGCGTACTGCGCCTCGAGAGCGTGCCACCATTCGATCTTGATGGGCGCCGTGACCTCGTACTTCTTCGCGTCCTGCGCGTTAGCGCAGACGGCCGCCCCGATCAGCAGCGCCGAGACCGCGAACCTGATACCGCTCTTCATTCTCATCGTTTCCTCCTTAGGATTTGCCCTGGGTTCCCCGCGGGCCGGCTCTATTACAGAGGCCCCGCGGCCTCGGCTAGCGTTCGCCTCAGGAAAGCCTTGCTTTCCGTAAGGCGACTCACGCTCGTCCCAATGTTCAGCTCGAGCACGAGGCTCAAGTCGCGGCCCGTACCGAGCGCGGCGGCGCAGACCCCGCGCCAATCGACGCTTCCCTCCCCGAGGGGGGCGTGCGCGTCGCCATGGCCGTCGTTATCGTGCAGGTGAAGCGCGTGCAGCCTAGCGCCGAGAGAGGGAAGCAGCCGCCCTATATCCCAGCCGTTCATATGGGCGTGCCCGACGTCCACTATATAACCGACCTCCGGAGGGAAGCCTTCCAGGAATCCGGCGTACTGCTCCTCGTCGAACAGTGAGGCCGCAGGCCCTCCCACGTTCTCCACGAGCAGGGGCATCCCGTAGCTCCCGTTGAACTCGGCCAGGGAGAGCAGGGCCTCCCTGGACCTGGACCGAGCGACGGCCTTATCGAAGAATGCGTTAGAGCACCAGCCGGGATGCACCACGACGTATCGGGAATGCACCATCGCCGCGAATTCGATGCTTCGCCGATACGACTCGGCCACGGCGTCCCTGATATGAGCGCATTCGCTCGTTAGGTTGGCCTCCCAGACGGGTACGTGCACCGAGTACGAGGCGCCCAAGGCGTTCAGCCTCCCGGACAGCTCTTCCATCCTCTCGTCGAAGCGGTTCCAGCCGGCGCCGTCGAGCATCAGCTCGACGCCCTCGGCTCCGGCGCCGACTAGCGCCTCGATATTACTCTCTACGGCGCCGCCTATGAGGCATAGCTCCGAATAGCTGATAAGCATCCGATATACTCCGTAAAAGCATCTTTTCAAGCCGTCATCAATAGTATTTATTAAATCTTCAATTGCAGAATCTACCATGTATTGACAATTTGTCAACTTAATTCTTATTATTATGTAGTTTCAATTGTATTTTATTAAATTTTTAATACTATTAATTGAAATTATTCCTGTGCGATACTTTAAACCAGGGTTTATTATGAGCGGTAGAAGTCGCGGGGCAAAGGAAGTATGGCTAAGAATCAGAATCCGACCCTGAAGCAGATCGCGGAAATAACGGGATTCTCTCAATCATCGGTGTCGATGATCCTGAACGGGCGCAAAGAAGTATCTTTCTCGGAGGATACGGTGCGGCTCGTCCAGTCCGCGGCCGAACGCCTGGGCTACGCCAAGAAAAGCGACGCCGACAGAAGGGCCCGCGACTTCGGCGGGCGCCTCGTTGCCGTAGTCTGCCCCAATATATCCAATCCATACTATTCGACCCTGGTTCAGTCCATAGAGCAGGCGGCCGCGCACGCGGATTATAGCGTCATTACCCTGAACACGTATCGCTCGGCCGAGCTGGAAGCGCGTCACTTGGCCCTCTTAGGCGGGGCGGGCATCGCGGGCATCATATTCACGATAGCCCCGCGTCCCTCCATCGCGCTGGACTCGATCCTCGGGATAGTGCCGGCGGTCGTCATAGGCGATAAGGGCGGCCCGCTGAGCCTGGATACCGTGGAGATGGATAACTATAGCGCCAGCGTCCTGCTCGCGCGCCACCTTATCGGGCTAGGCCATAGGCATATAGCGTATATCTCGACGACGCTCGACTCGATAAACGGCATACGCCTAAGGCGACTACGGGGCCTGGAGGATACGTTCGGCTCAGAATGCCCCGGCGGGAGCATACTGGTCAGATCACGGGACGTGAGCCCCGAAGAGGAGCTCAAGGATTTATTCATAGAGCATCAGGTAGGATACGAGCTGATGAAGGAATGCCTCGCCGAGCGCGGCTCGGAGGACCCCGCTACCGCTATAGTCGCGGTCAACGACATGGTCGCGTACGGCGCGATCGACGCGATAGTCGAGGCGGGACTCTCGATCCCCGCGGACTATAGCGTCTGCGGCTTCGACAACATCTTCCCGTCCAGGCTATCGCCCATATCTTTGACCACCGTAGATAACTATATAGTGGACAAGGGGCGCAACGCCTTCTCGATGCTGCTCGCGAGGATTGGCGGGAACAGGGGCGATCCGGGACCCGATATAATAACGCGGGTGGAATTCACGCCGAGGCTCGTCATACGAGGCTCGACGGGGCAGGTCCCCAAGGCCGGCGACGCGAGGAGGAAGAAGCCATGACCAGGATATTCGCCCATCGAGGATACAGCGCGGCCTTCCCCGAGAACACCGCCCTCGCCTTCCGGGAGGCCCTCAAGACGGGCTGCCACGGCATAGAGATGGACGTCCAGCTAACCAGGGACGGAGAGCTCGTAGTGATCCACGACGAAACGGTGGATCGCACGACGGACGGTTCCGGCAGGGTACGAGACCTATCGCTCGAGGAACTCCGTCGGCTGGACGCGAGCGCCGGATTCGGGAATGCGCTGGGCAAGAATCCCATCCCGACGCTGGACGAGTACCTAGATATCGTGGAGACGAGCGACGTAGTCATTAATATCGAGCTGAAGAACGGGACGTTCGCGTATCCGGGGCTCGCCGAAAGAGTCGCACGCGCCGTCTCCGAGCGGGGGCTATCGAGGCGGGCCATATTCTCGTCGTTCAACCACCAGTCGCTCTTGGCCTGCAAGCGCATCTCGCCCGACAGCGAGCTGGCGTTCATCGAGTCGTCGTGGCTGCTAGGGGCCGGGGTCTACTGCGCGGCGAACGGGGCGGACTACCTAAATCCGCGCTTCGCGTTCCTTACCTATGACAACCTAGCCGAGCTCTCGGCGCACGGCGTACGGGCCCAAGCCTGGACCGTGGACGCCGCCGAGGAGACGAGGAGGCTCGCAGACCTAGGAGTCGACTCGATAATCACTAACGATCCCGCGGCGGCTATGAGGCTCTTAACGCCCGGCTCTTAACGCCCGACGCCCGGCCTCCGACGCCGAAGTAGATAAGGGACGAGCCTAAGAGCAGCCCTCCCGCGATGATCCACGCGGCGCTCACGGGAGCGAAGCGGAGGACCGCGCTGAACGCCAACGAAGAGGCTATGCCGCCGACCTGGACGGAGAGTGACGCGAGCGATAGGAGCGAGGCCCTAGCCGACCCCGGTATCGCGGCGTTGAAGGCGGCGGACTCGGGGATCGACATCATGCCGTTGCAGCACATGACGGTCAGGAAAAGCGCGGAGAACCCGGGAACGGCGCCCTGGAAGGCCAGCGCGACGATCGCGCAACCGGTCGCTATCCGCAGCGCGCCGATGATCGCCAGGCTTGAGTCAAGGCGGAATTTCCTCGCGACCAAGCCTATTATAGCGTTTCCGGCCAGCGCCGCCGCGAAGTAGGCGCTATTCACCACCCCGAAGAGCCAATCCGCGTCGGTCCCCGCGAGCACTTCCCGCAGGCGCGGTTGCCAATAGACCTCGATGGCGCTAAACGAGAAACCCCAGAAGACGGCCCCGGCGAGCATTCCCGCTATTATCCTATTCCCGCGTATCGCGCCGATGGATTCGCGAATGATTCCCTTAAGGCGACTCCCGCTCGAGGCGCCGCGCTCGGGAACGCGACCGGGATCGCCAGCCCCGGCCGCCTTGCCGGCCCTGAACGCCGCTCCGTCCCGGGACGTCGCGACGGTCATCGCGAACAGTACGCAGAGAAGGGCTATCTGAGCCGCGACGTTCCCGTTATACGGGCTCGATAACGGCGCCAAGCGCCTCCAGAGGGAAGGGATGAACCCGCCAGCCAGCGCGCCGGCCGCCAAGCCCAGGATCTCGCCCGCGCTCATGGCCGCGACGAGGGAGTGCAGGCTATCCTTGCCCCGCTCGGCGATATAGTCGTCGACGTACAGGGCCTCGATGGAGCCTGACGAGAAGGCCCGCGAGACGCCGTAGAGCGATAGCGCCACGGTCACGCCCGCCAGGCTCCCGGCGGCGATCATGAGGGCGTAGGCCGCGACGGCTAGGCCTATGGATACGAGGTAGACCCGCCGCCTGCCTATCGTATCGGAAAGGACGCCGCTCGGGAGCTCGAGGAGGACGACGGAAACGGAGAGCGCGGCCATGGCGACGCCCACCATCTCGACCCCTACGCCCTTAGACATGATCATCAGCACGAGGATAGGGCTAACGAGACCGACTACGGCCCAATGCAAGAACCTGTTAATGAAGGGTATCAGCATGGCTCTCATCCCCGATCCGGCGCGGCTTCCGCCTCGGGGAATCGCGGCAATAGCTGTACCTGGGCGGCGACCATCGCCGTCCCCGGTACGACGGGCTCCGCTGGATCGAAGCTCCTATAGCGGCCTATGACCTCCGCGAGCTCGGCTTCGAGGCTACGGAGCTCATCGGGGCTTAAGCGGAGGGCATAATCGCTGATGGCTCCGGCTCGGCGCCATGCCCCGGAGGAATCGGGCAGGCCGTCTATCCACGCGACAGTACGAGCCGCGTGCGCGCCGGCAACGGCCCTGAGGAACTCGGCCCCGAGCGCCGTCGACTCAGAGTCGTTCCCGAAGGACCTCTCGTCGAAATACGTGCTCTTGTGGGCGGCCTTCCACCAGCGCTCGCGCTTCGTGCCCCTCCCCTCGTCCTCCTCGATGAACCCGAAGGCGGCGAGCTGTCGCAGGTGATAGCTCGTAGCCCCGCTCGACTCCCCGAGCCGGCCCGCGAGGCCGCACGACGTGGCCGGGCCGAATTCGCGCAGAGCCCCTAGGATTCGCAGTCGCAGCGGATGGGCGAGTCCCTTAAGGTTCCTGGGATCGAGCTCGATCAGGTCCCGAGTCCCGCTATCGTCGTTCGCGTCTTGGTTCTTCATTTTTACAAATATATCTTTGCACTGTTTTTTTTGCAATAAATATTTTGTATTTCAGGCAAGAATCACCTTTACCACGAACGCCCTTTTCATTATGTCAGGGACGACGGCATGCCGGCGCGCATGGACGCGCGCCCAAAGAACGGCCGGTCGCCCTCAAGCGACCGGTACGTCAGGGACGACGATATCGCCGCGCTTGACGAGATAGAAGATGAGGTAGGTAAGGGCTATGAACAGGGAGAAGGCCATAGAAAAAAGCAAGGCCGCGGGCTCGGATAGCGATCGCGTCATGACGCGGATCGCCTCGACGGGGTGGAGGACGAGGTCCCAGCTATTGAATCGGGAGAAGCGCCCGATATGGATGCCGAAGCCCGAGAGGATTATAGCGGGGGCCATCGTGGCCCAGCCCGCGACGCGGCCGAAGAGGCCGCTCATGGCGCCGTGCATGAGGTACATGGAGACGAGGCCAAGGTAATGCCCGACGAACGCGAAGGCCGAGTTCATTACGATGTCGTACCATAGGAGGTCGTATTCCGACAGCCACGGCGCCGCGACGACGCCGAGGCCGGCCCGCCTGACTACGTGTATGAAATCGGTGAAGATGTACGGCGCGTTCGGATAGAAGACGAGCCAAGCGACGAAGAAAGCGAGGCAGACGGACTTCGCGGAGCGCCCGGACCTTCGCATGGCCCCGAACTCGACCGCGCACCAGGCTATCGCCACGGGCGCGGCGGCGAGCAGGAGGTTCCATATCAGGTAGCCCTGCGCGAATCGGCCCGTAAGCCCGAAGCGGACGAGCACGAACAGCGTGCAGGACAGGAAGCTGAGCGCGGCGACGAGGACGAGCCTCGCCGCCAGGCGCTCCGAACGTAATCTCATGATGCTCCGCGGTCGATTATAGGTCCAAGGATCGGGCGGAGACCAGTCCCCGCACCATGTCGATGAAATCGCCGACCTTCATGGCCGGCAGCTGGCGCCCGTCGCGGACCCGCGCCGCTACGGTGCCCTCGTCGCGCTCCTTGGCGCCGACGACCAGCATGTACGGGACTTTCTGCCCCTGGGCGTCGCGGATCTTGGCGTTCATCCGCTCGTCCGAGAGCATCGCCCGGGCCCGGAAGCCCGCCTTCTTCAACTCGTCGGCGACCCGCACCGCGTAGTCGGCGAAGTCCTGGCCCACCGGTATGACGACGGCCTGTTCGGGCGCGAGCCAGATCGGGAAGGCGCCGGCGGTGTGCTCGAGATAGACGCCGAAGAAGCGCTCTATCGATCCCAGCAGCGCGCGGTGCACCATGTACGGGCGCTTCTTCTGGCCGTCGGAGTCGATGTAGGTCATATCGAAGCGCTCGGGCAGGTTGAAGTCGAACTGGATGGTGGTCAGCTGCCACTCGCGGCCGAGGGCGTCCTTGACCTTGAGGTCTATCTTGGGGCCGTAGAACGCCCCGCCGCCCTCGTCCATCTCGTAGGAGAGGCCTTCCTTATCGACCGCCTTGCGCAGCGACTCCAGGGCGGTATCCCACATTGCGGGCTCGCCTACGGCCCCGTCGCCCGCCGGCCTGGTCGCGAGGTAGGCCTTGATCTCCTTGAACCCGAGGGTCTTGTGCATGAACAGCGAGAAGCGGAGGACCTCGGCTATCTCGTCCTCGATCTGGTCGGGGGTGCAGATGATATGGGCGTCGTCCTGGGTAAAGCCGCGTACGCGCATCAGGCCGTGCAGGGTGCCGGAACGCTCGTAGCGGTACACGGTACCGAGCTCGGCCCAGCGCATCGGCAGCTCCCGGTACGAGTGCACGCCGTTATTGTATATCATGATGTGGAACGGGCAGTTCATCGGCTTGATATAGTAATCGTCCTCGTCGATCTTCATCGGCGAGTACATGCCTTCCTTGTAGAAGCCGAGGTGGCCGGAGGTCTGCCACAGCCAGGACTTGCCGATATGCGGGGTGAACAGTATCTCGTAGCCGTTCTTGTAATGCTCGTCGCGCCACCAGTTCTCCAGCTCGACGCGGAAGCGCCCGCCCTTGGGGTGCCAGTAGACGAGCCCGGCGCCGGCCTCCTCGTGGGTGCTGAACAGGTCTAGCTCCTTGCCCAGCTTGCGGTTATCGCGCTTTTCGGCCTCTTCGAGCATCTTAAGGTGGGCCTCGAGCTCGGCCTTGCTTACGAAGGCGTAGGCGTAGATGCGGGTAAGCATCTGGCGCTTCTCGTCGCCGCGCCAGTACGCGCCGGCGACCGAGCGCAGCTTGAAGGCGTCCGGCCTGAGATCCCGGGTCGAGTCGACGTGGGGGCCGCGACAAAGGTCGCGGAAGGAGCCCTGCTCGTAGACGGTTATAGCCCCGTCCTCGAGTCCCTCGATGAGCTCGAGCTTGTACGGCTCGTCAGAGAACATGGCGAGGGCCTCGGCCTTGCTCACCTCGACGCGCTTGAACGGGACGTTGGCGGAGATGATGCGGCGCATCTCCTTCTCTATGGCGGGCAGGTCGTCCGGCTGGATAGGCGCCGGGAGCTGGAAATCGTAGTAGAAGCCGTCATCGATGGCGGGCCCTATGGCGACCTTGGTGCCGGGATACAGCTTGACTACGGCCTCCGCCATCACGTGCGACAGGGAATGGCGGATTGTCTCTACGGGGTGACTCATACGGTACTCCTCTGACGGGAAGACCTCCGCGGGACGCGTCCGCACGCCGACCCGCGGGAATCGCTTCCCGGCGTTCTAAGCGTAAGGACGAACCCCGTATAGGCCCCGCCTCGGGGACCGCCCGCATGCGACGACGTCGCTCGCGGGCTCGCGGAATCCGCGGTACCACCTTACTTCGGAGGCCGCGAGGTGCGGCTTCCGCGCTCTAACCGCTATAACGGGCGCGCCCGGTCTCCATTACCGTCCGCGGTAGCGGCTCTCACGGAAACGGCTCCGGAGTGGTTTTCGACGGCGCCGCGACAGGCCCCTTCCAGCCAAGGGGGCCCTCTCTCGGGACGCTGACATCCGCCTACTCTTCTCCATCAAAGCCTGTACCCTTGAATATGCCTCCGCGACGCCGCTTCGTCAAGCCTCGGGCCTAGGCATCGGCCCTAGGCCGAGCGAATCGTATGACCCAGGCGGTCCCGCCCTCCGCCGACATGTTCCACTCGCCGTGGAGCTGAGCGACGAGCGAGACTATCAGCCTCAGGCCGAGGGATTCCGCGGTCGCCGGATTAATCGCGCCGGGCAAGCCCTTGCCGTTATCCGCGACGGAGAGGGTGATAGTCCCGGCCTCGTCGGCCGCCAACGCCACCGAGACGACGGGATCGGGCGTCGACTCGTCGAAGGCGTACTTAATGGCGTTCGTGAACAGCTCGTTGACGATAAGGCCGCACGGCACGGCGGCGTCGATATCGAGATCGACCGCGGCGAGGTCGAGGGCCAGCCTGGGGCGGAAATTCCCGTAGGCGTAGGACGAGGCTATGCGCTCGACTATGGAGGCGATGTATTCCGAGAAGTCTATTCGCGAAAAGTCGTTCGACTCGTAGAGCGTCTCGTGAATCGTCGCCATCACCCTGATCCTATCGATTGAGTCCGAGAATACGTCCTCCGTATCGTCGCGGGAGCCGGACTCGAGGGCCAGGAGGCTAATGATAAGCTGGAGGTTATTCTTTACGCGGTGATGGACCTCCTGCAGAAGCAGCTCGAGCCGCCTCTCGTCCTCCTGGATCAGCGTCTCCCGCTGCTTGACGGCGGCCGCGGCCGCGCGGTAATCGTCGGCTAGGCGGGCCAGGTCCTGGAAGCCTCTATAGTCGAACTCGGCGTCGTATCGGCCCTCGGCCACGGCCGTCGTATACCGGCGCAGGGCCTTGATGTCTTTCTCGAACAGGCCGAGCACGACGATTATGACGGCGAGCGCGAATAGGCCCAGCGCGGCCACTACGACGCTGGCCGCGGCCTTAAAGCCGTTCACGGGGGCGAATACCCGCGCCGCGTCCTGCGAGACGATGATGATCCACCCGGCCGGCCTAGCGACGGGAGCCCAGCACACGAGGTCGTCCTCGCCCCAGGGCCTAGCGTAGACGCCGCTACCGGCCGAGCCGCGATCGCCGCTCAGGTACCAATCCTCCAAGGCTACCGATTCGCGCCTCGCTACGCGCCCGGGCTCCGCGTGCGCGACGAAGAACCCGTTACCGTCGGCGACCGCTATGCTCTCGCCTCCCTGGACGGGCAGCCCGGCGATATACTCGCCTAGCTCCGTGAAGCTCAGGTAGCCAGCCGCCACGCCGTCATGGACGGGGACGGCGAGGACGGCCGTAGGCGCGTAGTCGCCTTCCGCGATGAACGAGGGCGAGAGATAGGGCGAGCCCGATCGCGCCGTCCGCGCGAAGAAATCGCGCATGGAGACGTCGAAGTAGGCTTCGTTGGATCTCTTCGACGCGAACCTGACTCGCCCCCCCTCACCGACGAGCAGGACGGAGCCGAACGCGGGGTAGAGCCGCTCCAAAGCGTCGACGCCGGCCTGGTTCCCGAACTGCGCGTCGCCGAGGAGGCCGAGGGCGAGTCCGTAGCCGTCGAGGAACGCGTCTATATCTCCGGCCAGCGCGGCCGCGACCAAGCGGTTGCGGTTCATGATGTCGTCGCGCATCGTGCTAGCGAACGAATCCAGGGCCGCGAGCCCGAGGCCCAGGCTAACGAGTATTATGGCGCCGAGGCCGGCCGCGAGCGCGGTCGAGGCTCGAAATCGGGAACGGATAGTCCGGAAGGCGCGCGTCCGAGCGTCTTTGATCACGGAGCGCTATTCCGCTTTCCCGACGACGACTATCCTATCGCCGTCGACCTTCTTATAGTACACCGTCCTGGTCGCGTCCCCGAATTCGTCTATCTCGATCGTCCCGGAGAGCCCCTCGAAGGACCTGGTACCGCGGATCGCCGCCGCGACGCCGCCCTGACCGGACGCCTCTATAGCCGCCTCGACGAGCAGCATGGCGTCCCAGGCCTGGATAGCGGCGAAGCCGGGGCTCTCGCCGTACACGGCCCGGTACCGGGAGGAGACGGCCGCCACGCCCGCCTGATCGGTATCGGTCTGATGGACGAACACCGCGCCGTCGACTGCCTTGCCGCCGTGCGCTATGAGACTGTCGTTACCCGCCCATCCCGATATGTACAGGGGCGCCGACAGGCCGCGGATCGAGAGCTCCTGGGCGACGGTACCGGTATCCAGGGGGCTGGCGACGATGAGGACCGCGTCGTACCGCAGGCTCGCTATAGCTCCGTAATCGATATCGGATATGGCCCCGAACCTGATATCCGCCACGACCTCCGCCTCCCGCGCCAAGGGGACGGCGTACGTTTCTGCGTACGGCCTATTTCCCTCCGTAGCCATGAATAGCACGCGCCTGAGCCCCCTCGCCCTCATATGGGCCGCGAGGAACAGAGAATCGAGCCTCGAGCTCATGATAGTCCTATACAGAGCGTCGGCCTTGCCGTCGAGCGAATCCGCGGTCGCCGAGGGGCTGACCAGCGCGGCGCCACCCAAGCCCGGAGCCGCGAGCGCCGCGACGGCCGAGGAGCTG
>JAHIWG010000135.1 GCA_018816345.1 Spirochaetota bacterium | reverse complement strand
TGACGACGAGCGGGGCTATAAGCCTCGCGCTCGGGAACATCACGAACGTCGCCAACTTCACGAAGAACGGCGGCGGCGGTGTAACGGTGTCGGGAACGCTCGCGACGACGGGGACGCAGACTTGGTCGGACGCGGTGACGCTCGGGGCGAACACGGTGCTGTCAGGCACGGCGATCGGGTTCGCTGGAACGGTGGACGCCGACCTCGCGGCGAGCAACAGGACGCTGACGGTGAACGGGAGCGGCGCTACCACGTTCGGGGGAGCGGTCGGATCGACGCAGAGCCTCTTGTCCCTGACTACCGACGCCGCAGGCACCGTGGTACTGAACGGAGGCGCGGTGACGACGAGCGGCGCGCAGACGTACAACGACGCGGTGACGCTGTCAGCGAATGCAACGCTATCGGCAACCGATTCGTCTATTAGATTTGGATCGTCTCTTGATCTCGGAGGGCTATATCTCACTCTAAACTCCGGCATTGGGTCACTATTCTTCGATGGCGCTGTAAATGGAACCGCTGGAAGTGCAAATATACGGATAATGGGGGCCGGCAACATCGGTTCGGCTACGATGATAGCGATGACTAATATTGACCTATTTATTGACGCCAGTGGTTTTACGATTGCGCTCAATAATAACTTGACCTGCCGAAACCTCTACTTCTTCCAAGGGAACCTCAACATCGCAGGTCAGACTATAACAACCACCGCCGACTTCGTAGTGTTCGGCGGCGCGTACTCCGCGGACGACGGCGATTGGGCGTTTGCGGGGGACTCGCGGCATGCATATTATTCATCCTCGGGATTAGCGTATTCGCCCGCCGGCAGTACGCCGGCCATACCTGCCGCTGGCGTTTTCACGCCTAGTAGCCATACCGCTACTTTTGCCGACCTGACTGGCGCTGTATTGGACGTGGGCGCGAGCTTCTATAATAACGGCGCTAACATGAACGTCGGCGCCTTCACGCTCAACCTACCCGCGGCGACCGGTACAGCTCCTCAGTTCAACGCCGGCGACGCGGCGATACCGGGCCAGTGGGGCACGCCGTACGCGGCTGCGTTCAACATGACGGTGGCTAACGTGACTACCAATGATGGCTGGGTTAGCGCCGCGTCGCAGGTTATCGCAAGCGCCGAGAACAATCAGTTGGTCGTAGATGGCGGCGGAAACAATCTCGCAGGGTCCGGAGGATGGCAATTCTCGCGCCCGCAGATATCGTTAGCGGCTACGGTTTACGACGACGTCATACGCGTCGAATTCCAGGACCAGTTCGGAACTCCCGTCGCGATAGAGAACACATCCGACGAGATCCATAGCCTCATCAACGCCGCGGCCGTCAACGTCGCGAACGGATCTGCGTGGTATAACGGCGGAACTCTGAAATTCTCGGGTACCTATACCGATCCGGATTGCGTAACGACCACGAACGGAGCCGGGGATCGATCATCGTTCTATATCCTGACGAGCGGAGGCAGCTGGAACACCGACGCGACGGGCTCGTCGGCCGGCGACATCGTCGACGACGCGGTCCCGTCAGGCGACGATCGAAGTACCGATCGAGACGGGGTCCCTCAAACGGCGATACCGGACCTGTCCTTCTTAAAGGGCTTGTTCAGGGCGGCTAACGGCAAGACGATGATCCGAGCATATGGAGCGTCTTCTTATCCTAGATATACAGCCACCGCCGACTCCTGCCGCCCCGTCCTCGTGGGCGTAGAGGTAGGGCAGGCCCCGGTATCGGGCGATCCTATCCCGGTTCCCTACGACGGCAGGAACTACGTGCAGCTTCGGTATTCCGAGCCGGTTAATATAGGTTCCGCCGCGGGATTCACGATAGCCGACGCCACGGCGGCCAACGCCCAGAGCATGGCCAGTTTCGCCGGCGCGGCTGAGAGGGGCGGGGCTATGTCGGGAGCCGCGATCGTCGGCTACGCGAGCTTCGACTCCGGGAGCGTCTCCCTGGGAGCCAGGACCGACAGCGCGCCGGCCGCGGCTGACGACGGCCTGACGGCGAGCCAGGTCAACGGCATGTATCGAGCGGCTCCCAACGCGTACGGCGCGCACGGGCTCTACCTGTCCGTGGCCGGCTGGTCCTACGGGCTCAACGCCCAGCAATTCTGGCCCGGCTACTTCGCGGCGGCTCCGGTCCAGCCGGGCGGAGCGGTCGCGGTCCCGTCCAACGCCTTCGTGACCGACGCGTCCGGTAACGCGATAGAGCCCACCGGGGGCTATCCGAAGGCGACGGTCTCCGTCGTCGAGACGAGCGCGTGGGACGTCGCGTCGCCAGAGCTCGGCGCGACGCTGACGCTGGAGCCGGACTTCCTCGACATCGTACCTCTCGCCTCGTCGTTCAATATCGATAGGTTCGAGCTGCATTTCTCGGAGCCGATGCGCGACAGCTCCTTCTTCTATACGCTGGGCAACACGAGCAGCGTTATCGACAGCCTGCCGGGGTGGGAGTTCAGGGATATAGGCGACGGCGTCTATCGTTTCGGCTCGACCGGGTTCGATACCTTGATCACGAGCCCCGCGTTCGGCGCAATCGCGAACGATAACGACGATCCGTTCATATCGATGACGCCGGTGCCGCTGAACGCCGCCTGGACGGCCCGCAGCCAGATGCAATTCAACTATCAGAAGAGCCTAGGCCTGGTAACGGACGCCGCAGGCAACCTGCTACCCGACTATGCGGCCAAATTCTGCGCAGAGAAGCTGCCCCCGAAGATAATGTTCACGAGCGCGGAGATAGGCGGTGCCAGGATATACCTCCAGTTCACCGAGCCCGTATACCAGGTCGTAGGCAAGACTACCAATATAACCCAGGCCGATTTCTCGGTCTCGAAGGTCGCGGCCCCTATTGCGAGCGTCGACCTCATCACGCCAAGCGGGCCGGTAAGCGAGCTATGGCTCAACATGTCTGCCCCCGTTACGACGGAATTCGCTCTCGACGGCAGGCTGGCCCTCGGCGCTACCTTGATGGATAGGTCCGGCAACATCGCGGAGCCTACCGTCATCCGTCGCGCTATAGATATCGCCATCGGGCCAGTCTCGGTGCTCGGCGCCTCGGACGGCATACACGTAGGCGACGAGACGACGACCGAGGGCGCCCTGGCGACCGGCGCCCTCGGCCTCCTCCGCGTATTCGACGGTACCGGCCGCCTCTACGACATGGATACGACCGTATTCACGGGCCTGAACCTTTCAGGCTCCGTATCCGAGTCTACCGCCCTGACTATGTATTACGATATCGCCCCGCCGGCCGCCTCGGCCCCGACGATCGATATTACCGGCCGGCAGGAGTCGCTCGGGGCGTTCTGGCTACCCAGCTACCTCTCCGGCTTCAACCTGGCCGGCAACGATGAGGCTAGGATCATCTTGCCGTTCATGACCTCGACGAACGGGCTTTCCAGGAACTACCTCGTGCCGGCCTCGGATCCCGAGATCGCGAGCGGGGCGGAGGTGGGTTTCCTGTTCAGGCTAGGAGACCTCTGGGTCGCCCGCGGGGCCGTGCCCGGCGACCCGAGGCAGTTCGACCTATGGCGCTACAAGGTCCAGGATATCAAGAAGCAACGGGGCGGGGTAACCGTCATGAACAACGTCATCGATTCCGCGAAGCGCGAGCGGGCCGCCGTGCGGATAGACCTCGCGGAGGGCGGGCAGGTAACTGTGCTCGTCTTCACACTCGACGGCGACGTCGTGCGCTCATTGCACCGCGGCCGGCTAGCGGCGGGCACCTACACGATGACATGGGACGGATCCAACGCCGGAGGCAACCCGGTCGCGCGCGGGATGTACTTCGTCCGCGTCGTAGGCCCGGGGATAGACGAGATCCGCAAGGTGATGGTCGTGAAGAACTGACGCGGGCCCGGTGATCGCCGGGCCCCAATGTCCCTGGGCCGGGGCGCACACGGCGCCCGCCTAGTCGGTATAGCCGTCGATGAAGAAGCGTAGCCGAGGGTCGGCGATGAGCGCCGATCCCGGACCTATCTCCTGGGGGTCGAAGGGATAGACGGATAGCTCTAGGACCGGCTCGGCTGAAGACTCGTCGAATCGGTCCAGGTTACCCCCGTCCATCCTGAGGGCGACTCGGGTCCAGCCGTCTCCCACGTCGAAAGTCCCTTGGAAGAGTATAGGGGCGATCCTGTCGTCTACGAAGCCTATCTGCCTCATGGCGAGCATGACCTTGCTGGCCGCGAAGGGGGCGGTACGCGCCGACGCGCCAGTCCTCGCCGCGTCGGCGTAGAGGAGGGCGCCGTCCGGCCGCCTGATCCATAGCGAGAATTCGTATTGCCCCGCGACGAGCGTAGGGGACGCGTCAACGGGGCGGAGCAGGAGCCTGAGCCGGGACGAGTCCTTGATGTCGAACCTGACTATCCTCAGGTCGTCAAGGTCAACCGTCTGGTTCGTGGAGGATAGGGCGCACATGAACCTGGTGTTCGAATCGCTCGCCGAGAATATCTCGGGCGTATGGACTTGGCCGGCTAGGCTGGAACTCTTCGGGTCGGTGAAGTCGGGGATAGCGTAGTCTCCTATCGTGTACCGCATCGTCGCCGTGGGCGAGAACGCCGAGAGACTATAGGCGTTGGTCCTGTACGATTGAGGCGCGTCCAGTATGAAGCCCGGCACGTTAGGATCGAAGCCGGCCCAGCTTTCCTGGATGGAACTAAGGCGCATGAACCTGCCGTGGCTCGTGGTCGTCTCGGCCTGTATAGCCGCCGACGCGCCGCCCCCGTCCACGGCCCAGCCGCTCGGCGTCGTCCCGACGTTCCCTTCAAGGTACGGGTCGCCCGCAAGGTTGACGAGTTCCAGCCTCCACGCCTCCTCGTCGGCCGCGAGCGTGTACGCTCCGGATACTGCCGCTGTCCCCACGGGCCCCGCGCTCGTCATGCTCATGTACTCGAAGGTATTGCCGGCGCCGGCTCGGCCGCGCCAGGCCCAGTCCCAGGTGCCGGTAGCGTCGAGGGCCACTGCGGAGCCCAGGTCGGCGGCCGGTGGAGGGGCGGCTAGGTTCCTGGCGTCTATGAAATTGGTCTCGCTGTTCCTGTACTCGGGGCCGAAGGAAGCGGGGAAGAGGCTGGAGATCCAGTCGCAGGACGAGAGGCCTACGCTCGAGGCCAGGATGAGGCACCATAGTACGGATGAGCGATCGCCGCGTTTCATAGTCATAATATACCTCATTATCGGTCGTCGAACGAGCCGTCTAGATCGACGGCCGATATCGCGCCCGGCCCACAAAACGCATTGACGATAACATAGTAAAAACACTATATTAAGTGAAACCCATAACGGAGGAACTGCAATGACCGAGCACCTGACCCTGGAAGCCTTCAAGGACCGCGTCTTCGACTACGAGCGAGAGAAGGAGTGGAAGTACCGCGGCGAGCTTCCCGCCATAATCGATTTCTACGCCGACTGGTGCGGGCCCTGCAAGATGGTCGCGCCGGTGCTCGAGAAGCTGTCTGGCAAGTACGAGGGCAAGCTGTCGATCTACAAGGTCGACACCGAGGCGGAGCAGGAGCTCGCGTCGATGTTCGGCATACAGAGCATACCCACGATCCTGTTCGTGCCGAAGGACGGCCAGCCCAGGGTGTCCATGGGCGCCATGCCCGAGAAGGAATTCGAGCGAGTCATCGGGGAACTGCTATTGCCCGCGGAGGCGTGAAGCTGAAGGGAAGCTCGACGCGCTCTATCGCAGCGACGGCCTCGGCGACGATCTCACGGAAGCCGAGCGCGTCGAAGGCCTTCCTCTCGGCGTCGAAATCCGCCTTTAAGATGGGATGCTTGGGCGAGAAGAGGACGCAGCAGTCCTCGTAGGGCAGTATCGATATGTCGTAGGTGCCTATCGCCCTGGCCGTGAGGATCGTATCCTCCTTGTCAGTGCCGACGAGCGGCCGCAGGACGGGGTAGTCGGTATACGAGCCCGTGAAGCGCATGTTCTCCGCGGTCTGGCTGGCTACCTGGCCGAGGCTCTCGCCCGTGACGATCGAGTTGAGGCCGCGAGAGCGGGCCACCATATCCGCGGCCATCATCATACACGCGCGCAGGTACAGCGTAGTCTTCTCCGGGAGGGCGTCGCGCTTTATCTTCAGCTGGACCTCTGTGAACGGCGCGGTATGGAGCGTCATGCCGCCCGAGAAGCTCGCCAGGTTGGCGGCGAGATCCCTGACCTTCTCCCAGGCCTCGTGCGACGTATAGGGATACGCGTGGAAGTAGAGCGACTCGAGGGCGAGCCCGCGGGAAAGCAATCGATAGCCGGCGACGGGGGAGTCTATGCCCCCCGATAGGAGCAGTAGGCCCCTGCCCCCGGAGCCGAGGGGCAGGCCCCTCACGCCGAGCGAGCCGTCGCTATAGACGTAGGCGCGCTCCCGTACCTCGACGTAGATCGTGGCGTCGGGCTTATGCACGTCGACGCGGAGGCCGGGGAAGGCCTCGAGGATAACGCCGCCTAGCTCCCTGGCTATGCCGTACGAGTCGAGCGGGAATCCCTTGTCGGAGCGCCGAGCCTCGACCTTGAAGGTGGCCGCGCCCGCCTTGACGAGCGGCGCGACGGCCGCGACGGCAGCCTCGGCTATCTCGTCCATCTCCTTACGGACCTTGACCGCCCGAGCCCAGCCGTTTATTCCCGGTATGCGCGAAAGCGCGAATTCCGCCTCGGCCGAGTTCTCCTCGGCCACGGTCAGGTAGTAGCGGCCCTCGCGCGACGATACCTCGCTATGGAACGACGACAGGCGCCGCTTGAGGTCCCGCTTGAGGCGATTCTCGAACTCGGCGCGGTTGCCTTCCTTGAGCCTGATCTCGCCTATCTTTATAAGGTACAGCGCGTCCATGCGGTTGAAACTCCTCGTTCAGACTCTATAGCGCGCGTACGCAGACGCGGCGCGCTCCAGGAATAGCTCTATATCGGGCATCGCGGTATCGCGGCCCGTGGATACCCGTATGGACGAGAACGACAGGTCGCGGGCGACGCCCATGGCGTCCAGCACTCGGCGTTCCTTCTTCGCGCCGGAGCAGGCCGCGCCGGTAGAGACGGCTATGCCCGCCTCGTCGAGGAGCCTGGCCATCACCTCGCCCGAGAGGCCGGGAAAGGCTAGGCACGCGATATAGGGACTATAGCGCTCGTCGCCTGGGAGGCGGCCCGCGGGTAGCGGAACGACGCCGGGGATGGCGCGCGCTCCGTCGAGAAGCGCGCGCTCTAAGAGCCTCGCGCGGGCGAGCGAGGCCTCGCGGGCCGAGGCGGCGCGCTCCGCGGCGCGGCAGAAGGCCCATGCCCCCGGGGTGTTATGGGTACCGGGCCGGATACCGCCCTCCTGCCCGCCGCCTCGCGCGAGGGGGGTCACGGGACGCCCGAGGAACAGGGCGCCTATCCCGCGAGGGCCGCCTAGCTTGTGGGCGCTGAACGCCGCCCCGTCGACGCCCGTCGCCGCGGCGTCGAAGCCGACGGTACCGAGCGCCTGGACGGCGTCGCAGTGGAAGAACGGCGCCCTCTCGGAGCCTCCCCGGGCCGAGCGGAGGGCGTCGGCTATGGCCCCGATGGGCTGTACGGCTCCCGTCTCGTTATTGACCGCCATCACCGAGACGAGGACGGTGTCCCTCCTCACGGCGTCGGCTACGGCCGCGGGGTCGACTATCCCGTCGGGAGCGGGCCTTACCCGTATCACCTTGACGCCTAGCTCCTCGAGGACGCGGGCCTGCTCGAAGACAGCGGCGTGCTCTATGGCGCTTATCACTATCGAACGCTCGCCCTTCGCGAGCAGGGTCGAGAGCATTGGTATAGAGTCGGCCTCGGTGCCTCCCGAGGTGAACGAGACGCGGCCCGGCTCGGCGCCTATGGAGCGGGCCAGCGCCGACCGCGCGGCCTCGAGCTCGGCCCTCGCGGACTTGCCCGTCGCGTGGAGGCTCGAAGGGTTGCCGTAGGCCGAGTAGGCGATAGCCGCGGCCTGTTCGAGAAGGTCCGGATAGGGCGGGGCACTAGCGGCCCAGTCGAGGTAGCATGGCGCCATAGTCCGTCATGATACCCCGGCCGGGCCAGGGTAGGCAAGCTTGCCGGCTCGTCCCGCGCGCGCGGGCGCCTCGCGCGGTCTCTCCTAGGAGAAGCGCCTGTCAGGGATGCCGCCCGGGACGCCCCCCGAGGCGGCGAAGCCGCGGCGCAGGTAGAGCGCGCAATAGCAGTGGCCGTGCTCTTCTACGTCGGCCTTAGAGTAGGCGCAGGGGCAGATGAGGTCGGCGTCGGTCTCCCTGGAACCGTCCGAGTCGCGGCACGGGCAGAGGAAATAGCCGTAGCGGTTCCAGTTTGTCGTCAGCCCCTCTACGAGGCTGTCGGTGAACTCGGCGTCAGGGTTGAGCTCCCAGTCCTGCTTGGCGGCTACCATGTCGGCGAAGCGCCTCGTGTCGTCGGTGCTCTTAGGGCCCACGCTAGACTCCCAACGTCTTCTTCCAGTCGGGCTCGATGAAGCCGACCAGGTATTCAGAGTCGCCGACGGTCGCGAAGGGGAAGGCGACGTCGACCTTGAAGGTCTCCTTGAGCTCCCTCTTGCACTCGTTCTTGGTCTCGACGGGGATCTGGTCCATATAGACGTAGCGGTACGCGAAGCCGTGGTTCTGGAGGAACGTCATGGCCCTCTTGCAGAAGCCGCAGGTCGACAGCGCGTATACGGTTACGAGCGGCGAGCTCTTCTCGCCGTTGACTGGAGTATAGTTAAGGGCCTCGAGCATTGGTTCTGTCTCCTTCGCGTATATAGTATTCCCTAAATCGAGTTTAGGCAAATCTCCGGCCGTTCGCCCGCCGGCGGTCGCCGCCCGGAGCGCTACCCCGCAGGGCCCGGGCGTCATTGAACAAGGCCGCCTTTCCGGGGTAGATTGAAGGCATGCACGACATCGCACGAACCCGTAACTTCTGTATCATCGCCCATATAGACCACGGCAAGTCGACGCTCGCCGACCGCTTCATCGAGCGGGCCAAGATAGTCGACCAGCGCAAGATCCAGGCTCAGATGCTGGACAACATGGACATTGAGCGGGAGCGCGGCATAACCATCAAGAGCCAGGCGGTGACGCTGTCGTATACGGCCAAGGACGGGCAGGAGTACACGCTCAACCTGGTCGATACGCCCGGCCACGTGGACTTCTCCTACGAGGTCTCCAGGGCTATTAGCTCGTGCGAGGGCGCGATACTGCTCGTGGACGCCACCCAGGGCGTCGAGGCCCAGACCCTCTCCAACATGTACATGGCCCTGGAGCACGATCTCGAGATACTGCCCGTCATAAACAAGATAGACATGCCGGCGGCGAACATCGACGACTCGAGGCACCAGATCAGCCACGACCTCGGCCTCGACGGCGACGAGGCGCTGTGCGTCTCCGGCAAGATGGGCACGGGCATCGACGAGCTGTTCGAGGCGATAGTCGCGCGCGTGCCCTGCCCGAGGGGCTCCCCCGACCGGCCCCTCCGCGCCCTCATCTTCGACAGCCATTACGACCCGTACCGCGGCGTCATCGTCCACATGCGCGTCTTCGACGGCAAGGTCAAGCCCGGCATGAGGATACGCCTCATGTACAACGATTCCGAGTACGAGGTCGAGGAGACCGGCTACTTCAAGCTGGGGCTATCGAAGTCGGACGAGCTGACCGCCGGCGACGTCGGCTACTTCATCGCGGGCATCAAGACGGTCTCCGACATCAGGGTTGGCGATACCGTCACGGGCGCCGTCAATCCGGCGACCGAGCCGCTCCCCGGCTTCCGCGAGGTCAAGCCGGTCGTCTATAGCTCTATCTACCCCATGGACACGGAGGACTACGCCGAGCTGAAGGTCGCCATGGAGAAGCTGAAGCTGAACGACGCCTCCCTGATATACGACAAGGACAGCTCCGCGGCCCTTGGCTTCGGCTTCCGTTGCGGATTCCTGGGGATGTTGCACCTCGAGGTAGTGCAGGAGCGGCTGGAGCGGGAGTACGGCCAGGCCATCATCATGACGGCTCCGAGCGTGCGCTATAGGCTAACGATGACCCATTCCGGCGACGTGGCCATAATAGACAATCCCGCCGACTATCCGGACCCGTCCAGGATAGAGTCGGCGGAGGAGCCGTACATCAAGGCCCAGATCATCACGCCCCTGGCCTACATAGGCAATCTCATTACCTTGTGCATCAATAAGCGCGGCTCGCAAACCGGTTTCACCCACCTGGACGAGAAGCGCGTCGAGCTGACCTTCGAGATGCCGCTTGCCGAGGTGCTTTTCGATTTCTACGACAAGCTCAAGAGCACGAGCCGCGGCTACGCCAGCTTCGACTACGAGATTATAGACTACAGGCCCACCGAGCTGTCCAAGCTCGACATCCTCATCAACTCCAAGCCCGTGGACGCGCTCGCCCAGCTAGTCTTCAGGCCCTCGGCGATGGAACGCGGGCGCAAGGTCTGCGAGCGCCTCAAGGACTCGATGAGCAGGCAGCAGTTCAAGATAGCCATCCAGGCCGCTATCGGCGGCTCCATAGTGGCCAGGGAGACCGTCAACCCCGTCCGCAAGGACGTGCTCGCTAAGTGCTACGGCGGCGACATCAGCCGGAAGCGCAAGCTCCTCGAGAAGCAGAAGGAAGGCAAGAAGCGCATGAAGATGGTCGGCGACGTCGAGCTGACCCAGGAGTCCTTCATGGCGGTGCTCCGCGAGAACGAGGACGACGACAAGCGCTGAGCCGCCACGCGCCGAGCCGCCACGCGCCGAGCCGCCAGTCGGCTCTTAGGGTTCCGCTCGCCAGTCTCGCCCGCCGTTCAGCGGTCGCCGGGGCCTGATAGCGCGTCCTCGAGGCGGCCGCGCCAGTAGGCGGCCTCCGCCGCGACCCGCCTCAGCGCGTCGTCCTCCAGGAGAGCTACGCGCTCGGGGTCCGGGAAATGCATGTACAGGAAATCGGCCTCCGCGAGCATCGACCGCAGGCGCGCGTCGTCCGAGCCTCGGCGCAGGGCCTCGGCGACGGCCTCGGCGCGCTCGAGCTCCCCTTCGAGGAAGGAGCGCGCCCTGGCGGCCGCAAGCTCCGGGTCGGCGCTGGAGCCGAAGGTCGCCTCGGGGCAAGCGCCGCGGGCCGTCCTCAGTATTCCCGCCAGGGATTCTTCTCCTGGCGCCGTCGCCGGTAGCGGCGCCCCGAGGCCGCCCCGGGCGTCATAGGCCGCGACGCCCTGTTCCGCGGCTAGCCTTAGCTCCGACGCGGCTAGCGACGCGTACATGGAGAGGGCGGGGTCGGACAGCGACCCGTCGCCGTTCCTGGAGCGCCCGTCCCTGAACGAGGCGTCCCAGGCGGCGGCCGACTTGCAGGTGCGCGTCTCCGAGCGCCTCGATAGGAGGTCGGCGGGGCTGCCCGCGCAGTGGGTGCGGCCCTGATAAAACGAGAAATCGAGACCCGCTACGACTATAGGCCCTCCCAGGCTCGCGGCGACCCTCAGCGCCAGTACGCCTACGGAGCCGAGCGGTGGTACCGCGCTGACGGGTAGTCCGGCGGCCGATAGGCGCGAGAGGAAGGCGCTATCCGTCCACTCGCTCAAGGTAAGGGCCTTGGGGCCAGAAAGGGCGCGGAACGACGAAGGGTGGGCCGAGAGATCGACCACGGCGCCCGGTACCGCGGCGCGGGGGGAGGCCTCGTCAGAGGCCGCGGCGCCAAGCGGGAGGAAGTCGGCCACGTTGTAGACCTGGCCCTCGAGGCAGACGACAGCGTCGGGCGCCAGCCCGGCGGCGGCCAAGGCCCCCGCCGCCGTGTCGCAGGCCAGCAGGAAGACGCTATCGCGCGCGGCGCGCAGGTAGGGGATGGCCGAGTCGAGCGAAGGGCCCGCGCCGCAGGCGACTACGGGCTTTCCTCCTGAGCGGAGCGGCCCGACCGAGGCCCAGTCCATGGCGCCGAGGTTGGCTATGAGGTTCTTCGTCCATAAACGGCCCATCCGGACGAGGGAGAGCCTGTTACGGTAGCGCGAGCCTATGTCGGCCTCGACGGAGGCTATGGCGCCGTCGTAGCCGCGCTCGTCGACCGTTCGGCCGCCCGAGAGCCGAACCTCGACGACGCGCCTGAAGCGCCTGGCGGCGACGGCGGCCTCGAGCGCCCGGTACGCGCTCAAGGCCTCTCGCGTCTCGCATAGGGCAACCCGACCCGAGGCGGCCTCGGCGCGTAGCCCCTCTGACACGGCGCGAGAGGCGATGGCCCGCAGCCGCGGGTCGGTCTCGACGCATAGCGCCGCGCTGCTGGCGGGCAGCCTGGAAACGAGTTCCGCGAGGCCGTAGCAGAGGCAGGGCGAAGGCGCGAGGTAGAGGGTGTCCGGAAGGATCGCCGCCGAGCGCGCCGCCTCTAGCGGAGCCGCGGTCGGATCCCGCCTCGAATAGAGCCAGCGATCCATGTAGCGGATAGAAAGACCCCTGCCCGTATCGACGAGCAGGGGTCCCGACGGTTCCATATCTACGGCGATCAGTTCGTCTGGGAATACGCCCGCGAGAAGGCCGCGATGAAGTCGTCCTTGAGCGACGGACTGGCGAGTATGGCCGCGGCGAGCTCGCGCGAGGCGTTCTGCTGCACGACCGTGGGGTAATAGGCCTCGAGGAGCCCCATGTCGCCCTCGTCGGCGTTCTTGATCTCCTTGACCCTGAGGACTATGGCGAAATCGTTGAGCACGACGGGCTTGGATACCTGACCCGCCTCCAGGGAGAACGCGGCGGAGAGGAATCGTTCGCTGGTGTCGGCGCCGCGCAGCTCGGGGAGGTCTGTCGCGTCGAGCGAGCCGAGGAGGGAGAAGTATCCTATGTCCAGGGCCTTGCCGTAATTGAGCGGGAAAGGCTGGGTCTCCTTGACCTCGTAGCCCTTGGCCGTCGCGGCGGCCTTGAAGTCGGACGAGGCGGCGGCGGCGAATTCCGACGCCTTGGCGACTACCCAATCCTCGATCCGCCCCTTCTCGTTCCTATTGAGGTACTTCGTGACGTTCTTGGCGAGGTCGGCGGATCCGAGGTCCGGGTCGGCGGAGGCCTCGTCCACGCGGTAGAAGACCCAGGAGCCTACGAGCGTCTCGAAGACCGGCGATACCTCGCCCTTGCCGAGGGACTGGAGGGCCTCGAAGTCCGAGGCCTCCTTCAGGTCGCTCTTGATTTCCCACGCGTAGCGGGCGCCCGCGTTGCCGCCCTTGGAGGCGAAATCGTCCTTGGAATGCGCCTTGGCGGCCTCGTCGAACGACAGGGAGCCGGAACCGACCTTGGCCTTTACCTGCTCCGCCTCTTTCTTGGAGGACGACACGGTTATCTGGGACAGGGCAAGGCGCTTGAAAGCGGCCGGGTTGGCCGAGGCGAAGGCGAAGCGCTCCTCGTCGGGATAGGCGCTGAAGGGGACGGCGACGTACTCGACTACGCGCTGCGACTGGGCGATGGCCTTGAGGAAGCCGGTCTCGGCCTTGCTCGCGATATAGGAGACGGAGTCCGTCACGTAGCGGCCCTTCAGGGCGGAGGTCTCTATTTCCTTGCGGAGCGCTATCTTCGCCGAGTTCGTGGCCTCGCGGTACTTTCGCTTCGAGAACACGCCGTTATCCATGAAGGCCTGGTTCTCTATCATCCTCGCGTCTATGAACGACTCGCTGACGGAGATGCCGGCCCGCTGGGCGTAATCGAGCAGGGCCAGGTGGACGGCGGTGTTCTCGAACGCGCGCTGCCACACCCTGTAGGCGAAGAACTGGTCGCCCGTGTCCTTGATGCCCTGGCTCTCGTACTGGGCCTTGACCTGCTGGACCTGGGAGGAGAAGTATCCGCCCTGAACGAACGATATAGGCTTGTTATTCCACGATCCGAAGGTCAGCTCGTCCGAGCCGTCCATGCTGCCGCCCATCGCCGGCACGAACACGAAGGCGAGCACGGTGATGATAAGGAGTATCACCGTGCCTATATAGATGAAAGAGTTGCCTCGATGGCGAGTGTCGCTCGCTTCGGGCCTGACGTGCTTGTCGTTGCTTGATGCCATCGAAACCATCCTGGATAGTGAATGATGTTAGGTCGGTCGTTTTGCCTAAGTCGGCGTTACGGCGGGCGTAGCGCTCCCTCGACGTAAAGCGCGGAAAAAGATAACACGGGGGTCTTGCAGTGTCAATCGAGTACGCTAGTCGGGACGCCTGACTAGCGGGGCGGAATCCGACGAGAAGGCGTAGGCGTTCTTGTTCACGTGCTTGACGCCGTACATCGCCGCGTCCGCCCTGTTGACGAGGTCCTCTATCGCCTCGCCGTCGTCCGGGAACACGGAGATGCCCATGGACATGCCTACCAGGCAGGACTTCCCGGAGAAGGATAGAGGCTTGGAGCACTCGTCCAGCACCTTGCGCGCCACCATCTCTATGCTCTCGCGAGTCTTGACGTTGGTGATCACCGCGACGAACTCGTCTCCGCCTATGCGGGCCACGATATCGGACGCGCGTACTAGCCCCCGTAAGCGATCGGACATGGCGACGAGGGCGCTGTCGCCGGCCGCGTGCCCGAAGCGGTCGTTTATCGGCTTGAAGTCGTCGAGGTCTATGAATACTACGCCGATCCTGCCGCCCGTTCGCCTGGCGCTCTCCACCGACTTGGCCATGAGCTCGAAGAGGAGCCTGCGGTTAGGGAGGCCGGTCAGCGTATCGTGGTTGGCGAGGTGGCTTATCTTGAGCGTCGCCCTCTCCAGGCTTCGTTTCTCGTCGGAGAGGGCCTTGTTGAGTATCTCGAGCCTGTCGTGGATTATGGCGTTCTCGACGGCGATGCCCACGTAGGGCGCCAGGGCCTCGATGAAGGACAGGTTCTTGGGGGCGTACGCGTTCGCCTCGTGGTTCTGGATGGTCATGACGCCTATGATCCGCCCCTCGATGGCCAGGGGCATGCAGACAACGGATTGAGCGGCGGCGCCCTTCCTCGTGGACGGCTTGGAAAGATAGCTCGAGTACTCTGCGTCCTTATTCGCTATCAGCACCGGCTTGCGGTTCCTGAAGGCCCACGCCGCGAAGCTGCTCTCGGAATCGGCGTTTATCCTATGCTCGTGCCTCCGCTCGCCGTCCTCGTAGTAGCGCTTGTAGACGAGCTGGTTCCTGTCGCCGTCGTACAGCGCTATCCCGAACATGTCCATGTGCAGGAACGGCTTGAGGCAATCGTACATGGTCTGGACCACGGTATTGAAGTCGAGGCTGGCGGTCACGCGGCGGCCTATCCTCGATATGGATACTATCTGGCTGTTGATCTCCTCGAGCTCCTCGGTCTTGCCCTTGAGGTCTATATTCCTGAGCCGGTATATCTCCGCTTCCTGCCTGGCGCTCTCCATGTCGGTCTGGGTCTGTATGCTCCTGAGCCTCTTGGTGCTGTCCTCGTGCTGGACCTGGGCCCTGAAGATCGCGAAGCGCTTATAGTACTCGAGCGCCTTGCTATGGTCGCCCAAGTACTCGTACGACTTCGAGAGCTGCTCGTGGGCCTTGAATAGCTTGCTCTTGAGGTTGATGTCCTGGCAAAGGCCGGCAGCCTCGAGAAGCACCACGAGGGCGTCGCCCGGCCGGCCCATGCAGTTGAGGATGGTCCCGCGGACGATGAGGAGGCTGGCCCGCTGGCTGAGGTTTCCCGTCTCCCCGGCGAGCGAGAGGCCCGTCGCGACGAGCCGTTCGGCTTCAGCCAGCTCGCCCAGCGCTATCGATACGGTCGCGAGCGTCTCGAGCGAATCGGCGGCTATGATAGTCTCGCCCGCCCTCTTGGCCAGCTCGTAGGATTTCCTCGTGAATTCCCCCGCGAGGAGCAGATTGTCCATTTGGAGGAAGCATTGGCCTATGTTCCTTAGGCAATCGGCGACGTTGCCCTGGTTGAAGTCGTCGGGCATCTCGTCGTAGGCGGGTATCAGGTACTCGAGCGCTTCCTGGGGGTTCCCGAGCTCGAGGCATAGCTCGCCGATGTTCCCCATCGCGACGATCTCGCGGTCCTTGATACCGTTAGCCTTCGCGGTATCGAGGCTCTTGGTGTAGAAATCGACGGCCTTGTCGAGCCTGAATATGAAATGGTTGTAGACGCCGAGGGCGTTCAGGGCCCGGCATAGCCCGACCACGTCGCCGAGCTCCTCGAATAGCCTCTGAGCCGCTACGAAGGAATCGTAGGCTCCCGGCAGCCTGGACAGGTAGTATAGCGACCATCCGATGTTCAGGAGCGCGTAGCTCCGCCCCCTCGCGTACCCCAGGTCCGTGGCTGCCGCCAAGGTGCGCTCGGACTCCTCGAGCGTAGACTGTGGAGTTTGGATGCACGAGCTCCAGGCCCGTTCATTGGCCGCGTCGACTTCAGCCTCATTCATCATAAGCATTAAGGGCTCTCTATATCCTCTTTATGATTTTTCAATATACATCCATTCCTCATTCTACCATAGTACGAATGCGGATGCAAAATAGTATGTTAAGATGTTCGCGGATGTAGCGATCGGACGCAAGGGGACGAGATGGGAATCGTGACGAGGACGGGGGACGACGGCCTGACCGGGCTCTGGTCGGGCGAGCGGGTACGCAAGGACGATATGCGGGTCGAGGCGTACGGCACCATAGACGAGCTGGACTCGCTGCTAGGGGAGGCCAAGCATTGGCTCAAGCGGCCCGACGTCCGGGAGATAGCGGAGGAGGTCCAGCGCGACCTGTACCGCGTAGCCGGCGAGCTGGCCACGCGGACGGGCTCGTTCTCGTCGCCTATCACGGCCGCCGACGAGGACCGGCTATCCGTATACGTCGAGCGCCTGGAAGCCGAGGTCCCGCTCAAGGGCTTCGTCATACCCGGGGCTACTATCCAGTCGGCCAAGCTGGACGTGGCGAGGACCGTATGCCGCCGAGCCGAGCGGCGGATCGTGTCCCTGGCCTGGGACGCGGACGTGCCCGGGCCCCTGCGGCGCTACGTCAACAGGCTCTCGGACCTGCTGTTCATGCTCGCGCGCGCCGAGGAGGCGTCCGAGGGAGGCGTGCGATACGCCAAGCCGGAGGCGAAGCCTTAGGCGTAGCGGCCCCGCGACGGCCTAGTCGATCAGGTCGTCGTCGCCCTCGAGGATGAGGTCGCCCGCTTCCCATTTCCTCTTATAGGCATCGATGAACGACTTGGTCGCCTTGTCCGCGTCGTCCCGCCTGACGGTGCCCATGATGTCGTACTCCTCGAGCACCATCGTCCGCTTGCCCTGGGAGACGTTGGACAGGACCTTGTCCCTGAACGCCTGGCTCTTGCCCTTGAGCACGAGCGCGATGTCGCGCTCGGACAGGTCGCGGAGGCCTTTCTGCATGTCGCGGTCGGCCACGCGCAGTATGTCGTCCGCGGTGAATAGCCTTTCCCGGATGTCCTTGGACAGCACGGGGTTGTCCTCCTCGATGCCGGAGAGGATATCGTCCTCGAGGCCGCCGTCGACGTGCTTGAGGATGCCCGCGAGTACCGCGGCCCCGTCGATGCGCTCGCCGGAGTCGGCCCGGCCTATCCTCGCGGCCTTGTCCCTGAGCACCGCCTCCACCCTGTCAATGACGTCGGGCGCGCTCCTGTCCAGCCGGGCTATGCGCTGTATGACGTCCGCCCTGACGGCGGGCGGGAGCTCGGAGATGACCCCGCTCGCGAGCTTGGGGCCGATATGCGGCAGTATCATCGCTATCATCTGCGGGGACTCGTCCTTGAAGAGGACCATCAGCTGGCGCGCCTCGAAGTCGTTCAGGAACTCGAACGGCTTCCTCGATTCCGGCACGGCCTTGAGGAAGACCTCCCTGGCGCGCTCCGCCCCGAACGCCGCGGCGAGCATGCTCTCGGCTATCTCCGGCCCGCCCTCGAGGCTGGCGCCCTGGGTCTTGGCGAGCCAGCCGAACTCGGTGAGTATCTCGTTAGCCTCGGCGGTATCTATGCGGTCGATCCGGGCTATCTCGCGCGAGACGTTCTCGATCTCGGCCGGCTTCAGGTGCCGTATGACGTTGGCGGCCTCGTCCCTGCCTAGGAGCAGGAGGAATTTGGCCGCCTTCTCTATGCCCGGCAGCCCGGTCTTGATATAGCTCTCGGAAGCGGCGACGGCCCTGGCGTCGGGCTCGCGGGACCGTTCCGCCTTCTTCGGGGCCTGCTCGCCGCGCGGGCCGATAGGGCGTCCCTGGGGACGAGCCGCGACAGGCGCCCGAGGCTTCTGTTCTTCCTTGGCCTCGTCCTTGCCGGCGACGCCGTAGGCCTGGCCGAGTCTTCTCTTTATATCCATAGCGCTTCATAGTACCCGGCGTTCCCGCCGCGGTCAATGCGATACGGAAACGGCCGCCTCGGCCGTTGGCGTTCGCGGCCAAGACATGTATATTCTATTGATACGACGCGCGAAGCCTTAAGCCGCTTCGCTGGAGGATACAGGTGCGATTATACTCACGTAGGCAAATGATCGTTTCCGTCGCGGCGGCGCTGTCAGTCGGGCTGCTCGCGGCCGTCGGCGTAGGGCTCCTGCCTATAGGCGGCCGAACCGACCCCGCGACGCCGGTAGCCGATACGGCGCTCGCGGACAGGGGCGAGGCCCCGAAGGCCAGCGCCGCGCCTCCGGAGGCCATCCCGGTACTCTCCGAGGCCGGGTACTCGCAGGACGAGCGCGAGAATATCTCCGTGTACGAGCGGCTGAACTCCGGGGTCGTCAATATTACCACCGAGGTCGTAGCCATTAACTGGTTCCTCGAGCCGGTGCCCAAGGAGGGCGGATCCGGATCGGGCTCCATCATCGACGCGAGAGGCTACGTACTGACCAATTACCACGTCATCAAGGACGCGTACAAGGTATTCGTCAACCTCGCCGACGGCTCGAGGATGGAGGGCAGGGTCATAGGCTCGGATTCGGAGAACGACCTTGCCGTCGTGAAGTTCGATCCGCCTAAGGGCCTCTCCCTGACGGTCGTGCCGTACGGCGATAGCGGCAACCTCCGGGTGGGCCAGAAGGTCCTCGCGATAGGCAACCCCTTCGGCCTCGAGCGGACCCTGACGCGCGGTATCGTCTCCGGCCTCGGCCGCCCCGTGCAGCAGGACTCCAAGACGATAATCCGCGACATGATACAGACGGACGCGTCCATCAACCCGGGCAACTCGGGCGGCCCCCTCCTCAACGCTCAAGGCGAGATCATAGGCGTGAACACGATGATCTACTCCCCCTCGGGCGGCTCGGTAGGCGTCGGCTTCGCCGTTCCGGTGAACACGGCCAAGCGGATCGTGCCGGACCTTATAAAATTCGGCATGGTCAAGCGCGGCTGGATAGACGCCGAGTACGTGCAGCTGTTCCCGGCGCTCATCGAGTATATGAAGGAGAAGGGCGGCCCGCTTCCGGTGGAGAAGGGCCTCCTCATATCGTCGGCCACGAAAGGCGGCAACGCCGATCGCGGCGGCCTGAGGGGCGGCACGACGCCGGTGCGCTACTATCAGAGCGTGTTCAACGTCGGAGGAGACGTCCTGGCCGCCGTGGACGGCATGGATATCGGTTCCCTCGCCGACCTGTACTCGGCCCTAGAGGACAATAAGCCGGGCGAGACGGTAAAGGTCGAGTACTACCGAGGCTCAAGGCGGGTATCGGTCAATATCGTCCTGTCCGATAGGGCCGAGTACCTGGGAAGCAAGTAGCGGCGGGTCCCGGGGCCTAGGCCTCCCGCCTGGCGAGGGCCGCGAACCAGCGATGGAAGCGCTCGTCCCGCGTCAGCTCGGGATGGAAGCTCGTCGCGGCCATGGCGCCCTGGACGCAGGCTATCGCTCGCCCGTCCAGGCTGGCTAACACCTCGACCGCGGGTCCCGTCCGCGTGATGACGGGCGCCCGGATGAAGACGAGGGGGAAGGGCCGCTCGCCGAGGCCGTCGATGACGGCCGAAGCGTCGAACGAGCTCAGCTGCCCGCCGTAGGCGTTGCGCCTTACCGAGATATCCATGAGCCCGACGTGGCGCCTGTCGTCGTTGTCGATGTCCTTCGCGAGCAGAATCATGCCGGCGCAGGTTCCCCAGGCGGGGAGCCCGGCGGCGATACGTTCGCGGAGCGGGTCCGCCATGCCGAAATCGCGGAGGAGGCGGCCTATAGCGGTGCTCTCGCCGCCGGGCAGGATGATCGCGTCAACCGATCCGAGCTCGGAAGCCTTGCTAACGGGGACGCCCCGGACGCCGTCTACTCGAGCGAGCGCCGCCAGGTGCTCGGCGACGCCCCCCTGCAGCGACAGCACCCCGATAGTCAGCGCCGCGCTCATACGCCGCGCGACGCGAACCGTTCGGCGCCGGCGTCCGACTTGACGTCTATTCCCCGCATCGCCTCGCCGAGTCCCTCCGAGGCCTCAGCGACGATAGCCGGGTCGTTCCAGAAGGTGACCGCCTTGACTATAGCCCTGGCGCGGCGCTCCGGATCGGCCGACTTGAATATGCCCGAGCCTACGAATACGCCTTCCGCCCCGAGCGCCATCATCAGGGCCGCGTCCGCCGGAGTCGCGACCCCTCCGGCGGAGAAATTCACCACGGGTAGGCGGCCGAGCGCCCGGACCTCGAGCACGAGCTCATACGGAGCGCCGAGCTCCTTGGCGATCGTCATGAGCTCTTCCTTCGGCGCGGCCAGGACGGCGCGGATGCCGTCGTCTATCTCCCGTAGATGCCGCACGGCCTCTACGATATCGCCCGTGCCCGCCTCGCCCTTGGTCCTTATCATGGCGGCTCCCTCGCCCACGCGGCGGAGCGCCTCCCCGAGGTTCCTGGCGCCGCAAACGAAGGGCGCCTTAAAGGCCGTCTTGTCGATATGGTACCTGTCGTCGGCCGGAGTGAGCACCTCGCTTTCGTCTATATAGTCGATGCCGAGGGATTCGAGGACGCGCGCCTCCATGAAGTGCCCGATGCGCGCCTTGGCCATTACCGGTATGGAGACTGCGGCCCGTATCTCCTTTATGAGCCTCGGATCCGACATCCTGGCGACCCCTCCTTCCCTGCGGATATCCGCGGGTACGCGCTCGAGGGCCATGACCGCTACCGCTCCCGCGGCCTCGGCGATACGGGCCTGGTCGGCGTCGACGACGTCCATTATGACGCCGCCCTTGAGCATCCTCGCGAGGTCCCTGTTTATCCGCTGCCTGTCTTCCATATGCATCCCCTTCCGGCCTTATCGCCGCGTATCGTATACTCCGCCGTAGGATCCGATGCTCTATCGGGCGGACATCGCCCAATAACCCGGACTGTACTGTAGACTGTATCGCATACTGTATTGCATACTGTATTGTATACTGTATCGTATGGTCAAGGAGGCTTCGATGAGCCGCGATTTTCGCCTCTACAAGGACGACGAGACGCCCTTGTATATCCAGGCCGCGGACGCGGTGCGCGCCGGAATCGTCGGCGGGGAGTTCCGGCCTGGAGACAGGCTGCCTTCGGTCAGGAAGCTGTCCGACGAGCTGGGCGTCAACCCGGCCACCATCGTCGCCGCGTACCGCATCCTGACCCGGGAGGGCCTCGTCGAGTCGCGGGCCGGATCGGGAGCCTTCGTGTCCGAGGGCGCTCCCGTGGACGCGCGCTTCGAGGACGCGGCCTCGGGTCGCGGCCCGGACAGGGCGGCCCCCGTAGTTCGCCCGGCGCGCGGTGACGGGCCGGACGAGGCTTCTGGCGGCATGCCGGACGGCGCTCCGGGCCTCGTGGACTTAGCCGCGAACGCGCCGCCGCGAGACCTGTTCCCGCTCGCCGACCTCAAGCGCTTTATAGCGGAGGCGATAGACGCCGACGGCGGGAGGGCCTTCGAGTACCAGGACACGGCCGGGTACGCGCCGCTCAGGAGGACCCTGGCCGTCTTCCTCGCGGCCTCACGCCGGGGCGGCCGGGAGCCCGTAGATCCCGCCGACGTGCATATAGTCTCCGGGGCCCAGCAGGGCATCGACCTGGCGGCCCGCGCGCTATTGCGCCGCGGCGATGTCGCGGCCGTGGAGACGCCGGGCTACGGCGGGGCGAGGGACGCCTTCGTGGCGGCGGGCGCGCGCGTGGAAGCTATACCCGTCGGCCCGCGGGGCCTGGACCTCCAGGCCCTCGAGCGCCTCGCCTCGACGCGGCCCCTGAGGCTCGTGCACGTCAACCCGTCGTTCCAGAACCCGACGGGAGCCGTGTACGACGCCGAGAACCGCGCCGCAATCGCCGGGCTGGCGGAGCGCTACGGCTTCTACGTCGTGGAGGACGACCTGTTCTCCGACCTTTCGTGGTCGGGCGGTCCCCCGCCGTCGATCCGGTCGTTCGACGCGGCGGGGCGGGTGCTTTTCGTCAAGAGCTTCTCCAAGTCGCTGATGCCGGGTCTGCGGATCGCCTGCCTCGAGGCGCCCGCGGCGATGCGCGAGCGCTTCGCGGGCGTCAAGCGCTCGATAGACATATCCTCGAACGGCCTCATGCAGCGCGTGCTCGACCGCTTCCTGTCGAGCGGGCGCCTCGAGTCCCACCTCGTCGCGGCGAGGGAGCGGTACCGGTCGGCGTTCGCCGCCTTCGAGGAGGCCCTCGTCCCGTACCGAGGGACGGGATTGTCGTGGGACAGGCCGGAGGGCGGCATCAACCTCTGGGTATCCGCGCCGCCGGGCGTCAAGGCGCGCGTCCTCGCCGCGGAGTGCCTGAGGCGCGGATGCGCCGTCGCCCCCGAGTCGGCCTTCAGGCGCGATACGGGAGGCTCCGACGAGGCCGACGCCCACCTGCGCGTCAGCTTCGGATCGGCGGCCGTCGGCGAGCTGGCCAGAGGCGCCCGCGCGATAGGGGAGGCCGCGGTAGCCCTCGGCGTAAAATGATATTGTAGCTTCACTCTCGGGGCCGGGAGGCGCTATACTCAGCGCATGAAGCCGTTCAAAGTAGTATCCCCGTTCGAGCCCGCGGGCGATCAGCCTCAGGCCATCGAGGCCCTCGCCGCCGGCGTCCTGGCCGGCGATAGGTTCCAGACGCTCAAGGGCGTCACCGGCTCGGGCAAGACCTTCACCATGGCGAAGGTCATCGAGGCCGTCCAGAAGCCCACCCTGATAGTGAGCCACAACAAGACGCTGTCGGCCCAGCTGTTCCGCGAGTTCAAGGACTTCTTCCCGGACAACGCCGTCGAGTACTTCGTCTCGTACTACGATTACTACCAGCCCGAGGCCTACGTCCCGACGCGCGACCTGTACATAGAGAAGGACGCGGACATCAACCAGGAGATAGAGCGCCATCGCCTGTCGGCGACGCGGAGCCTGATGGAGAGGCGGGACGTCATAATCGTCGCGACGGTCTCCTGTATCTACGGCCTGGCGACCCCGGAGGTCTATAGGGAGATGAAGGTCGAGGCGGTAGCCGGCGAGGACCTCGATCCGGAGGCCTTCAAGCGTGAGCTGATATCGCTGCAGTACGAGCGTAACGACGCCGTGCTCGACCGGGGGCGCTTCCGCATCCGCGGGGACGTCATCGAGGTATACCCGGCCTACGCGAAGGAAGCCTACCGGATAGAGCTGGACTACGACCGGGTGACCCGCATACGGCGCTTCGACCCGGTCTCGGGGCAGGTGGTCGAGGAGCTCGACGCCGCGGTGATCTACCCGGCCAAGCAGTTCGTGATGCCGGAGACGATGGTGCAGCGCGCGCTGTCCGGCATCAAGGAGGAGCTAGCCTCGCGCTACGAGGAGCTCATGGCCAATAAGAAGCTCGTCGAGGCCCAGCGGCTCAAGACCAGGGTGGAGTACGACATCGAGCTCCTCGAGGAGATGGGCTACTGCCCGGGGATAGAGAACTACTCCGGGCCGCTCTCGGGTCGCGCCCGGGGGCAGAGGCCGTCGGTCCTCCTCGACTACTTCCCCGAGGACTTCCTGACCTTCGTGGACGAGTCGCACGTCAGCCTGCCGCAGATAGGCGCCATGTACGCGGGCGACCGCTCGCGCAAGCAGAACCTCGTCGACTACGGCTTCCGCCTGCCCTGCGCCCTCGATAACCGCCCGCTCAAGTTCGACGAGTTCGAGAGCCTGACGAAGCGGGTCGTCTACGTGTCGGCGACGCCCGGCGCCGTGGAGACGGCCAAGTCGGCGCGGGTCGTGGAGCAGATGATCCGGCCGACCGGCCTCGTCGACCCCGTCATATCGGTACGCCCGAGCGAGGGGCAGATGGAGGACATCTACGCCGAGATAAAGAAGCGCGTCGCCCTCGGCGAGCGCAGCCTGATCCTGACCCTGACCAAGCGCATGGCCGAGGACCTGTCCGAGTACTTGAGCTCGCTGTCCCTCAAGGTCCGGTATATCCACAGCGAGGTGGAGACCATCGAGCGCGTGGAGATCCTTACCCAGCTCCGTACCGGCGAGTACGACGTGCTCGTCGGCATCAACCTGCTGCGCGAGGGGATAGACCTGCCCGAGGTATCCTTCATAGCGATACTGGACGCGGATAAGATAGGCTTCCTGCGCTCGGCCACCAGCCTCGTCCAGATAATCGGGCGGGCGGCGCGTAACGCGGCCGGCATAGTCGTGATGTACGCCGACAAGATGTCGGACGCGATGCGCCTCGCCATAAGCGAGACGGATAGGCGCAGGGCGGTGCAGACGGCCTACAACGAGAAGCACGGAATCACCCCCACGACCGTGAAGAAGGCTATCCACGATATCCTGCAGCGGCATAAGGAAGAGAGGCAGGAGGCCCTCGGTACCGAGCTCGAGACTATTAAGGGCGCCTACAACCTCCTCGTGCCGGAGCAGAAGAACGCCCTCGTCAGGCGGCTCGAGCGCGAGATGCTCGAGAAGGCCAAGAACCTGGAATTCGAGTCGGCCGCCGCGCTCCGGGACGAGATCGAGCGCATCAAGGCGGGGGAGTCGTGAACGTCTGCCTGCCCGTAAGCTTCGAGGAGCGCGTCGCCCTGGGCGCCGGGGAGCGAGCGGCCGTCGAGGGGCTGATAGCGGAGTGCAGGGACGCGGACGGCTTCGACCCGTGCATGGAATTCGATACCCACCTGAACGCCGACCGCGACCTGGCGGCGTGGCGCCTGGCCTGGGCCGGGGCCGCCCGCTCCCGGATACTCGCCGGAGCCGCCTGCGCGTTCGCGCCCTCGAGGGCGGAAGGGGAGATCAGCGCCTGCGTGTCCCCCGTATTCAGGCGCCAGGGCATCTTCACGAGGCTCTACGGAGGCCTGGCGGACGCGCTCTCGCTGTCGGGGGCCGGTTCGATCCTCGTGGCCTGCGACGGCGCGTCCCCGAGCGGCGCGGCCGTAGCGGCCAGGCTCGGCGCCCGCCTTGCCCGCGCGGAGCTGCTCATGCGGCTGCCGCCGGAACGCCTCGCCACGATCCGGCCGCCCGAGGGACTCAGGCTCGTGCCCGTCGCCGCGGAAGGCCTCGGGGAGCTCGCCTCGCTGTCCGCGTCGGCCTTCGGGGAGAGCAGGGATGACGCCGCGGCCTTCGCCCAGGCGACGCTCGCCGATCACGGGCGGGAGCAGTTCATCGCCAGGTCCGCGGACGGGGCGGTCGGCCTAGCCGCGATAGCCGTCGAGGGCGAGGGGGAAGGAGCCTCGGCCATGCTCCACGGCCTCGGCGTCGTCCCGGGGATGCGAGGGCGCGGGCTCGGCGGGGCTATCGTCGATTCCTGCCTCGTCGTGCTCAGGAAGCGCGGCGTACGCGCTATCTCGCTGGAGGTCGACGTCACTAACGCGGCCGCCCTGGCGCTGTACCGCTCGAGGGGCTTCCGAGAGGCCAGCCGCGTCGACTACTACCGCGCGCCGGGCCGCGGTCCCGTTCGCGGGAACTAGGGGCCGCATGGAGGAGCCCGAGGAGAGGTTCGACGAGCGCGCGTACCTCGCGGCCTGCGGGGCCGAGTATAGGCGTTCGAGGCTAGAGCGGGGCCTGTCGAGGGAGGCCCTCGCCGAGCTAGCCGACGTCCACGTCAATACCGTCGCCTCGGTGGAGCGCGGAGAGCACGATATGACGAGCACCACGCAGTGCCGGCTCCTCGCCGCCCTAGGGTGCAGGAGCCTAGTCCTGAGGGATAACGTCGACATCATAGTCCTCCACGAGGGCGAGGAGGCTTTCCCGCGGGCCGACATCCAACGGATGCCTTACGCTTCCATAATCGCGATAATCGGCGGCTCAGTCCGCGGACGCCGGGAATCCTCGGGGCTGACCCTCGAGGCTCTCGCCAGCGTCTCTGGCATGCACGCCAATACGCTGTGGAATATAGAGCGCGGCTTGGTCTGTCCTAAGAGTTCCAATATCCATAGGATCTATAGGGCCCTTGGGATCTCCGTCGTGACGCCCGACCCGGAGCGTCTCATTCTCGAGTAATCACAATACGCTGTGTGGTGGCCGCCTCTAGGCGATGATAGGCTAATGGGCGAATCCGCGATGCGGAAAACCATTTCACGGAGCGTGCCAATGAACTCAAGGAAATTTGGATCGTTGTACATCGCGTTAGCCGTCTCGCTGTGTCTTCTCGGATGCGGGGGGGACGTCTCGCCCGTGTCGCCCGCGTCGCCGGTACTGGGCCAGGAAATCGCGGTGGCCACGACGACTTCGGCCGGGACCTATACCGTGCCGAGCGGCTTCTACGTCAGCGCGACGTGGACCGTAGAGCCGGGTACTACCTTCATCATGGAACCGGGCTCCTGGATAGACGTAACGGCGGGCGGGCGGATAATCGCGCGCGGAACCAGCGATAAGCCTATAACCTTCACCTCTTCGAAGCCCGTCAAGGCCAAGGGCGACTGGTTCGGCGTCGACGACGCTGGCAACGGCTCCGTCTACGAGTATTGCTCCTTCGAGTACGCCGCGACCGGGCTCGGGCTGAGCGGCTCCCTCGCCGAGGTGTCGCATTGCAGGTTCGAAGGCAATACCGACGGCCTGGACTCGTCGCGAGCGGCCTCGATGGGCGCATTCGGCTCCAACGCGTTCGTAGGCAATACCGAGCCTTTGACCGTCAACGGCGCGTTCGATGTCGACGACAGCAACTCCTTCGCTTCCAATACCAACCAGCGAGCCCGATTCGCGGGCCATAGCGTGGATCGCGCGCTCAGCCTCTCCCTGGTCAAGGTGCCCGTCTTCGTGGACAACTATATACGCGTATACGCGACCATGGCGCTCTCGCCCGGCGTAGTCGTCTCCATGGCGCCCGAGGGATGGATCTCGGTGGAGGCTTCCGGGAGGCTGACGGCCATAGGGACGAGCGCCGCGCCGGTACGATTCGTCTCCTCCAAGCCGGTCCCGGCCCCGGGAGACTGGTTCGGCATCGAGGTCGCCGGCAACGCGAGCGAGTTCCGCTATTGCGAGATAGGATACGCGGATTGCGGCATCGAAATATTCGCTGAATGCGCCAGCCTAGCGCTCGAGAATTCGCGTATCCATCATAATACCGTCGGAGTCGATGATAAGACCGCCGCGCTCGTGACCGACGCCGGCACCAATACGTACGAGGATAACGGGACCGATAGGCAATAAGCGAAATACGGAGCGGGACGCGAGCTACGGGGCGCGGGCCGATCGCGTCCCGCGCCTTTTCTATTTTCCTCAGGCGAGCTGGTAAGGCCAGCCGGATTGACTAATGCAAAAAAAATATATATAGTCCCACGATCAAAATAAAGTCATTAGATAGCAAGAATTCCTCTCGCCCTCTTGGAGTTTCGTTAATGGATAGGTACGACGACCCCGATCGAGTCCTTACGTATAGCTATGCTAGCGTCAACGACTCGATCGTCGACAAGGTATACAAGTACTGGTGGCGCTTGGCCTTCAAGCTGGTTCCTGGGCGGATATCGGCGAACCTGCTGAGCATGCTAGGCAACATAGGCTCCTGGGCCGCGCTCGCTATCCTGATCGCGTTCGGGGCTAGCTACGGGCCCGGCCATCCTTGGATCTTCGCGCTCTGCGCGTTCCTGGTATTCGCCTACCATACTATTGACTGCCTTGACGGAATGCAGGCGAGGCGCATAGGGGTATCGGGACCGCTCGGCGAATTCGTCGATCATTGGTTCGACGCCATGAACGTGTTCTTCTTCCCGCTCTCGTTCGTGGCGGCCTTTCCCGTCGTCTCGCCGTCCTTGGCGGCCGTCCTCATACTAGTCAGCGGAATCTCCGACTGGGTCGTGCTCCGGGAGGTCGTCAAGACCGGAAAGCTCCATTTCGGCGCTATCTCCTCGGAAGAGGGCATTACGCTCCATATGCTCGTACTCGTGTCCATTCCCGTGCTGGGCTATGATTTTTGGGCTTCGCCGATAGCGGGGCTCGGGCTCGCCCCGATAGTCGTCCTGCTCGCGCTCGTGGTGGCGGGGCACCTCGCCTCGATAATCGTGACGCTCATGAAGATCAAGTTCGACGGCCTCGGCGCCCTGTGCGTACAGCTGGCGTCCACGGCGCCGCTCGCCGTGTGGACGGTAGCGGGCCAGGTCGCCGGG
This sequence comes from Spirochaetota bacterium, assembly GCA_018816345.1. GTDB lineage: Bacteria > Spirochaetota > Spirochaetia > Treponematales > UBA12059 > SZUA-370. Next base: position 31,461 of record JAHIWG010000135.1, on the reverse strand, counting down.
CAGCCCCGCTGGATCATGACGTTCGGCCTGCTGTGCATCGGGTTCGTAGGCACCCGCCACGTAGGCGACCTCCTGCGCGTAAGGCTCGTAGGGCTCCGATATCCGTCGCTCTACGCCGATCTCGCGGCCGGCTCGGCCGCGGCCCTCGTCGCGTCGTGGCTCGTCGCCACGGGCCGCGTAACGGCTACGTGGATCTACGCCGCGCCGATGGCCTACGTCGCGGCGACGACGCTCGCGGCGCTATGCGGGCAGTTCTACCGCACCGTCGCGCTCGTGCGGCGACGCCTGGGAACTGGATTATTCCACGTCCCGGAACGACAGTCAGGCTTACAGGATAGAGGTAGGTAGACGTGCCCAGATTCTTCTTCGCGAGCGATATCCACGGTTCCGACGTATGCTGGAAGAAATTCCTGGCCTCGGCCGCGTATTATAAGGCCGACGCGCTTATCCTGGGCGGCGATATGACGGGGAAGGCCATCGTGCCCGTGGTTCGGGACGGCTCCGCCTATAAGGCCGTCCTCCTCGGCTCGGAGTACGACCTCGGCACGTCGGCGGAGGTAGAGGAATTCGAGAAGCGCGTCAGGAGCCGAGGCTATTACCCCGTGCGCATGGATAGCGACGAGCGGGCCTACCTAGCGGATCATCCCGAGGCGATAGACGAGCGGTTCCGCCAGGCGGTCGCCCGGACGATGGATACCTGGCTGTCGATGGCCGAGGATAGGCTGCCCAAGGGCGTGCCTTGCGTCGTCTGCCCCGGCAACGACGATCCGTTCGAGGTCGACGCCCAGCTAGCCGGATCGTCCGCGGTCATGGACGGCGAGGGCCGGTGCCTCGAGATAGACGGGTTCTTCGTAGCCTCGACGGGATGGACCAACGAGACTCCGTGGCATACCTATAGGGAAGAATCCGAGGATAGCCTCGGCTCCAGGATCGGCGCGACGCTGGCCGGCCGTAGCGACTTCTCGAGGACCCTGTTCAATTTCCATTGCCCCCCGTACGCGAGCGGCCTGGACGACGCCCCGGAGCTAGGGGCGGACCTGTCGGTCAAGAACGCCGGCCAGTCTACCGTGCCCGTCGGGAGCCGCGCAGTACGCGAGGCGATCGCGTCCTATAAGCCGCTCGTATCCCTGCACGGCCATATCCACGAGGCGAAAGGCGTGACCCGGATCGGAAAGGTCCTCGCCATCAACCCGGGGAGCCTCTACGAGCAAGGCGTCCTCCAGGGGGCGCTCCTGGAGCTCGACGCGCGCAAGGGCTTGCGCACGTATGTTCTGACGACCGGTTAGGAATATTCGATGATATACTCGCGTCTGATTCGCGATAATGCAGTGAGGTGAGTATGGCTTCTGAACCTGACGTGTTCCTTCGCAAGGCGACGGGATTGGTGCGTTCCTGGTCCGTCATGGACGCGTTCATATACGCGTTCTTCTCCGTAAATCTAGTCACCCTCGGTCTCTATACCATGAGCCAGGCCTGGTATTTCGAGGGCGGCCTCATACCCGCCCTGATACTCGGGGCGCTCTTCGTGCTGCCCGAGGTCGTCGTATACGCCGGGCTCATAGCCGCCATGCCTCGCGCCGGCGGGGACTACGTATGGCAGAGCCGCATACTCGGGGGCGGCTTCGGCTACGTGCTCTCCATGACGGGCTGGTGCTTCATACTGTGGCTCTGGACCCCCCTGTACGCCGATATGCTCAGGCACGTCGTCATAGTGCCTCTCGGCGCGGTGCTCGGGCTCAAGGACTTCGCCCTCGCCGTCGCGACGTCGCCGCTGGCCTGGTTCGTAGTGGTGCTCATTACCTGCGGCTTCGTCACGCTCGTCATCGCGAAGGGCATGAAGACGTACGCGACGGTGCAGAAAATCTGCTTCTGGATAGGCAACGCGGGCCTCGCCGCCGTTATCCTGCTGTTCCTGACCAGGGACCCCGCGGGTTTCCGGGCCTCGTTCGACTCGGGCATGAGCGGCCTCTTCGGCGTGGACGGGGCCTACGCCGCCGTCGAGGCGGCCGCCGGGGCGCTCGGGCCGAAGACTCCGCTCTGGGGCGGCGGCCTCAAGGCCGTTATGCTACTCCTCCCGTACCTCGCGTTCTTCAACCTATGGCCCAACTGGGGAGCTACGCTGTACGGGGAGATCCGCGGCTCTCAGGATATCAGGCGCAACTTCGCGGGCATGGCTTCCGCCCTCGTCGCGACGAGCGTCCTCGCCATCCTCTTCCTCCTGGCCCTCGACCGGTACATGGGCTTCGATTTCTATATGAAGGCGAACGCCGCCTTCTGGCAGAATCGCTGGGACCCGTCGTCGTCCCCGATGGTCCTGCCCGTCTGGCCGTACCCGGCGCTGTTCGCCGTCATAGGCCTCGGCAGCCGCTTCGTCCAGGCCCTGGTCCTCGTCGCGATGAGCGCCTGGTTCTTCGGCTGGGCCGGGACTATATACCTCTCCAGCACGCGCATCCTGTTCTCCGCCAGCTTCGACCGCCTCCTCCCGGAAGGCGTCGCCAGGGTCTCGGAGAAGACGAGGACGCCCATAGTCGCGCTCCTCCTGATGGTGATCCCCGGCGTCATAGTATCCGCCCTGTATATTTGGGACGTCCTGGGCTTCAGTTCCCTGACCCTCGTCTCGACTCTCGTCATCGCGGTGACTTTCTTCGGCACGAGCCTGTCCGCCGTGCTGCTGCCCTTCGTCAAGAAGGACCTGTATCGCGCGTCGCCGCTGGCGAGGTTCTCTATCGGCGGGGTCCCGCTCATAACCGTATTCGGCGCGGCGTTCTGTGCGTTCCTAGGATACCTCCTCTATCAATGGTTCATCGATCCTAATCAGCTCTACGGCATCAGCTACAGGAACGCGACCTCGGTAGCCTTCGTCGTCGCTCTCTACCTGGGAGCCACGGCGCTGTACTTCGCGATGCGGGCGTGGCGCCGCAAGAGCGGCATCGACGTCGACAAGATCTACGGGGAGATCCCCGTCGAGTGACGGGGCCGTTCCATGCCCAGGACTGAAGGACTCCTTGAAGAGATAGGCGCCCTCATCGACGCGGCCGACCGGGCCGGGCTACCCCTGCGGCTGATCGGGGGGCTCGGAGTCCGGTCGAGCTGCCCGTCCGCCGCGCGGCCTCCCTTCGCCAGGGAGTACAGCGACGCCGATTGCGTCTCCACGGCCGATTCGGCGCCGCTGCAGAGATTCATCGCAGGTCAAGGATGGAAGCCCGATAGGGAATTCAACATGTACAACGGGGACCGCCGCCTCCTGTTCGCCTCGCCCGCTGGCGCGAAGCTCGACGTCTTCGTCGGGGCCTTCAGGATGTGCCACGAATTCCGGTTCGAGGGCCGCATGCCCGCCGCGCGGCGCGCCGCGCTCCCCGCCGACCTGCTGCTCACGAAGCTGCAGATCCACGAGATCAACGAGAAGGACCTCTCCGACGCGGCCTGCGTCTTCCTCGACTTCGATATCCTCGATCGCGGCGTCAGCGACCGCGAGGCGCTCGGGGCGGGACGTACCGGTTACGAGCCGGCCTCCGGCGTAGAGGCCGACTATATCGCCGCGGCCTGCGCCCGCGACTGGGGCGTCTATAGGAGCATAACGGGCAACCTCGATAAGACGGCCTCGTGGGTCGGCGCCGCGGTCGCCGACGCCGCCTGGTCGGAAACGATACTCGGGAGGATAGCGAGGCTCCGCGACGCGATAGACGCGAAGGAGAAAGGCGTCGCCTGGCGTATCCGCTCCGCCATAGGTCCTAGGGCGCGCTGGTACGAAGAGGTAGAGGAAGTGGACCTATGAGCGACTCCCGCCTCGGGCTGTTCGGCTATTCGCCCAGGCCGCCGTCGCGGCATATCAGGGAAATAAAGAAGTACTTAGGCATGAAGACCCTCGAGGCGGCGATCCCGGGCGAGCTCAAGCGCCCGGGGAAGCGGCTGACGCATTACGAGCGGATGGGCGGCCTGACGAACCGGAACTATAAGCTGCAACTGGGCGACGAGAGCCTCGTGCTGAGGCTTCCGGGGCGCGGAACCGGGCGCTTCATAAACCGATCCCACGAGCGGTTCAATCAATACGAGGCCGCGAAGGCCGGATTCTCACCGGAGGTGCTGTACTTCAATAAGGTCACCGGCATAAAGATATCGTCGTTCCTCCAAGACGCGCTAACGCTCTCCCCCGAGCTCGCTTGCGAGCGCGCGTATTATATGCGTATCGCCAGGTTCCTGCGCGACTTCCACTCCGCTCCCGTGCGCTTCGGCAACGCGTTCAACGGCTTCGCCATGTCCAGGACCTACGAGACGATAGCCAAGGCGAGGTTCGCGAAATTCTATAAGGGGTACGCCGACGTCCGGAATCGCGTTTTCGCCCTCGAGGCGAGGCTCGCCGCCGACCCGGTCGAGCCGAGGGCTTGCCACAACGATCTAGTTCCCGAGAATTTCCTCGAGGTAGACGGTCGGCTCCAGCTGATCGATTGGGAATACTCGGGCATGAACGATCCCGCCTGGGATATAGGGTCGTTCCTGCTGGAATCGGAGTTCGCTACGGACTCGGCGGAGGATTTCCTCGCCGAGTACCTCGGCGGGGGCGGGGCCGTGGAGGCTTCGCTCGCCCGCGTCAAGGCCTATCAGGCGCTCCAGGACTTCCTCTGGTCCCTCTGGTCCCTCCTGCAGGCGAGCGCCTGCAGGGGCTCGGAAAAAGAGGCCTATTATATGCGCTACGGCCTCGAGCGATTCGAGCGCGCGCGGCGCACGGCCTACGCCTTCGAGGCGGATTATTCTATAATCAGGAAAATAGGGAAATAATCATGGTTCTACCGCAGTTCTTCCAGGCGATACTCTTGGAGCACGCTCTGCCGGCTTTCTTCCTTTTCCTCCTTTTCTATAGCTTCTCCCTGCCGATATGCGAGGAGGTAGCGCTCGTGATAGTCGGCATGATAGCCCAGGGGATCGATCAGCCCCTGTGGCTCGTGATGCTGGTGGCCTACCCGGGTATCTTCGGCTCGGACGTCGGCTATTATTGGCTGGCCAGGCGCTTCGGAGGCGGCTTGCTCCGATCCCGCCTCGTAGGGAAGCTCGTCAATAGGCGGAAGGTGATGGCCAGCGAGCTGTATTTCAAGAACAGGGGCCCGCGGATAGCCTTCTTCTGTAGGTTCCTCGTGGGCATCAGGGCCCCGGCGATGATCGCCGCCGGTATCCTCAGGATGCCCTTCCGCCTATTCGCCCTGTACGACGGCCTCGCCGCCGTCGTCTCGACGTGCGTCTGGCTGAGCCTGGGATACTTCTGGGGCGACGTGCTCGGCTCCGACGTATCGGCCCTCGGGACCGCCTTCGCCGTAGTCGCGCCGATCGCGCTCGTCGTCGCGATGACGCTGGCCTATCGCAAGGTCAGGAAGACGTATTCCAGGATGTGCGAGGCCGAGACCGAGGCCGGGGCCTACGCCGAGCCCGAGTCGCTTTCGCTGCCGCAACGGGATAGGGAGGCGATGTGAACGCCATAATCCTCGCGGCCGGCATGGGAACCAGGCTCCGCCCCCTTACCGACGAAGTTCCCAAGGCCCTCGTGAAGGTAGGCTCCGAATCGTTCTTCGAGCGCCAGCTACGCCTCCTCCTCGCGGCAGGCGTCCGCGACGTCACCGTCGTCACCGGCTATCGCGCCGACGCGTTCCTTCCTTGGAGCGGCGCGTCCGGCGTCGAGCTGATCCACAACGAACGCTACGCGGACTGGAACAACCTCTATTCCATGCACCTGGCGAAGGGTAGGCTCGGCGATACCATCGTGCTGGACGGCGACGTATGGATTGGCGAGGGCGTCCTCCCTACGACCTCGCCTCCGACGAGCCGCTGGTACGTCGGCTATAAGGACGACGCGAGCCGCGAGTGGTCGGTAAGGTGCGGGGCGGACGATCGGGTGGAGCGCATCGACGTAGCCGGCGGGCCAGGCTGGATACTGACCGGCATATCCTACTGGACTCGAAACGACGGCGCGCGCCTCTCCGGCGTCCTTGAGGCCATGATGAGCCAAGGAGATGCGCCATCCCTCTTTTGGGACGACGCGCCCCGCTCGTCCCTGCCTGTCCTCGACGTACGGGCCCAGCGGATCGGACCGTCCGATTGGGCGGAAGTAGATACTGCCGAGGAGCTCCTGGCCCTGAGGGAACGCTTGGCCGCCTCGAGCTAGCGCTATCCATTTGTTTCAATAAATTAATATAGTTGACAAACGTACCCCGCCATTCTAATCTTCTCCCGTTATAGACATAACCCAAACCCCACTAAGGAGGAAAGCGCGATGACCACAATGATAGCGCTTTTCGCGCTCGCGCTCTATCTAGTATTCTACTTCACGTTCGGCAAGACGCTTCGCGACAAGCTCTTGAAGAGCGACAAGGCGCCCGCCGCGCCGTCCGAACGCCTTTCCGACGGCGTCGACTACGTGCCGACGAGCAAGTACGTGCTCTTCGGGCACCACTTCGCCTCGATCGCCGGAGCAGGCCCCATCACGGGCCCCGCGATGGCCGTCGCCTGGGGCTGGCTGCCCGGGCTTCTATGGATATGGTTCGGGAACATCTTCCTAGGCGCCATCCACGATTACCTGGCGCTCGCCGCGTCGGTGCGCTACGACGGGCGATCGGTCCAGTTCGTGGCCCAGGACATGATAGGCAAGAAGGCCGGCAAGACTTTCAGCTGGTTCATCCTGTTCCTGTGCATCCTCGTCGTGGCGGCCTTCGGCGATATAGTCGCCGGGCAGTTCGCGGCCGACGGTCGCGTGTTCTTCTCCTTCGTCTTCTTCTGCGTGGCGGCCCTCATCGCGGGCTTCTTCATGTATAAGACGAAGCTCGGGCTGGGCGGCGGCACCATCATCGGCATAGCGCTCGTCGTCGTGGCCTTCATAGCCGGCAACGCCCTGCCGGTCAAGTGGACCAAGGACGTCTACTTCCTTATCATCCTCGTCTACATAATCCTCGCGTCCACGCTGCCCGTCAACCTGCTCTTGCAGCCGCGCGATTACCTGTCGTCGTACTTCCTGTACTTCGGCTTGCTCGCCGGCGGCGTCGCGGCGCTCATCAGCTTCGCGCCCCTTGACGCCGTGCCCGTGTTCACGAGCTTCAGCGCCAAGCTGATCGCCGGGCAGCCCACGCCCCTGTGGCCGGCCATCCCGCTCATCATAGCGTGCGGAGCCTTGTCGGGATTCCACTCGCTCGTCGCCTCGGGAACGAGCTCCAAGCAGCTCAGGAAGGAGAGCGACGCGCTCTTCGTAGGCTACGGCGCTATGCTCGTGGAGGGCTTCCTGTCTACCCTCGTCATCATCTCCATCGCCGGATTCGGCGGCTACGCCCTCGGCGACAAGCTGATGGCTACCCCGGCGCTCGGCCGTTTCGTGCAGTCCTTCGCCAAGATGGTCAGCATGAACCTGCCCTTCCTGCCGTTCAACTTCATGACCCTCTTCGCCGCCGTATGGGTGTCTACCTTCGCGCTGACCACCCTCGACACGACCAACCGCCTCGGCCGGTATATCATCCAGGAGATGGCCCTGCCGCTCAAGGATAAGAACGCGGGCGCGTATAAGTTCTTCGGCAACAAGTGGGTGGCGTCCATCGTCATCGCCTTCGTAGGCCTTTTCCTCGCGCGTTCCGGCGGCTACAGCGTGCTGTGGCCGGCGTTCTCCGGCGCTAACCAGCTGCTCGCCTCCGTCGTGATGCTTACCGTGGCCGTATGGGTCAAGAAGAGGCTGGATCCCAAGTATACGATGACCGTGCTCGTGCCGGCCGTCATCCTCTGGGTCACCGTCACCGCGGCGCTCGTCTGGTACGAGATAGTCATCGTCCCGACATTCTTCAAGGACATGTCCAAGACCATGAACGTCATTACCGGCGGCACGGTCGGGGCCATCAACCTCTTCATGCTGATACTCAACTTCATCATGATAGCGGGCTTCCTTAAGAACTGGAGCGAGAAGAAGGCCGCGGCCTAAGCCTCTCGGTGGATTCGTTCGGGAAGGGCTTCGCCGCGAAGCCCTTCCTTTTTTTATGCGGCCCCGGCGGGCCTCGGGAGAAGGATATGGGCGGCTTTACCGACGGGATACGCGCGGCCCTGGGCGTCATACGCCAGGTGAACAGGGAGCGGGCGACCGAGATGATAGAGTTCGAGCTCAAGGAGCTCGAGAATATTTTTACGCTTCTCGTCATAGGCGGCTTCGTGGGCATGCCCGCGCCGCCCACGCCTATAGCCATAGAGCTGCTTCCGCTCCTGGAGCGCGAGCTGTCGATCATGCTCTCGAGGTCGGATTTCGCCCAGGACCCGCTCGGCGCGCTCATGGGCATACTTCAAGTAGACTAGGGACGGGTACAGGAATGCTATCGAACGCTTTTTTCCTCGGCAAGGGGGGGGTAGGCAAGACGACCCTGTCCGCCGCCTTCGCCCTCGATCTCGCCAGGTCGGGCAAGCGCGTGCTCATCGCCTCGCTCGACCCCGCCCATAACCTGGGCGACGTATACGGCGTCGCGCTAGGCGACCGTCCGACCGGGGTCGAGCGGGGCCTCGACGCCCTCGAGGTCGACCTGGGGGCCTGGGTTGACAGGTACCTCGAGGAGAGCCGTTCCGAGCTAAAGGCCACCTACGCCTACGCCGGCACGCTCAACCTCGACCGCTTCTTCGACATAATGAAGTACTCTCCGGGAACCGAGGAGTACGCCGTGCTCTGGGCTATTGAGCATATCCATTGCGAGCTTTCAGCCGAGTACGACGTGGTCGTCTTCGATACGCCCCCGACGGCCCTGTCGCTCAGGTTCCTCGCGATGCCCGCCATCTCCAGGCTATGGATCGCCGAGCTCTCGAAGCTCCGCGAGAGGATACTCGAGAAGCGGCAATCCATCACCAGGATCAATCCCGCGTCGCCGGTAGCGTCGAGCTGCGTCGACAAGGCCGACGATAAGGTATACGGCAGGCTAGGCGCCATACGCGAGCGGCTCGCCGGGCTCCAGGGCCTGTTCGGCAAGGAGAGCTACGTCGCGGTGGTCATCAACCCGGACCAGCTCTCCGTCTCGGAGGCCCTGCGCATCAAGGAGGAGCTCGACCGCATAGAGGTTCCTCTTTCTGGCTTATGCGTCAATAAGCGGGGCGTTTCAGCGGCGGAATGGTCGCTCGACAGCCGCCTGTCCGAGACGCCTGCGTTCGACTTCGATTTCCTGCCGGGAGGCTTGCGCGATCGCGAAGACCTGCGTACTATCGACTGCGGGTCGCTCGTCGCCGATTTCATGGCGACCGCGCCGGAAGGAACGCTATGAATCCCTACGCCCTGGTCGCCCTGATCCTGCTCGCCATAGCGGCGACCGCCCAGTACTACGTCGGCACCAAGAAGAACCGCTGGATAAGCTCAACCCTCTCGGGCGGACTCGAGGAGACGCTCAAGCCGACCAACACCAACTACGTCAACATCGGCGGAACCATAGGCTATAACTTCACCTACTCTCTGTCGGGCGACTGGACCCGCGCCAAGGGAACCTTCACGGTGAACGCCAGGCATTCCCTCCTGTACCTGCCGTTCTCCCTCCTGCTCGGCGTGCGCGACCGCTTCTTCGTGAACGTATTCACGAAGAGGAAGCTGCGGGGAGAGGCCCATATCGTGCAGGCCTCGTTCCTGCGCAAGGCCAATATCGACGGCGTGGAAGCCATGAGCCGTCGCGCCGCCGTGGCCGGGGGCAGGGAATTCGTCCTCCTGTGGAAGGGCGCCGACCAGTCCGACGAGCTTGAGCAGCTCCTCGGGGCGCTAACCGACCCGGCCAGGCTCAGGCACTTCTGCTCCTACCCGGAGACTAAGACCTTCTTCGTCCATATGCTTCCCAAGGACGGACGTATAGCCGAAGACCTCGGCGCCGTGTTCAAGCGACTCCCTCGCTTCTTCGACGGAGGCAAGGAATGAGGCCGGAGCTGCCCATGGAGGCGCGCGATAAATTCGACGCCGCGCTCGAGCTCGTCAAGGAGCCGCAGTCTGAGCTCAGCCTCGCGGAGCTGGGGCTCGTCTCCAGGATCAGCTATTTCGAGAAGGATAAGGCCATTATCGCCTACATGAACTTCGCCCCGCCGTCCCCTTCGGAATGCCCGGCCTGCTTCGCGATAGACGACCTCCTGAAACAGTCCATAGCCCGAGACCTGCGGGACGCGCTGCTGGCGGAGTTCCCCGGCTGGGACGTCGAGGTGCGATGATGAGGATGACGTTCAGGTGGTTCGGCTCGGCCGATCCCGTGCCCCTCAGGCATATTAGGCAGATCCCGGGCATGGCGGGGATAGTATCGGCCCTGCACGACCTGCCCCCGGGCGAGGACTGGCCGGTAGAGAGCCTGCTGGCCCAGCGCGCGATGGCCGAGGCGGAGGCCCTGGAATTGCGCGTCATCGAGTCGATACCGGTGCACGAGGACATTAAGCTCGGCGGCCCGAGGCGGGACGAGCGCGTGGAATCGTGGATACGCAGCATGAGGGCCGTGGCCGAGGCGCTCGGGCCGCGATCCTCAGCAAGCGGGTCGGAGGCGCCGGTCGTCATCACCTATAACTTCATGCCGGTCTTCGATTGGATGCGCAGCGAGCTGGACCGGCCGCTAGAGGACGGCTCCACATCCCTGACCTACGACGCCGAGGCGGTCGCCCGCATGGACCCCATCGAGGGCGAGCTCGCGCTGCCCGGATGGCTGGCCAGCTACTCCCGAGGGGAGCTGCAAGGCCTCCTCGAGGCGTACCGGGGCACGCCTCCCGAGACCGTCTACGGCAATCTCGTGGCGTTCCTGCGGGACGTCGCGCCCGAGGCGGAGCGGCTAGGCATCAAGCTGGCCCTGCACCCCGACGATCCTCCATGGCCGATATTCGGCATACCGCGCATAATGACGGGCGCCGCCTCGGTCCGCAGGCTCTTCTCCGACGTTACCTCGCCCGCCAGCGGACTATGCCTCTGCGCGGGAAGCTTCGGCGCGGATCCCGCCAACGACATACCCGCGATGGCGAGGGAGTTCGCCGGGCGCGTGCATTTCGCGCACCTCCGCAACGTCAAGATCACCTCTCCGGGGTCGTTCTCCGAGACCGCCCATCATAGCGCCGCCGGTAGCCTCGATATGGCTGCCATCGTGGAGGCCCTGGTCGATACCGGCTACGAAGGCCCGATCCGCCCTGACCACGGACGGATGATATGGGGCGAATCGGGGAAACCCGGCTACGGCCTCTACGACCGCGCCCTGGGAGCGTCCTACCTAACCGGCCTCATAGAACGATCGGAGTACGGCAGGCGGCGAGCTAACGGCGATAGGGCGCCCGTCTAGGCCTTTACCTCTACGACCGCGGCGTCGGAGGCGTTCTTCTTGACGCTTTCGATGCCGTTCATGCACGAATCCTTCGACTCGTATGCCTCGCTGACGGCTATGATCTGACCGTTGCCGGCCTTGAGCCTGAAGCGGTACTTCCCGGACTTATCCGCGAACCACTCGAATTTTCCCGCCATGGATACCTCCTATAAATGACTCTGCCAATAAAATAATAGTATTCCGGGAGTCTGAGCGCAAGCGTCCGTGCTCCAGGGCGGATAGGGTAGCAGGGAGGAAATCCATGTCGCCACTATACGCTCAATACCTGCTCCTCGGGCTCGCCCTATCGGGTTGCGCCTACGCCGGCGGTACCGTAGCCGTGTACCCGGAGACCTCCTCGCCGAGCGAGTCGCAGCGCGGCTTAGGCCTAGGCGATCAGAGCCTGCCGGAGCTAGCCGATATAGCGGAGGCCGAGCGCCGCGGCGGGTACGAGCCGGGGCTAGGACTGCTCGAATCGTCGATACGGGAGCGCCGGGGAGATTATCCGGGCGCGGTGCTCGCCGCGTACAAGGAGCTACGCTACGCGTACGGGCGCGGAGAGATAGGGCTCTCTAGGGTACGCGAGGGCGTCGATAGGCTCGATTCGCTTATCACGGATAAGGACCATAGCGGCTCGTCGACTATACGGTCGGCCGTCGCTGCCGTAAAGGCCTTCGAATCAGGCGATTGGGCGGACGCCGCGAAGGACTTGCCGTCTTTATCCTCGCCGGATGACGCGCCAGACTCGTTCGCCCGATGGATGGCGTCCGTTTGCAGCCTGGAACGAGGAGACGCTCCCTCCTCGGAGCAAGGGCGGTACGCGGTGATGCAGGCCAGGTACTCCGCGCTACCCGATTACTGGTATCGATTCGCCCGCGCCCAGGGAAGCGGCGCCGCCGCCCGGGATTCGGCGGAGCGTTGCATAGCGCTAGCCCCGACGGGGCCGTTAGCCCTCGGCGCGAGGGCTATAGTGGCGGAGTCCTACGGCCTCGAGCGCTCGTGCGCCGCATCCCTATTGACGGCGTACGAGATAGAGTCCGCGGCGTCGAGCGCGGCCCGCGATGGTAAGCCCGCGGCCTTGGAGCCCTTGCTCGCCGTCCTCGGGCTTCCGGATAACCCGGCGACCCTCTACGCGGTCGGGATACTGCGCGGCATGTGCGCCGCCCAGCCCGTTCGAGCCTGGCTAGAGGAGCGCGGGGCCGTCTCCGAAGGCCGCGTAGCGGAGCGCCTCCGCTACGTCTGCGCCCGCTGAAGCCATGAGGGCAGCCATAGTCGCGATCGCCGCGCTCCTGGCATGGGGCTGCGCGGCGCGGCCGGAAGGGGCCCGCCTATCGGCGGCCCGGGAACGGGCCTTGGCCGCCTATGCCGCCGCGGCGAGCGCCTACGACTCCGGGAGGCTGGAGCAGGCGGAAGGATTGGCCGAGTCGTCGCTCGAGGCCGAGGCGACGTTCTTGCCATCGTTGACGCTGCTGGGCAAGGCCGCGTACTTAGCGGGCGACGACGCCGGCGCGGAACGGGCGCTGCGGAAGGCCGTGCGCGCGTCGCCCCGCGCCGGGGAGGCGGCGCTATGGCTGGCCAGGACCTATAGGGCGACGGGCCGGCCCGGCCTGGCGATGAGCGCGTGCGAGACGATCCTATCCTCGGATCCCTCGAGCGTCGCGGCGTTGCGCCTTGCGGCTACTCTCTCTACCGATTCCGGGGATCGCGCCGCCGCGGTCGCCTACCTGGACGCCGCGATCGAAGCCGCCGCGGAGGCGGGCCTCGCGTTCGCCGACAGGGCGGCGCTAAGGTGGGCGGCCGGTGACGCGGAAGGCGCCGCGGCCGACCTAGCCTCGGCCATGGCCAACCTACCGCCCGAGTCCGCCCCCTACGCCGCGGCCTCCGCGATGAGGGACGAGGTCATGGGGCGGCGGCGATGACGGACGAGAGGCTTGTCGCGAAGCCCATCGCGAGGGCTGGGTTAGTCGTCCTGTCGGCGCTGGGCGCGGCGGGCTGCGCTAGCCTGTACGTCGAGGCTCCGGATAGGCTCGCTGCCGAGCTGGGCGCCCTACCAGCCGCGACGCGGGAAGCGCCTCCGGGAGGCCTCCCGCCCATAGGAGCCGCGGAAGCCTCCGCTATGGCGATAGCCGCTTCCGTCGACCTCCGTGCCGAGCGCGAGGCGATAGAGCTCAGGGAGGGCGCTTGGAGGCTCGGGTTAAGGGCGTACCTGCCGAGACTGGACCTGGTAGCGGGGAACGACGAGCGCCTGTCGCGAAGAGGGCTCGATTCGTTCACCAAGACGCTATCTCTTTCCCTGGAACAGCCCCTTTGGGACGGCGGGAGGTTGGCGGCGGCCAGGGCGCTCGAGTCCGCTGAGCTAGCCCTGGCCCGAGCGGAGCTCGAGAGGAAGGAGCGCGACGTCGGGGAGGCCGCCGTCGCGGCCTATAGGGCGGTAGTGGCGGCCAAGGCTCGATTGGAGATACGGCGATCTTCCCTGGAATCCGCGTCGGCCCAGCGGGAAGCCCTGCGCGCGGAGGTAGAGCTGGGGCTCGCGAGGCTCAGCGACCTGCTCGAGGCGGATATGAGCGTCTCGGGTATCGAGATAGAAATTTCAGAAGCCGAGCTGGCCGTGGCGGCGGCTCGTGATGAACTGGCCGAGGCGCTCGGAGGGTATGCGCCCGAGCTAACGGAGAGCCTGCGCCTGAACGCGGAAGCGATCGGCCTCGACGCCGATCGCCTGCGCGCGGCCTCGGTCGAGCGCTCTCCCGAGCTGTCGGCGGCGAGGTACGGAGTCTTGAAGAAGCGGGCCGAGGCCAAGGCCGCCGCCTTCGCATGGCTCCCGTCCGTCGGTATCAAGGCCGGCGCGCAGCTCTCGGGCGAGGCCTTCCCCTTGAACAGGGCGACGTGGTCCGTAGGGCTAAGCGCCGAGTTCTCCAGCCCCTTCCTATCCGGCGCGCTCGGCGCGAGCGTAGGCGCCGAGCCGCCGCTCGATACGACGGCCCGGTCGAGCGCTCGTATCCAGCCGCTCGGAGATCCCGCTCGGGCCCTCGGACTCAAGGGCTCGCTGGCCGCGCTCCGGCTGGAGGAGGAGAGATACGCCTCGCTCGTCGCTAAGGTCGAGCGCTCGGCCGACGCGGCGGTGCTGGGCTATAGGAGCGCGCTCCGGAAGCGGGATATCGGCGCTCAAGCCTTATCTATCGCGGAGTCCAGGTCGTCCCTCGTCGCCTTGAAGGTCGAGCTCGGCCAGGCCACCCGTTTCGAGGCCGTGGAAGCGGAACTGCATAGAGCCGGAGAGGAGATCGGCCTAGTCGAGGCGGCTCACGCGCTCCTGGCCGCGGAGAGGCGGCTGGAGCGGCTCCTGGACTTGCCGCCCGATTGCCTGGCGGCGTTCATGGAGGCGCTATGACGAGCCTGGCCGATCGATTCACCTCCGCCGCGGCCTGCCTAGCGGCGCTCGCGTTCTTCGCCTGCGCGCGGGAACCCGCCGTCTCCGGGACGGAGACGAGGAAGGTCAGGGCGGCGGTGGTCGAGGCGGCGCTTTGGCCGGACGAGGTAAGCGGGTTCGGTAGCCTCTCGTTCCTGAAGAAGGTCGACGTCGCGTCTCCCCAGGAGGCGGTGGTCGCCGCGCTCCCGTATCGGGAGGGCGACGCGGTGTCGGCCGGCGATATCGTGGCCCGGCTCTCGAACCCGCAGTTGGAGCTCGCGCTGGGAAGGGCCATGAACGGAGTCGCGCAGGCCGAGGCCGCCGTTGCCCTGGCGGAGGCTCGACTGTTCGAGGGACGGCTCGCCGCCGAGGCGAGGATCCTGGGAATAGGGAAGGCGAGGCTCGAGTACGGCCAGGCCGCGCGCGAGCTCGCGGAGCTGGAGCGAAAGCTCGTCGACCAGGAGAAGCTGTTCTCGGCCGGAGGCGTCACCGCCGAGGCCGTCAGGTCGGGAAGCTTCTCCGTGGAATCCGCGAAGGAGCGCCTGTCCCTCTTGGCGAAGGACCTGGAGATCAGGCTCGTCGGACTCCGCGACGCGGACCTGTCCGCGAGGGGCAAGGTCCCCCCGCTCGACAGGGTGGACAGGGAAGCGGCCCTGGTATCCCTCCTTACGGAGACGCTGTCGGCCGAGAGACTCGCGGCGTCCGCCCGCCTCGACGCCGCTCGCAAGGAGCTGGAATCCGCGAGGATAGCCCTCTCGGAGCTTTCTGTCGCGGCGCCCTCTCCAGGCGTCATAGGCGCGCGGTACCTCGAGGCCGGCGAACGGGCTAAGCGCGAGGACAAGCTCGTGACGATTATCGATTTCCGCTCTCTCTACGCGGTCGTATCGGTCGGCGAGGCCGACGCGACTAGGCTGTCGCGCGGCATGAAGGCAGCCGTCAGCGTCGACTCGGCGGACGCCCGGTACGACGGCGTCGTAGACCTCGTCTCGCCCGTCGCCGATCCCAGGTCCGCCTCGTTCTCGGTACGCGTAGCGTTCGACGATCCCGAGGGGCGGCTCAGGCCGGGCATGTTCGCGCGCGCGGTCATCTCGGCCGGCGAGCCTAGGCGCGTCGTCGTCGTTCCCGAAGGCGCCCTGGTCGACAGGTCCGGCGATACGGCGAAGGTGTTCACCGTCAGCTCCGGGCTCGTCGGAAGAAGGAAGGTGACGCTCGGGCCCTCGTTAGGCTCGGGCCTGATAGTCGTCTCGGGGCTGGACGAGGGAGATATCGTCGCCCTAGAACCCGATCCGGGATTAAAGGAGGGCGAGCGTGCGGAGGTTTTCGATTAAAGGCGGCGGGCTGATAGCCGCGTTCCTCACGTTCTCCGCGGCGACGCTGGCGTCCTGCGGGCTCGTCGACCTGCGGCCCGTCGCCGTCACGACCGCGCCCGCCGAGGCGTACGCGACGCTCGCCTCGAGGACCGATCCCGTGACCGTATCGTTCTCGGCCGAGCCTGTCAGGCTGGACGCCGAGCGGGCCTTCTCCGTTCGATCCCCCGCGGGAACGGTCGAGGGCGACTTCGCGTGGGACGGCGCGGGCTTCTCGTGGAGGCCGGTCGCCCTGTGGGATCCCGGGGTCAGGTATAGGCTGACGCTCGACGGGAGCGTGCGGACCGTCGACGGCAGGGAGGCCAGGGAGAGGATAGACTTGCCGTTCTTCGTCGGGCGCTCTACGGCTCCGCCGTTCCTCGAATCGTACGACCCCGATCACGGATCATCGGTAGGCGTATCGGGCGACGGGAGCGCCGCGTTGACGCTGCGTTTCTCCGAGCCCATGGATACGCTGACGGTACGCGAGGCCTTCGCCATCAATCCTTCGGTAGCCTTCGACCTCGAATGGAACGAGTCGAAGGACGTCGTTCGCGTCGTCCCCCGGGAGCGGCTCGCCCCGCTGGCGCAGTACTCGTGGACGCTGGGATCGGAAGCCCGCTCGCGCGACGGGGCGCCCGTCGCCAGGACCGAGAAGGCGGGCTTCGTGACAGATCTTGATAGCGAGGCCCCCTCGGTGGAGCGTACCTTCGCCGCGGTCCTCTCGGGAGGCGAGTGGCGCGAGGTCGCCCCGTCCCTCTCCGGCCTCGACGCGGGGCATTCCCTGGCGGTGCGGTTCTCCGAGGCCGTAGTCGAGGAAAGCGTCCTGTCGTGCCTGCGCCTGGAACCGAGCCTCCCGGGACGGGTCTGCGTCGCTTCGCCCAGGCTCGTCGTCTTTACGCCCGACCGCGGATGGGGACCTGAGGAACCGCTCGCGCTATCGGTGTCGGCCGACGTCGAGGACCTCTCGGGGATACGCATGTCCCAGGAGTACCGCGAGCGGTTCACGCCCGCGGTGCCTTTCCTGGAGATAGTGTCCGCGACGTCCGGCTCTGGAGAGGACGCCGGCGTTCTAGACGGCTCGGCCTCGAACCTCGTCACGGTAGGAGGCGTCCCTGATGGCCTCCTGTCAATGACGCTGCATTTTTCCGCGGCCTTCGGGGCGGAGGCCAAGGTCTCCATGGCCGACGCGGCTAGCCTATCGGCGTTCTTCCCCGGTTCGCTGCCCGCCCCTAGCCTAAGGAGCGTATCGTGGTTCTCCGACGACTCCATGACGTTGACGTGGGAGGGCTTGCGCCGCAGCGACGCCGTCTCGACCAACTATTACGTGCTCGCCATACCCGGCGGCGCCGGCGGCGCAAAGTGCTCCGCTGGCCTATACCTGGAAGACGACGCGACTCTGATCCTGGAGGCCAAGGAATGAGGGCCCCGCTCCGGTTCGCGTCGGCCGCCGCGTTGATCGCCTGCTGCTCGTGCGACCTGCTCCGCCCCGCTCCGTTCTCCATCGCGGGCTGGGCCCCTGGCGAAGGTCGCTTCGGGCCCGAGGACGATATCCGGGTACGTGTAAGCTTCTCCGAGGATCCGGACAGGCCGAGCGTGGAGAACGCGTTCTCCATCACGGAGGACGGCGTCGCGGTGGTCGGTACCTTCGAGTGGGACGGGCCGACCATGTCGTTCTCGCCCGTAGCCTCTCCGAGAGGCCGCTCGGCGTACCGCGTGACCGTAGGAGCCGAGGCCATGAGCCTGCGGGGAGTGTCCTTGGAGAGGGCCCTCGAGGCGCGGTTCTCGACCCGCTTAGAGGACTGCCGGCCGAGGCTCCTGTCGACGTCGCCGCCTAGCGGAGGGATCCTGGACCAAAGCCTCGGTTCCCTGTCGCTAAGCTTCTCCGAGCCGATAGAGGAGGCCGGCTTCCGCTCGTGCCTGTCGTTATCGCCGTCGACCAGAGGCTACTGGAAGCTGGAGCCGGGCGGCGCGACCGCGGCCTTCGCGCCATCGTCGCCGTGGGAATGGGGCGCCGAGTACGAGGTGTCGATATCGGCGGACCTGAGGGACGAATCCGGGAATAGGCTGGGCGAGGCGACATCCTTCAGGTTCCACGTCGGAGAGGATAGGATCCCGCCCGTTATAGTCGGGGCGGACGCGTTGGACCGGTCGGGAGGCCTCGCGTCGTCGCTAGCTCCTGACGACCCCGCGGACTCGACGGTGACCGAGAACGCGCTGTGGGAATCAGGGTGGAGGCTGCGACTAAGGTTCTCCGAGCCCGTGCGGCTTTGGACTCTCGCCTCGCGCGTCTCTTGCGACGGAGGGCCTCCCCTGGAACTCGAGACGGCCGGAGACTGTTCCGACGTAGCGGTATTCGCCTTCGTCGAGCCCCCCGCCTGGGGCGGGCGATTCGCCGTCAGGGTACGCGGCGGCTTCGAGGATGCCCGCGGGAACGAGGCGGATGGCGGCGCGTCGTATAGGATCCTCGCCGACGGCCCGGGATCGAGGCCCCCGCGCTTCGTCGGCGTTAGGCTGCCCCTGGCTCCCGGCGAGTCCGACCCCGCCGATAGGGACCTCGCCGCGTTCGCGCTCGACAGCCCGTACGAGACGCTCCTCGTCTCGGGGGACGACGGCCGCTACCCGGTAGGCGAGGCGGTACCCACTTCGATAGAGCTGTACCTGGAACTCGCCGCCGGCGGCGGCCTCGACATCTTGGCCCTGATGTCCTCGTTCCGGCTATCGTCCACTAACGGCGCCTTGGATTTCTCCGCCAGGCGGGTGAGCCTAGGGGGCTTCGACTACGCCTCGCCGTACGGGCCCTGGGAGGGCTTCGCCGTAGCCAGGGTCGACGGGATACTGACCAACCGCGTCGAGCCCGGGGTCGTGTCGATAGAGCTGGCCGCCGGGCTACGGGATTCCGAGGGTAACGCCTCTCCGTCGGCGCAACGGCTGGAGCTTTTGAAATGAGGGCGACGTGCGATCCCTCGTGAGGTTCTTCGCCGGAAGGCCCGTGGCCGTTTCTATGGCCTTGCTGGCGACGATCATAGCCGGCGCCCGGGCGGCCGCGACCCTTCCCCTGAGCAGGCTCCCCGAGATAGCTGTGCCGAGGATAGTCGTGGAAGCCGCCATGCCCGGCCTTCCGGCCGAGGAGCTCCGTTCCCTAGTCGCGGCCCCGCTCGAGGACGCGCTTTCCACCGCGAAGGGGCTGTCGTCGTCCTCGAGCGTCTGCCGTGACGGACGAGTGGCTATCGCGCTCGATTTCGGCTGGGGAGAGGATCCGTCCAGGGCGGCGAGCCGAGTCAGGGAGATACTGGACGCCGCGTATACTTCCTTGCCTGAAGGAGCGAGCAAGCCGATCGTCCTTCCCTATGACCCTCTCGCGACGCCCTTGCTAGTCGCGGCGGTGTCGCCCCGCGAGGGCGACCTGTCATTAGCCAGGCGCCTAGCCGAGTACGAGGTCAAGGGCCGCCTGAGGCGCGTCGCCGGCGCTGGTTGCGTCACGCTAGTGGGAGGTAGCCGGAGAGAAGCCGCGGTCGCCGTCGATTCAAGGCTGGCGGCGGCCAGGGGCATGACGGTCGTCGACGTAGCCCGGGCCATCGGCTCCGAGTGCGTCGACGTTCCCGTCGGATCGCTCAGGGAAGGAGATCTCGAGCTCGTGGCCGTGGCGAGGGGTAGGGCGTCGAGCGTACGGGAACTGTCGGGGATATTAGCCTCGGCGCCGTCGGGTTCGTTCAGGGTATCGGATATCGCCAAGGTCGTCGAGCGGGACGCCCGGCGGGATAGCGTTTTCGTGGCCGACGGCGAGGAGGCGGTAGCGGTCGAGCTGTATCGGAATCCCGGCGCCGATCCGGTGGCCACCGCGAGGCGAGCCAGGGCCGCCCTAGAGGAGCTTTCCGCGGTTCTAGGCGACGACGTGGGCCTATCGGTGGTATGGGATTCGTCGATCCCCGTCGCGGCGTCGATACGGGACCTCGCCGTCGCGGCCTCCTTAGGAGCGGCGGCGGCCGCGTTCGCCCTGCTCGCCGTGCTAGGCGATCTGAGGCTGGGCCTCCTCGTGGCCTCGTCCATACCGATATCCGTAGCCGCGACGCTTGCGTCCTTGTCGGCGCTCGGGCGCTCGCTTAACGTGATGAGCCTGGGCGGCATGGGCCTGGCCGTGGGGATGATATCCGATAACGCCGTCGTGATGCTGGACGCGCTGGCCTCCCGCCTCTCCGCGGGCTCAGAGCGGCCCCGCCCAGACGCCGTCGCCGCGGCGGCTGGAACGGCGATATCCGGGACGTTCGGCAGCATGGCGACTACCGCCGTGGTATTCGTCCCGGTGCTTTTCCTGCCAGGAGCCGTCGGGGAGCTCTTCGGGGATCTCGCCGTGGCCGTCATCGCCTCCAACGCCTTCGGTTGGCTGTGCGCCGTCCTCGCGCTTCCCGCCGTATACCGGGTCGCGTGGCGTAGGGCCGAGGCCCGCCCGAAAAGGGCCCTGGAAGCCGGGTACAGGAGAGCCCTGCGCTTCGCGCTAAGGAGGCCGACGTTGACTTTGGCCGCGGCTTCTATCGCCGCGGCCTCGGGGACGGCCCTCGTCCTAACGAGGGACGCGTCCTTCATGCCCAAGGACGCCGCGACCGAATTATCCGTGATAGCCGATTTCCAGCCCGGTACGGATCCCGGCGCGATGGCGGGCGAGGCGAAGCGCCTGAGCGCCGCCCTCTCGGCTCTTCCGTTCGTATCGAGCGCGTTCGGCGGGGCCGGCTCCGAAACGGACGACTACGCGAGGAGGGCTTCGCTCGACTACTCGATAGAAAGGCTGTCGCTTACCTGCGCCTTACGTAGGGGGGCGAACGCGGAAACGGTAATGCCTGCCCTGCTCGAGGCGGCGAAGGCGGCGACGAGAGGAACCGCCGCAATAACCGTCTCCGTCCCGGCCGACCCGGCGGCGAGCCTCCTAGGCCTGGATCGCGGGACTCTCCTGGCGGTAAAGGGCGAATCGACCAGGGACGCGCGGGAACGCGCTGGCCTGCTCGCGGCCGCGATAGCGGAGGAGGCCGGTGAGGCCTTGTCCGGAGTGTCGTTCGCTCCGTCTGGCATGAAACCGCGCATCGTCATGACGCCTGACCGCGAGGCATGCTCGGTACTCGGTATAACGCTCTCCGAGGCGGCTCTGGCCCTGCGGACGGCCACCGAGGGAGCGGTCGCCGCGAGGATCGAGCTATGCGGGCGGGATACCGACGTGCGCGTGTTCGCGGAGGGCATGGGGGGCGCCGACGTCTCGGCGCTCGGGGCCTCGGCCGTTCCCGTATCCGTGCAGGCGGGAATCCCGATCAGGGCGTCGGCGATCGCCCGCTTCGCCATGACGCTGGAGCCATCGTCCGCGGCGCGTCTCGACAGGGCGGACGTCGTATACCTGGAGGCTAAGCCCGCCCCGGGACGGATAAAGGCTCTGGAGGCGGCGATAGACCGCGCGCTGATCGAGGACCCGAGCGCGAGCCGTTCCGACGGTTCGGCGTTCAGGACCTACGGCGATGCCATGCGCTCCGCCGTGCTCCTGGTACTGGCACTTCTGTACCTGACCCTCGGCGCACAATTCGAGTCGTTAACCCTTCCGTTCGTCATCATGGCCACCATCCCGCTCTCGATGGCGGGCGCGGGGCCCGTTATGGTCCTGGCCGGCGTAGGCCTCGATTCAGGCTCGGTCATAGGGCTCGTAGCGCTCTTCGGGCTGGTCGTGAATAACGCCATCCTCCTCTACGAGGCCGGCGCGACGAGGAGGCTCGCCGGTCTTTCGACTGTCGCCGCGGCGTACGGCGGCGCGTCCGAGCGGCTTCGGCCGGTACTAGCGACCACCGTCACTACCGTCGTGGCGCTCCTGCCCGTATGCCTGTTCTCGTCCGGCGCCGTTCAGAGATCGATGTCGGCCGCTATGCTCGGCGGCGTAGTCGCCTCTACGGCCCTTACGCTGTTCGTTTCTCCTATCGCGTTCGCCGCCGGGATAGGATCGGGGAAGCGCGCATGATATCGCTAGGATGGTACCGTAGGCCGGTCGCCGCTGCGTGCCTCGCCTTGTCGATAGCTTCGATCTCCGGCTCCGTTCTCGCTCGCGCCGACTACGGCCCGCTCGAGTCGCCGACGCGCTCCGCCTACTGGGTGGCGATACGGCATTACGGGGTGGACGCGCGCGAGATGGAGAGAAGCGTGGCGATACCGCTCGAGGACGCCTTGTCCGCGATCCCGGGCGCGGTCGAGACCTCGAGCTCCAGCGAGTACGGTAAGGTACGCGCCGCCGTGAGGCTGGCGCGAGGGAGCGAGGGAGACGCCGCGTACGAGGCCGTCAGGGAAGCGGCCCAGCGCGTCTACGAGGCCCTGCCTGGATCGGCGCAGCGGCCCGAGATAGGATACGCTAGCGAGGGCCGAGGACCCGTCTGGGTCGCCGCGGCCTATTCCGCCGGCGCCTCGGAGGCCGAGTTGGCCAGGGTCCTCGAGAGGGCCGTGAAGCCGGCGCTAGAGCGGCTCGAGGGGGCGGGCGAGGTAGAGCTAGCCGGCGCCGGGCCACCCGAGCTGTCGGTCGCGGTGGACGAGCGCGCCGCGCTCGCCGTCGGCCTGTCGATCTCGGACGTGGCCGGATCCCTGGCGCGATCCGACTCGCTCGAGCCCGCGGGCGAGATCCGCTCCGACGGTATTATCATGAGCATCGCGGCCGACGGGCGCTTCTCGTCAGCGGACGAGATCTCTTCCGCGATGCTACCCGCCTCGTCGGGGACCCCGGCGCGGCTCGGCGAGCTCGCTACCGTGTCGGCCGGCGAGCGGAGGCCGGAGGCCCTGTCGCGGGTAGGCGGGAAACGCGCCGCGACCATAGCCGTCAAGCCGGGAGGAAGCGCTAACCTCGCTTCGCTTTCCAAGGCCTTGGCAGAGGCGTCCGGCAGGCTCGCTGCCGAGCACGGCCTGGAATTCCGGGTGCTATTAGACGTTGGAGCTGACTTGTCGGAGTCGTTCCGGTCCACCGTCGGCGCGGCCCTGCAGGGAGCCGCCGCCGTGGCCGTCGCGTCGGCCTGCTTGCTGGGAGCCGGCTCGTTACGGGGCGGCGGCTACGCCCGCAGGGCGACGATAGCCGCCGCGGCGACGGTTCCGGCCATCCTGGTCGTTTCGGCGGCGGCCTTAGCCGCCCTCGGTTACGGCATCGATAGGCACGTGCTGGCCGGCGCCGCGGTCGGGCTTGGGGCCGCGGTCGATTCGGTGCTATTAAGCGCCGAGAGGCTCGGCGGGGCCGGATCGAGGACTGAAGGCCTAGCGGCGATGAGGGAACTGGCTCCGACCATCGCAGCTGGAACCGCGACGACACTCGTCGCCCTCGTTCCGCTAGCCGGCCTCGATTTCATCGCGGAAGGCGTGGCGAGGATAGCGGCGGCGATAGCCTCGGTCTGCGTGACTGCGTACGTAGCCGCGATCGTGTTCCTCCCGCCATTAGTGCTGAGCCGGCGGAGGATGACCGCCTCGCCGCGCGGCTTACCGCCCGGCTCGCCGGGATCCGCGGCGTGGCTCGCGGCGAGGCGAGTCTCGTCGCGGGTCGCGAGGCTAACTCGAAGGGCGCTCGCGCGTAACGCGTCATGGTGCGCCGCGAGGCCGCTAGCGCCGCTATCGCTGGCGGCGGCCCTGAGCGGCGCGGGCCTCCTGGCGGTACTTCTCGCTCCGGTGGACGCGGGCGTTACCGAGGACGAAGGCGGCGTATACGTGCACGTCGAATTCGAGCCGGGGACGGCCATGGAGATAGTCGACGAGCGGCTTGCCGGCTACGCGCTCTCCTTGGCCGAGGTGCCGGGCGTAGGTAGCGTTCAGTCGACAGCGAGGCGAGGTTCGGGATCGGTGCTGCTTTCCCTGGATAAGTCGAGCGCCGACCGGAGCCTGGCCGCGAAGGCCGCTCGGGCCGCGAGGGAAACGCCCGTACAGGGAGGCTTCGCCTGGGTGCCGCGGCCTTCCCGCGACGAGCGCGCCTGGTCCCTGGTAGTCGCCGGCGACGACGACAGGGAATGCCGCGACATCGCGGCCGAGGCGGCGCGGGCGGTAGCGGCGCTCCCGTTCGTCGCCCAGACCGTCCTCGACTTCAAGGACGGCCCGGGCGACGTGACTATCCGCCCGGACAGGGAACGCTCCGCCGCCATGGGCATACCCTTCTCGAGCGCCGCCGCCGCGCTCAGGCGCGCCGTATTCGGGCCGGTCGCGTACAAGCGGGTCGACGGAGCGGGAGAGACGGACGTGCGCGTCGCGGCCTCTCGCGATGGAAAGCCGCGCCCCCGCGATATAGGCGCGACGCTCGCGCAGACAGGAAACGGAGCGGCCAGGGTCGATTCCTTCTCGAGGATAGGCCTCGAGAAGGACGTCTCGAGGATACGGAGACTTGATAGGCGTCGCGTCGCCTCGATAAGCGCGCGCTGCGCGCCCCTCGATCCGCGGGAGGCGAGGGCTTCCTTCTACGCGGCGGTATCGGGCGTCGCCTTGCCGCCCGGCTATTCGATCGAGTTCGACCGCGACGCTATAGAGGCCGCTGATCGATTGGGCGGGGCGGGCGCATCGTTCGCGTTAGCGGCCTCGCTCGCCTTCATGATAGCGGCCGCCTTGAGCGAATCCTTCGGCGCGCCGCTCGCGGTTATAGCGGCCCTGCCGCCTTCGCTCGCTGTGCCCGCCCTGTTGCTGGCCGTCTCCGGTTCGCCCATGGACGCCGCCACCGCCAGCGCCTTCGTCGCCGTCTCCGGCATGTCGGTCAACGCGTCCTTCCTGACGTTCGACGAGCGCCGCCGCGTCGCGGCGCGGCCAGGCGCGGCGAGCGCGTATGACGCGTATCGGATGACGAGGGCGCGAATCGGCTCGCTCGCGGCGACGAGCGCCACGAGCGTGGCGGGCTCGCTGCCGTTCCTCTTTCTATCCGATCCCGGTAGCGGCCTCGTCAGGTCCCTCGCCTTCGTGGCCGCGACGGGGACCGCGGTTTCGTTCCTCTCGGCCTTGACCGTCATACCGGCGCTAGCCTCGGCCGCGCCGCGCCTCTTTAACGGCCCCGCCACGTCGGCGAGCCTCATGAAGGAAGGAAGTATACAATGACTGGACTACGTTCGACCCGACTCGTCCTCGGTATCGCGGCCTTCTTATCGGCGCTCGTCGCCTTCGCCGAAGACCCCCCCGCTCGAGGCTTCGACGTGCCTTCGTATGAATTCTCCTTCGTCGCGGCCGACCGCGCCGCCGATCCCGAGCGCTGGCTGGCGGCGGTGCGGGCGGGGACCGCGTTCGCGACGGCCCGCTGGGAACGGGACGCGGCCGCGCTGTACGCCGACCCCGAGTCGATGGCCCCGGCCAAGCGCGCCTTGGAATCCTGGGCCGCGGACGACATCGCCGCGCGATTCGCGGCGTGGCTTCGCGACCGCTTCTTCGGGCGCGAGGCGGCGAGGCTCAGGGCCATGGTAACGGACGGCACCGAGTCAGCCAATCTCCAGTTCCTGTACGTCGCCGACGCTGACGGTAACGCGGCGCTCGACGAACTAGGCTCCCCTCTATACGCTCGCCGCGGCGACGCGCTGGCGGAGGACGGGGAATCGTGGGCGGCTAGGGCGAGGGAATCCTCGGCGCAGGCGCTCGATTCATTCAAGTCCCGTCTCGAGTCGCTGCGTCCCGAGCTCCTTTCCTACGTCCCGGCCGGTGAGAGGGCCCGCTACGAGGCGCTCGTCATGACAGCGGAGGCTGCGGCGCGCGGAAGGGCCGCCAGGGAATTGGACGCGCTAGTAGCCAGGGAGGAAAGGCTCTTCGTCGCCAGGCGGACCTCCGACGTGCGGAGCCTTAGGAGAAGGAGCGAGAGCGAGGCCGCGAGCGAAATAGCCGCCGCCCTCGTCCTGGAGACGGGGAAGGCCTGCGACCAAGGGCTCGCGTCGCTAAACGCCAGGATCGAGGCCGCGAGGGGCGGCGAGGGCGACCTGGCGATAGCCGGGGCCGAATGGCTGGAAGCGTTCGAGGATCAGTTCGATAGAGGGCTCGCCGCCTGGTCCCGCGCCGAGGAGAGCTTCATGGTAAGGCGCCTCGAATGGGAGCGCGACGCCTCTCGAGTCTATACCGACGGGGAAGCGGCGTGGGCCTCGGCGTACGAAGCCCTGGCTGGTGAAAAACGCTCTTGGGAGGCTAAGTCCAGCGCCCTGCTACGTAGCGGCGAGGACGCGTTCGCCGAGGCGAGCGACTCGCTAGAAAGCGCTATACGCGACGCTCGGGCCGAGTTCGAGCGGGACGCCGCGGAGCGGGCGGTCGCGGGCTCGGCCCGAGCGAGCGCGTGGGCCGACGTCTACGCGCAGTCAGCCATGGCCGCGGCGAGCGCGACGGAAGGCGCCGAGTATTGGCTGTCACGGCTCGCGAACGCCCCGGATATAGGAGCGGCTTCCCTGGACGCGTGGCTGGCTGACGAGGAGGCTAGGGCCGACGCTAGCGCCGCGCGGAAGGAGGACGTCGCGCGCGCGCGCGAGTGCATGGCCGCGCGAGCCGAATTCAGAGCCAAGGCGATAGAGGCCCGGGACAGGCTCGTCGAGGATTTCGGCCTCGCCCTCGGCGAGGGCGCGGGAGCGTTGCGCGACGCGCTCGCCGAAGGGGCGGCCAGCGAGGATTTCTACCTCGACGAGTATCAGGTCGAGCTGCTCCGAGCCTCGGCAGTCGAGGGATACTGGAAGAAGCGCGCCGGGATAGCGCGCGCGGTATACGACTACGCCGTCGACCTGAGCGCGGGCAGGGCGACCGAGGCGGAGAACCTCCGAGCGCTCGCGGAGGCCGGGGCGGCCTACGACGAGGCTCTGAGGCGATACGGCACCGCCCGTGACGCGCTGTCGGAGGCCGGCGCCTCGGTCGCCGCCGCGAGCGGCGGCCTGGAGGAGGCGCGCTCGGCCCTGTCCGTCGCCGCCGAGGCTCTCGACAGGATTAACGCGGAATACTCGATCCTCTTGACCGCGCTCGCCGAGGATGGCGACGGGGCGTTTATCCGTAAAGAGATGGTCTCCCGATACCGCGAGCTCCTGGAGCTTTCCGGCTTGTCGTATCGCGCCGGCCCCCCTACCGAGGCATCGTCGCTCGCGGCCTACCTGCAGAAGGCGATTGCCCTCGGGCGCGCGGAGGAGCTCGGGCGATCGGGCGAGGCTTTAAGGCAGGCCGTAAACGGGATCGAGGGCGAGCCGAGCCTGTACGCCTTGGCCGAGACCTACGCCGGCATCCTCGTCCCCGCGGATTCCTCGCCTGCCCCCATCGACGCCGCGGCCTACGGGATCCCCGAGACCGACCGGGCTAGCGCCATGATAGCAGCGCTCTTAAGCGAGCTGTCCTCCCTGTCGGACGGTCTATCCGGGCCGGAGGATAAGGCCGGGCTAGAGCATGCCTATATGGAATTAGTGGCCAAGGCGGCGGAGGGGGCCAAGGCTCGGGCGGGCGCCGCGCTCGGCTCGAGGCTGGACGGGATAGCCTTGCTCGGAGCGGGCTCGCTCGAGGCGTGGTACGCGGCTAGGACCGGCCGCGGCTATCCGCCCGGAAGAACGCGGGACGCTCTTGTCGCAGATATAGACAAGGCCTCGAGGCTCGCCTTCGCGAGCCGAGCACGGCTAGAGGCGGAGGCGATACGCCTACTCCTCGGCGGGCCCGTCGACGGGGCCGGCCAAGCGGCCATGTCCATCGCCGCTTCCCCGTTTGCGTCGTTGGCCTTCCCCGACGCGGCCTCCGCGGAGCGCGCGCTCGGCTCGCTCCTAGCGCTCTCGGAATCGTTGGGCGGGCTCGAGGGCTCGAGCGAACCGGAGTATAGGGCGGCCGTCGAGGAGCTCGCGTTCGAAGACCCTATAGTCGCGGCGTTAGCTCGCGGCGAAGGCTCGTTCTCGGCCGCGGGCGTAGATATGGCCTCGCTACTCCTCGCGCCGGAGCAAGCCGCGATTTCCGAGGCGCTCGGCCGCTTGGCGGCGTACGATAGGTATCGCCCGATCGCCGTCGCGGCTGAAGAAGAGCGTCGGCTCGACGCAATAGCGTCGCTGGACCGGGCGCTCGGCGTATTAGGTCTAGGCGTCGGACCCGATGGCGACCTGCCCGGCGCGGCGTCTATAATAGCCGCCGCGTTCGCCTCGGGAGCGGACGCCTCCGAGGCCTTCGCAGCGATATACGCGGCCGTAGACTCGGCCGCCGCCGCCTGCCCGGGATGGATGGCCAACGAGCTCGTAGCCTGGAGGAGCGCCGTCTTCGATTACGCCGCTCTGCGCGGCCTAAGCCTAGGCCTGCCGACTCCCGTCCCCTCGTCGAAGATAAGCGAGGCTATAGCCGATCATAGAGCGCGCGCCTCGCGACTCCACGCCATACTATCCTCCGTCACGAGGCCCGGCGGGGACGCGGTCGAGGCTCTATTCGAGGCGCAGTCCGATCCGTCATGGAGCGGCGCCGAGCTGGAGGCTATCCGTTGCCAGGCCGTCGGCCTGATGGCCGGATCGCTCGCGGCCTCGGTAGGGAACCTGGGCGAGAGTCCCGATTGGGACTCCGTCGCTGATGACTTGCTGGCGGCCGCGGAAGCGCTCTACGCCAGAGCCCCGGGAACCCTGAAGAATCGCGCCGTATCCGAAGCGCTGGGATCGCTTAAGCGCGACGACGCGATACTTTACGAGCGCGATCCAGGTACCTTGTCGGGGAGGCCGCTAGAGCTCAGGCTCGCGGCGCTATGGTCTACCGTCGATCCCGAGGAGATCTCAGAAGCGGCCCTGGCGGCCGCGAACCGAACGGCGCGCGTCGCCTATGAGATGCGCACTCTCGTGTTCGAGGGACTCGACGCTCTCGATAGTAAGGCGGCGCGAAGCGACCTGCTCAAGCTAACGCTACGCGGACCAGCCGGCGAGTCCAGCTGGCTCGATGGGTATTACGACAGCGAGGGACAGGACGCCGGCTCCGAGATGGAGCGCCTCCTTGGAATAGCGCTAGGCGACGAGGAGGACCCATGGACCGTCGGGCTCGCCAGGACGCGCGTAGGCGAAGAAGCCCGAGCGTCGTTAAGCCTGGCCGCGGCGTATCGCGATCGCCTTCGGTCCGATATGGCCGGGGCGTCGGCCCCGGCGGAACGAAGCCTCGCCGCCGCAATAGCCAGTATATCGCCGGACGCGGGCTACCTATCCTGGGCAGTATCGACGCTCGGCCTGGTATCGTCCGAGGGCCTCGGATACGTCGTGGGCGATCATGCCGTCGATTTCATAGCCGAAGGCTTCCTCGGCCTAGCCGACGGCAGGTACGCCGAGCACGCCGCCGTGCACTATATAGCGGCGCTCGCCCTAAGCGGCAGGCTGGAATCGTTCGAGGCGGCCGCGGCTCGAGCTAGCGCCGCCTCCGCGGAACGAGGCCGTTCGATTCTGGGCATGGCCAGGCTTCGCGCGACGTACGCCGGCGAATTCTCGGGCGAGGCCTGTTCATGGGCCTTGCGCGCGAGCGGCGGCGACGTCCAGGGCGCGATCGGGCTCGTTCGGTACCTCGAGTCGGGAGTCCTAGACGACGCGCTGGCCCAGGCGGCGGGCCCGGCGCGCTTTCCTTCCGAGCCGGGCGACCCGTTCTATAGATGGTTCGTCGGGGCGCTGTCAGGAAAGGCCGAGGCGCTCGAGTCGGCGGCGAGGAAGGACGCGGCTCTATTATCATACTCTATCTCGGCCGAGCGAGCCGCCGCGGCCCAGGACTCGTCGGCGGCTGGCGGCGAAAGGCATTGGCGTGAGTTCCTGCGCGGGGCCGCGTTGACCGAGGCGTGCTCCCAGGCGCCCGCCGACGACCGGCCGCCCCTCCCCGGCGAGCCGGGCGATCCCGAGGCGGATCCCCTGTCGGTCCCCAAGGCCGCCGCTTCGTGGATCGAGGGCTCGCTCGCCGACGCGTCCGAGGCCGCGTTCGGTAGGACGATGGCCTTACGCGAGGCGCTCGCGTCTTGGGGCGGCTTCGACTCCTCCATAGCACCCGCGCCCGAGGCGTTCGCGGACTTCTTTTCGGCCTGCCAGAGATATATCTCGGATCCTAGGGCGCTTTTCGACTCGTCGGCTATAGTCCTCGCGCCCGCGGTCGCGTCGCGGGAGTACGCGGAGGCGTTAAGCGAGCGTTCGGGCCTAGAGTATCGTAGGAGGCTAGTCGCTTCGGAGATCGCTAGGCTAGGGGCGGCCTACGATATCGTCTCGGATACGAACGCCGTCGAGGCTCGCCTAGACGGGCTTAGCTCCCAGACGAAGACCGCCCGCGACTCAAGCGACGCCGCGATGGCGAGATACGAGGAAGCCGCGACGGCGTTCAGGACCGCCGGGGAGTCATACGATCGCGCGTACGCGGAAACGAAGGCCCGCTTCTCGTCGCTGGAATCGTCTAGGTACGAACTCGAGAAGGAGGACGCGATCCGGCGCTGGGCCAGCACCGCGTACCTCGGATCCGAGGAGTCGGAGATCTCCGGCTCTCCGTATAGGAGCCCGTCGGAGGAGCTGTCGTACGCGGAGTCGTCGAGCGCCCGGGCGACCATGGCGCGCTCGGCCCTCGAGGGCCTTTACGACGAGGGCGAAGAAGGAAGAGCCTTCCTCGAACCAGAGTATCGGGCGGCCTATGACGAGTACAAGGAAACGTATCGCGGCGCGATGCTCGCGGCCAAGGCCCGCGACGCCCTGGCCGGAGCGCTTAGGAATGAATATAGGCTAAACCAGGTAGCGTACGACGACTATATGAAGTCGTACGGGACTATACGAGCGGAGCGCCCCGCGTCCTCCTTCGACGCGTACTTGAGAATAGATACGGGAGGACGATTGCGCCTGGCCTACGGAGCCGGGTTCGCCTTCGAGGAGGCTTCGACGGCCTCCGAGCTAGACGAGTACTTCGGGTCGGCCGGCTCGGTATCTCAAGGGGCGAGGCACGTATCTACCGCCTTCGATAGAAGCGTAGAGGGGCTCGTCTCATGGATGTCCGGGCAGAATTTCGATGAAGCGAAGGCGAGGGAATGGGGGTACGCGAGAGATCACGTATTATCGCGCCTCTCGGCGGAGGACTCAGATTTCGGTTCGCTTATCGCTTTCAAGGATAGCTCGATCGACGAGTCAAATATAGGCGGGCAGACATTCACCTTCCTAGGCAGCACTCTATCGGAAATAGTCCAAGCCTATCGGGCGGGGGAGCTATCGTCGAGGAGGCGCGAGGCGTACGAGGGGATGGGCGACGAGGAGCGCTCCATGTTCGAGAGCTACCTCGCGCTTCAAGTCTCCGGAGGCATGAAACGCCCGGCGGCGCCTAGCCAGCAAGGCGATTCAACCTACGACGCCTTCTCATATTGGTCGAGCAGGGCGGAATACGAGGCCCTGGAGGCTCAGGCGGCGGCCGATATGGAAGCCTGCGCTATCGGGACGGAGGCAAGCCTCGCGACCTACCTAGGCCTCATGGCGGCGATAGCCATCGCGGGGTTCATACCTAT